>JAJVIL010000085.1 GCA_022072045.1 Burkholderiaceae bacterium | reverse complement strand
ACGGACGCGCAGCGCAGGCGGTGGGGCCGCACGCGGTGTGGCTGCCCGCGCCATGCGCGGTGGCGCAGTTGCCCGGCTTCGCCGAAGGCGACGTGTCGGTGCAGGACCTGGCGGCGCAGCGTGCGGCGCCGCTGCTGCTGCAGCGGCCGTTGCCGCCAGGCGCGCGCGTGCTCGACGCCTGCGCGGCGCCTGGGGGCAAGAGCGCGCACCTGCTCGAACTGGCCGATCTCGATCTGACGGCGCTCGACGTCGATGCCGCGCGGCTGCAGCGCGTGCAGCAGACCCTGCAGCGGCTGCAACGGCGGGCCCGGCTGGTTTGCGCCGACGCGCGCCAGGTCGCCGCCTGGTGGGACGGGCGCCCGTTCGATGCGGTGCTGCTCGATGCGCCGTGCAGCGCGTCGGGCATCGTGCGCCGTCACCCCGACGTTCGCTGGCTGCGCCGCGCGCAGGACTTGGCGACGCTGGCGCGCGCCCAGGGCGAGCTGCTCGACGCGCTGTGGCCTACGGTGGCCGCGGGCGGCGTGTTGCTGTACGTGACCTGCTCGATCTTTCGTGTCGAAGGCGCGCAGCAGATCGACGCTTTTTTGCAACGTCATCGAGCCGACGGTGCGCTGGCTGACCCGGTGGCTCCCGGTCACCTGCTGCCGCTGCCGGAAAATGGGTTCGACCGTTCCGGATCCGTCGTCGGTGACGGGTTCTTCTACGCCTTGATCCGCAAGCCTGCGTCGTAGTTTCCGCCGTTCCATGCGCCGCGCGACGACAGTCCGTCAGACACCGCGCGCGGCCTGGGTCGCGCGCCCGGTGCGGCGCGTGCTCGCGCGCTGGTGGTTTGCGGCCTGCCTGGTGCTGGCTGCGGGCCTTGCGCACGATGCGCAGGCCCAGGGTGTCGAGCTGAACACGCTGCAGGTGCGGCCGGCCGACGGCGTGCTGACGCTGGAGTTCAGCGCCCGCGTGACGCTCTCGCGTGCCGTCGAAGACGCCTTGCAGCGCGGCGTGCCGATGTACTTCGATGTCGATGCCACGCTGTTTCGCGCACGCTGGTACTGGCGCGACGAACGGGTGTCGGAGGTGTCGCGCAGCTACCGCCTGTCGTACCAGCCGCTCACCGGCAACTGGCGCGTCGGCCTCGGTGCGCTGGGGCAGACCTATCCGGCGCTCGGCGAGGCGCTGGCGGTGATCTCGAGCGTCAGCGGCTGGCGGCTGGCCGATGCGTCGCAGCTCGAGAGCGGGCAGCGCTACTACGTCGAATTCAGCTTCCGCCTCGACGCGTCGAAGCTGCCGCAGCCGCTGCAGATCGGCATTGGCAACGAGTGGTCGCTCGGCGTGTCGCGCGTGCTGAAGGTCGACGGCGCACTGATCGACGCGGTGCGCCAGTGAAGGCCCAGCGCATGAGCAAGTCGCTGCGCTGGGCGCTGCTGGTCTCGGCGCTGGTGCTGATCGGCGCGGCGCTGGTGATCGCCTTCATGCTGTCGATGACCAGCGAGCGCGACCTCTTCGAGCGCAACTTCGTCTGGCTGTTCTGGGTCAACCTGGTCGTCGCCGCGGCGCTGCTGGTGGTGATCGCGATCGCCGCCACCCGGCTGGTGGTGTGGCTGCGCAGCGGCAAGTTCGGCAGCCGGCTGCTGCTCAAGCTGGCCGGCATCTTCGCCGTCGTCGGCGTGGTGCCGGGCGTGCTGGTCTACACGGTGTCGGTGCAGTTCGTGTCGCGCAGCATCGAGACCTGGTTCGACGCCCAGGTGGCCGGCGCGCTCGACGCCGGCCTGACGCTCGGCCGCGGCACGCTCGACGCGCTGGGAGCCGATCTCGCGTCCAAGACGAAGCTGGCTGCGGAGCGGCTGGCCGACAGCCGCACCAACGGTCCGCTGACGCTCGAGCGGCTGCGCGAGCAGCTCGAGGCGCGCGAGGTGATGCTGGTGGGCGCCAATGGTCAGGTGCTGGCCGCCGCCAGCGCGCAGCCCGGACCGATCGTGCTGCAGCGGCCGCCCGCGGCGATGCTGCGGCAGGCGCGCGCCGCCGGCGCCGTGAGCCAGTTCGAAGGGCTCGACGACGAACCCAAGCCGGGCGAGACGCGGCCCCCGGTGCGTGTGCGTGCGCTGGCGCTGCTGCCGAGCAACGAGATCAGCCTGACGACACGCGAGGACCGCTTCCTCTACGTCACGCAGCTCGTGCCGCCGCAGTTGGTGGCCAACGCGCTGGCGGTGCAGAACGCCTACCGCGAGTACCAGCGCCGCGCGATCGCGCAGGGCGCGCTGCGGCGCATGTACATCGGCACGCTGACGCTGGCGCTGGTGCTGGCGGTGTTCGGCGCGGTGCTGGTGGCGGCGATCCTCGGCAACCAGATCGCGCGACCGCTGCTGGTGCTGGCCGAGGGCGTGCGCGAGGTCGCCGAGGGCGACTTGAAGGCCAAGCCGGTGTTCGCGTCGCGCGACGAACTGGGCGGCCTGACGCGCGCCTTCGCGCGCATGACCGAGCAGCTCGCCGACGCCCGCGAGCAGGTGGACCGGGGGGTGGCGCAACTGGAGGCCGCTCGCACGCGGCTGCAGACGATTCTCGATTCGCTCAGCGCAGGGGTCATCGTGTTCGACCGCCAGCGCCGCATCGACACCGTGAACCCGGGCGCGACGCGCATCCTGCGGCAGCCGCTGTCGGTCTATCTCGGGCGGTCGCTCGACGAGGTGCCGCGGCTGACGGAGTTCGCGCACAAGGTGTGGCAGCGCTTCGAGCTGCACGCCGCGAGCCCGGAGCCCGGCGAGCGCGACCACTGGCAGGACGCCTTCGAGCTGCGCGTCGACGAGCAGACGAGTCTGAACCTGCTGGTGCGTGGCGCGGTGCTGCCCAACGAGGCGCCGCTGATGGTGTTCGACGACATCACCGAGGTGGTGTCGGCGCAGCGCTCGATCGCCTGGGCCGAAGTGGCGCGGCGCCTCGCGCACGAGATCAAGAACCCGCTGATGCCGATCCAGCTTTCTGCCGAGCGCCTGCAGCAGCGCCTGGAGCCCGCGCTGAGCGGCGGCGAACGCGCGCTGCTCGAGCGCTCCGTAGGCACCATCGTCGCGCAGGTGCAGGCGATGAAGCAGCTCGTCGACGAGTTCCGCGACTACGCGCGCCTGCCGGCGGCGCGGCTCGAGCCGCTGGAGCTGAACACCGTGGTGCTCGAGGTGTTGGCGCTGTACGGCCAGGCACAGGAGCAGGGGCGGCTGGCGGCACAGCTCGGCACCGACCTGCCGCCGATCATGGGCGACGCCACGCAGTTGCGCCAGGTGATCCACAACCTGCTGCAGAACGCGCTCGATGCGGTGGCCGAGCGGCCCGACGGCAAGGTGGCGGTGCGCACCGAGTACGCTCACGGCCACGACGACGACGCGCGTGCGGTACGCCTTTCGGTGAGTGACAACGGCCCGGGCTTCGCCGACAAGGTGCTGCGCCGCGCCTTCGAGCCGTACGTGACCACCAAGCCCAAAGGCACCGGCCTCGGCCTCGCGGTGGTGCGCAAGATCGCCGACGAGCACGGCGCGCGGGTACGGCTCGGGAACCTGCGCCGCGAAGACGATGCGGGCGGGGGCGTCGCAGGGGCCCAAGTTTCGTTATCATTTTCACGCCTGAGCCCTCTATCGCCGAGCGCCGCCGGCGGGCTGCCGGGCGCAGGCGGAGCGGCAACGCAGGTGCACTGAAGGCATCGATGGCAACGATTCTGGTGGTCGACGACGAGCTGGGCATCCGCGGCCTGTTGTCCGACATCCTCTCCGACGAAGGCCATGCGGTCGAGCTTGCCGAGAACGCCGCCGAGGCGCGCGCGGTCCGCGAGCGCATGCGCCCCGACCTCGTGCTGCTCGACATCTGGATGCCCGACGTCGACGGCATCACGCTGCTCAAGGAGTGGGGCGCCTCGGGCCTGCTGACGATGCCGGTGATCATGATGAGCGGGCACGGCACCATCGACACCGCGGTCGAGGCCACCAAGTTCGGCGCCTCGGCCTTCCTGGAGAAACCGGTCACGCTGCAGAAGCTGCTGCGCGCGGTGGAGCAGTCGCTGACCAAGCCGGCGCCGCGTGCCGCGACCCCCGCGGGCAACGGCGCCACCGTCTATCGCATGGAGTCGGCGCTGCTGCACGATGCGCCGATGCCCGGCGCCGGGGTCGCGCCGATGCTGGCGCCGCTGCCGGTGGGCCCGCAGGCCGAGCAATCGTTCGACCTCGACCGCCCGCTGCGCGAGGCGCGCGACTCGTTCGAGAAGTGCTACTTCGAATTCCACCTCGCCAAGGAAAACGGCTCGATGACGCGCGTGGCCGAGAAGACCGGCCTCGAGCGCACGCACCTGTACCGCAAGCTCAAGCAGCTCGGCGTCGACCTGTCGCGCAACAAGCGCGGCACGACGGTCTGACGAGGCCCCGCCGCTATAATCGCGCTCCCTCGCGCGGGGGGTCACAAAGCCCGAGCGCAGGCGCAAGCCCAGGGGCCTGGTAGCTCAGTTGGTAGAGCAGCGGACTGAAAATCCGCGTGTCGGTGGTTCGATTCCGCCCCAGGCCACCAACGAGCGTTCACGACGGCAGCGCAGCTTGCCGCCCCGGATGCGCTTCGCGCCGCGCCAGCCACACCGTGGCTGCGCAGATCAGCGCGCCGCCGGCCAGCGTGGTGCCGCTCGGCACATCGGCGAACAGCACGACGCCGAGCAGCGCCGACCACACCAGGTCGAGGAACTTCACGGATTGCGTCGCCGAGATGTCGGCGCGGGTGAACGAGCGCGTCAGGCAGTAGTGGCCCGCGCTGCCGAGCGCACCGCTCAGCGCGAAGCCGAGCCACTGCCCGATGCCGAGCGGCTGCCAGCTCCACAGCGCCAGCGGCAGGCTGAGCGCGGCCACGCTGATCGACTGCCACAACAGGATCGTGCCCGTCGTCTCGTAGCGCGTCAGTGCCTTGGTGATCAGGAACGACGCCGCGAACACCGGCGCCGAAGCGAGCATCACCAGGTGGTACAGCCCGGCGCTGCCCGACAGCGTGGGTCCGACGACGATCAGCACGCCGGCCAGTCCGGCGAACGTGGCGACCCAGCGCTCCCAGCGCATCGGCTCGTCGAACGCGAACCTGGCGCCGATCAGGATGAAGATCGGCGCGGTGAAGCCGATCGCCGTCATGTCGGCCAGCGGGACTTTCGGCAGCGCCGTGAACCACAGGCACAGCCCGAACGTGTGCGCGGCGCCGCGCACGAACTGGCCGCCGATGTGGCGCGGGCGGTACGCCGCGACGCCGCGGTGCCAGACGATCGGCAACAGCACGACCAGGCCGAAGAAGTAGCGCAGGAACTGTGCCTGGAAGGGGTCGACGGCGAGTGCCAGCGCGCGCAGCAGCGCGTTGAGCAGCGAGAAGAACGTGCCGGCAGCCACGGCCCACAGCATGGCGCGCGCCACCGGGCTCAGGTTGGCCGTGCGTCGCTGCAGCGCCTGCGAGGCACGCTGCCACGCCGCCGACAAGGTGCGCACGGGCCACCGCAGCGGATCGAGTTCGACAGCCATGTCGCGCGGAGAATAGCAAGCCGCCCGTCGGCCGCCGCCGCAGCGTCGCTACAGTGCGACGTGGCCCGTAGCGAAATCGAAGGAGTTGCCGATGGATTCCCGCCCCGACGCGGTCGCGCGCGAGCGTGACGAGATGACCTACGGCGATTACCTGCACCTCGATGTGGTGCTGGCGGCGCAGCATCCGCTGTCGCCCGACCACAACGAGATGTTGTTCATCGTGCAGCACCAGACCAGCGAGCTGTGGATGAAGCTGATGCTGCACGAACTGCGCGCGGCGGTCGAGCGCGTCGCCGCCGACGACCTGGCGCCGGCGTTCAAGATGCTGGCGCGCGTCAGCCGCATCATGGAGCAACTGGTGCACGCGTGGGACGTGCTGGCGACGATGACGCCGCCCGAGTACTCGGCGATCCGGCCTTACCTCAGCTCGAGCAGCGGTTTCCAGAGCTGGCAGTACCGCTGCATCGAATTCATGATGGGCAACAAGAACGCCGCGATGCTGAAGGTGCACGAGCGACACCCCGCGCGCTTCGCGATGGTCGATGCCGCCTGGCGCGCGCCGTCGCTGTACGACGAGGCGCTGCGGCTGCTGGCGCGCCGCGGCCTGCCGGTGCCCGCCAGCCACGCGCAGCGCGACTGGACGCAGCCCTACGCGGCCGACGAGCAGGTGGCGCAGGCGTGGCTCGCGGTGTACCGCCGCCCCGAGTCGCACTGGGATCTCTACCAGCTCGGCGAGGAACTGGTCGACCTGGAGGACGCGTTCCGGCTCTGGCGCTTCCGCCACGTGACGACGGTCGAACGCATCATCGGCTTCAAGCGCGGCACCGGCGGCACCAGCGGCGTGGGCTACCTGCGCAAAATGCTCGACGTCACGCTGTTCCCGGAGCTGTGGCGCATCCGCACCGACTTGTAGCGAGAAGCCGCGCACGCAAGCTGCGGAGGGCTGGGCCGCCGCAGCGGCGGCGGCGCGCGTTCAACCGGTCATCCAGCGTGCGGCGGCGGCCTCCACCAGCGCGGCCATCGGCGGGTGCTCGCTGCGCCGGCGCCGCATCCAGGTGGCGTCGTTGCCCTCGGTGAGCGATTCGCGGATCAGGTTGCAGGCGTCGAGCGCCTGCAGGTCGAGCGCGTGCGGCTCGATGCGCGCCAGCGTGCGGATGATGTCGTCGCGCAGTTTGCTGCGCTGCTTGGTCTTCGGGTCGACCACTTCGCCGTCGAGGCCGAAGCGGCAGGCCTGGAAGCGGTTGAAGGTGTAGACGAGGTAGTCGTCCTCGGCGGGCTCGAACGGGCGCTCTTCGCGCAGGAAGCGGCACAGGCTTTGCAGGTAGCACGCCAGCGCGGCGGCCTTGTCCACCGACAGCGGCGTATCGCACACGCGCAGCTCGATGGTACCGTACTCGGGCTTGGGCCGGATGTCCCAGTAGAAGTCCTTCATCGACTGCACGACGCCGGTGCTCGTCATCTTGTCGAAGAACTCGCCGAAGCCCTCCCAGGTCAGCACGAACGGCGCGCGGCCCGACAGCGGGAACGCGAACACCGAATTCAGCCGCGCCGAATGGAACCCGGTGTCCTCGCCCTGCACGTAGGGTGACGAGGCGGCCAGCGCGATGAAGTGCGGCACGTAGCGCGACAGCGCGTGCAGCAGCCACAGCGCGTCGTCGCCGCTGGGCACGCCCACGTGCACGTGCTGGCCGAACACGGTGAACTGCTTGGCGAGGTAGCCGTACAGCTCGCTGATGTAGCGGAAGCGCTCGGTCGGGAAGATCTGCTGCGCGCTCCAGTGCTGGTAGGCGTGCGTGCCGCCGCCGGAGATCGCGATGTTGACCTTGCGCGCGGCGCGCGACATCTGCGCGCGCAGGTCGCGCAGCTCGTCGCGCAACGGCGCGTACGCGCGCTGGATCGAGGTGCCGATCTCGATCATGCTGCGCGTGATCTCGGGTTTGACATCCCAGTCGCCGCTGTGGCCGGCGAGTTCGCGCAGCAGGTCCTCGGCGCGCGGCGTGAGGTCGAAGTCGTGCGTGTCGAGCAGCTGCAGTTCGAGCTCGACGCCGAGCGTCAGCGGTTGCGAGGCAGCGAATGCTTCGAGGGCCATGGTTCAACGCCCGCGCGCAGGTTGGTCGTCGTCGACCGTTTCGCCGACCAGGTGCTTCAGCGGCCACAGGGTCCACAACGGGCCGCTGAGCTGCATCAGCGTGGTGGCGATCAGCAGCGCCTGGATCACCGCCGGGTCGGCCCCCGGCAGCGGCCCGCGCCAGCCGAAGGAGTCGCCCACCAGCAGCACCGACAGGCTGCTCATCGGCTGCAGCGCCAGCGTCAGCGCGGTCGCCTGGCGCCACGACAGGCCGCTCGGGCGCGCGGTGGCGAACACCGCGGCGCCCTTGCCGAGCAGGCGCGCCAGCACGATCGCCACCACCCAGGGCCACAGCGCGTGCCAGTCGTGCAGGGTCGACAGCACGCCGAAGCTGACGAACAGCAGCACCGTCAGCGCGGCGCCGGCACTGCCGAGGTAGGGCTGCACGGTCAGCCGGTGGCGCATGCGCGAGCGTGCGGTCATGCCTGCGACCAGCAGCGCGATGAACGGCGACAGTCCCCACGCGCTGGCCAGCAGCGCGGCCAGGATCACCAGTGCAAGCTGCAGCACCGGCATCGTCGCGGCCTCGTCGTGCAGCCGCCCGAGGCGGTCGAGCACGACGCCGCACGCCAGCCCGAGCAGCAGCGAGCCGAAGATCACCACGCTGGCGCCGGCCAGCAGGCTCAGCGACTCCATCTCGGAGAGCCCCCGCGACTGCGCCAGCACCGGCCACAGCTTGATCGCCAGGATCGCCAGCACGCTGTTGATGGCGCTCAGCATCAGCAACCGCTCGGCCACCTGGCCGCGCGGTCGTGCCTCGAGGAACGCCGCCATCGTGATGACCGGCGAAGTGGCCGCCGCACAGGCGGCCGCGGCCGCTGCGCTGGCCCGCGGCGCACCGAGCGCCACCAGCGCGAACCACACCACGATGCCGGCGGCCGCTGCCTCGAGCGCGCTGCTGGCGGCAAGCCACGGGTTGTCGAGCAGCCAGCGCGGCCGCAGCCGCGTGCCGAGTTCGAACACCAGCGCGGCGACGGCCAGGTCGATCAGGGGTTTCCACGGATCGATGTCGGTGCGTTGCAGCAGGCCGAGCACGACCGGGCTGGCCAGCGCGCCGACCAGCAGGTAGCCCAGCAGCCGCGGCAGACGCGCGCGCCGGTGCAGCAGGCTCGCCAGCACCAGCGCCGCCAGCACCACGACGGCCAGGCCGAGCACCGGGTCGGCGCCGCGCAGCCCGGCCAGCGGGGTGCGCATCAAGGCGGTGAACCAGTCGACGATCTGGTGGTGCATCGGTTGGGGGGAGCCGGCGGCGGACGCGCATCTTGCATGCCCGGCCCGGGCAACGCGAGCCTACCTGCAATCCGCACGGCTACGAGGGGGTTTGCCCTTGAAGGTTCACTGCGTCGACCCCACGTGCTCCGCCGCGGCGCTGCCGGCGCCTGCCAACAACCCTTGAGCCCCATGAGCAAACAGACCCATTCCTTCCAGGCCGAGGTCAAGCAGATCCTGCACCTGGTGACGCACTCGCTGTACTCGAACAAGGAGATCTTCCTGCGCGAGCTGATCTCCAACGCTTCCGACGCCTGCGACAAGCTGCGCTTCGAGGCGCTGGACCACAACGATCTGTACGAGGACGCCCCCAACCTCGACGTGCGCGTGCTCTACGACGCGCAGGCCAAGACGCTGACCATCCGCGACAACGGCATCGGCATGAGCGAGAGCGAGGCGGTCGAGCACCTGGGCACGATCGCCAAGAGCGGCACCCGCGAGTTCATGGCCAAGCTCGAAGGCGAACACAAGCGCGACGCCAACCTGATCGGCCAGTTCGGCGTCGGTTTCTACTCGGGCTTCATCGTCGCCGATCGCATCACCGTCGAGACGCGCCGCGCCGGCCTGCCCGCCGCGCAAGGCGTGCGCTGGAGCAGCGAGGGCGTCGGCGACTTCGAGGTCGAGGCGATCGAGAAGGCCGCGCGCGGCACCGACGTGATCCTGCACCTGCGCGACGGCGAGGAGGATTTCCTGCGGCCGTGGAAGCTGAAGTCGATCGTCTCGCGCTACTCCGACCACATCTCGCTGCCGATCCTGATGCGCAAGGAGAAGTGGGACGAAGACAAGAAGGAGCAGGTGCTCACCGACGAGTGGGAAACCGTCAACAAGGCGGCGGCGCTGTGGACGCGGCCGAAGGGCGAGATCACCGACGCGCAGTACCAGGAGTTCTACAAGCAGCTCAGCTACGACAGCGAGCCGCCGCTGGCCTACACGCACAACCGCGTCGAGGGCCGCAGCGAGTACACGCAGCTGCTGTACATCCCGGCGAAGGCGCCGTTCGATCTGTGGAACCGCGACAAGCGCGGCGGCGTCAAGCTGTACGTCAAGCGCGTGTTCATCATGGACGACGCCGAGGCGCTGATGCCGGTGTACCTGCGCTTCGTCAAGGGCGTCATCGACTCGAGCGACCTGCCGCTCAACGTCAGCCGCGAACTGCTGCAGGAAAGCCGCGACGTCAAGGCGATCCGCGAGGGCAGCACCAAGCGCGTGCTGTCGATGCTCGAAGGCCTGGCCGACAGCGACAGCGCCGACGACAAGGCCAAGTACCAGCGCTTCTGGGCGGCGTTCGGCGCGGTGATGAAAGAGGGCGTCGGCGAAGACCACGCCAACCGCGAGCGCCTGGCCAAGCTGCTGCGCTTCGCGTCGACCCACGCCGACGAGGGCGTGTCGTTCGCCGACTACGTCAAGCGCATGAAGGAAGGCCAGCAGCCGATCTACTACATCACCGCCGACACCGCGGCGGCCGCGAAATCGAGCCCGCAGCTCGAGATCTTCCGCAAGAAGGGCATCGAGGTGCTGTTGCTGACCGACCGCGTCGACGAGTGGATGCTGTCGCACCTGTATGAGTTCGAAGGACACGCGCTGCAAAGCGTCGCCAAGGGCGCGGTCGATCTCGGTGCGCTGCAGGACGAAGAAGAGAAGAAGCAGGCCGATGCCGCGGCCGAGCAGGCCAAGCCGCTGCTCGAGCGGCTCAAGGTGACGCTGAAGGACCGCGCCAAGGACGTCCGCGTCACCACGCGGCTCGTCGATTCGCCGGCTTGCCTGGTGGTCGAGGAAGGCGACATGAGTGCGCACCTGGCGCGCCTGCTGAAGCAGGCGGGGCAGGATGCGCCGAAGCCGCAGCCGATCCTCGAGATCAACCCGCAGCATGCGCTGATCCAGCGGCTGCAAGGCGACGGCGTACCGTTCGACGACCTGGCGCACATCGTGTTCGACCAGGCGTGGCTGGCCGAAGGCGGCCAGCTCGACGATCCCGCCGGCTACGTGCAGCGGGTGACGAAGCTGCTGGCGGCGGCCCCAGGCTGAGCGGCTAGAGCGCGAGCGGCGTCTCCCGCATCGCCTCGATCTGCTCGCGCAGGCCCTGCGTCTGCTGCGACCAGTACGCGGCGCTGCCGAACCAGGGGAATGCGGCGGGAAACGCGGGGTCGCTCCAGCGCTCGGCGAGCCAGGCGCTGTGGTGCAGCATGCGCAGCGTGCGCAACGGCTCGATCAATGCCAGCTCGCGGGCGTCGAAGTCCCTGAACGCGCCGTAGCCCTCGAGCACGTGCGAAAGCTGGCTGCGCATCTCCTCGCGCGAGCCCGACAGCAGCATCCACAGATCCTGCACCGCGGGGCCGCTGCAGCAGTCGTCGAGGTCGACGATGTGCGGTCCCTCGTCGCGCCACAGGATGTTGCCGGGATGGAAGTCGCCGTGCAGGCGCAGCGTCGCCAGCGGTGCTGCGCGCGCGAAGGCTGCGTCGACCAGCTCGAGCGCCGCGCGGGCGCTGGCGGCGAAGGCCTCGCGTTCGCCCGCCGTGACGAAGTCGCCGCCGAGCAGGCGTTGCAGCGGCTGGTGGCCGTAGGTGGCGGGGTCGAGCCGACGCCGCGTCTCGAACGCTTCGATCGCCCCCACTTCATGCAGCCGGCCCACGAAGCGGCCGAGCCAGGCCAGCACCGACGGGGTATCGAGTTCGGGCCCGTGGCCCGCGCGGCGTGGGTAGACGCAAAGGCGGAACTCGATCTCGGCGTCGAGCCAGCGAGCCAGGGTCGGTGGCTCGCCGAGACGGCGCAGATCGACCTCCGGGGTGTCCTGCAACAGCAGCGGCAGCGGTGCAACCACCGGGATCTCGTGTTGCGCGAGCTGCAGCGCGAAACGATGCTCCTCGAGGATCTGGGCATCGCTCCAGCGGCCAGGGCGATAGAACTTGGCCACCACCGCCGAGCCGTCTTCCAGCATCACCTGGAACACGCGGTTCTCGTAGGAATTCAACTGCAGCAGGCGCCCGTCGCCGCGCCAGCCGACGCTCTGCAGCGCGTCGAGCACGCGCTGCGGCGTCAAGCGTTCGTACGCATGCGCGGCCGCCATGGCCGGCATCGTACGGGCTTGTTCAGTGGCGGGTGGCGGCCGGCGACGCGCGCGGCGGCTGATCGATCACCACGGCGCCGCCATCGGGCGGCGGTTCGGTGGGTGGCTCGGTCGGCGGCCCTTCGTGCACTTCGACGCCGGGCGAACCGGAGGCACCGCCCAGCGCGCCGAACTCGCTGCCGCTCGGTTCGCTGCGGTTGTCGGGCGCGAAGAACGAATCCTGGAAGAAGTTCGAGTCTTGCCACAGCGTCGCACGGTCGCGCCGGCGGCTGGGTGTCGCAGTGACGGCAGCCACTTCGCGCCGCGGATGCACCGGCGGCGCGGCCGGCTGAGGCCCGCGCGACGACGCGGCGCTCTGCGGCACCAGCAACTGCAGCTCGGGGATCGACGGCATGTGGTCGACCGGGCAGCGCAGGTAGCGCACGCGGCAGGCCGCGAGCACCGCCTGCTTGATCTGCATCACGCGGCGCGAATTGCCGCGATCGGTGTCGAGGTCGATGGCTGCGAGCACACGCCCGTTGGCGCTGCAGACGGCGAAGGTGACGTGGATCGCGCCCAGCAACTCGTACCAGAAGCGCACTTCCTGCGGGTCGGTGGGCTGGCAGAAACGCACCAGTGGCAGCTTCGACAGCACGATGTGATGCGGCAGCGCCTCGCGCAACTGCCTGTAGACCCGCCGCTCGTCGGTGCTGAAGACCGGACGCGCCGACAGGTTCCACTCGCTGGGCAGCGGAGCGGACTTCGCGGCGCGCGGACGCAGTGCGAACCAAACCACCGCCGGTGCCAGCACCGCCACCGCCACCAGGGCCACGATCCAGGGGAGCATCTGCTGCATCGGCGGCGATGTTAACCCCGCGGCGAGCGCCGCCTCCCCCGTGCCTGCGTGGCAGTCACGCGACTGCGGTGATCATCGATTCCCAGGCCGAGGTCGACATCATGGCCGCTGCGCCAGTGCCGACAGAGCCTCCTTCAGCCGCCGCATGCGACGTGCCTGCTGCTTGAGGCGATAGTCCCACTCGCCGGCGCTGGACTCGACGAACTCCTCCATCACCGACGCCAGCGTCTCGCCGGGCAGCTTCAGCAGCGCTTGTGCTTCGCCACCATCGCGGACCACCTCGGCGCCGGCGTGCCGGGCGATGCGCAGCATCGGCGCGTTCTCGCTGAGCGCGTGGATCAGCAACGTCTGCACCCCGCGATTGCGCGCGTGCAGCGCCGCCAGGTCGAACAGCCGCCGGCCGTAGCCGCGACCGCGCGCACGGGCAGACACCGAGACGCCGAACTCGGCGCCGCTGCCGCCGTCTGGGGTATACGCCAGGTGCGCCATCGCGAGCAGCCGCAGGCGCCGGTTGAAGATGCCCAGCACCTCGTCGCGTTCGAACGCGAGGCGCTCCACATAGCTCTTGATCTGCGCGTCGGATGCGGCGTAGCCGAACCGCAGGTAGCGGTCGCGCGCCGAAAGCGCCAGCAAGTGACGGGCGATGCGTTCGCGGTGGCGCGGCGCGAGCGAGCGGATCGGTACCCAGACGGGTGACTCACCGGGCACCGGGGGCGCCGCGGCGCTGGGGATGGCGGGAGGGGATTGGACTTCGAACAGCGACATAAGCATCAACTAGGGTTTACCCCAGTCTACTCAAGAAGCCGAAGTGGGTTGAGCGGCCTAGCCTCACCGGCAACCCGGGTTCGTCGAGGGCGTCGGCTATACTTCGCGGCTTTCCCGCCGGCGGAGCCGCCGGGCCCTTGCACCGAAGGGAGACTGCAGGCACAAGCAGCGCCCCGGAAGTCGGCTCGGAGCCACCCGACCTCAGTTTTCGGGCGCGGGGCGGCGCGCCTGTCAGCAGAAAGACCCTCATGAAGACCTTCAGTGCCAAACCGGCCGAAGTGAAGCACGAGTGGTTTGTGCTCGACGCCACCGACAAGGTGCTCGGACGTGTTGCCAGCGAAGTGGCACTCCGATTGCGCGGCAAGCACAAGGCCATCTATACGCCTCACGTCGATACCGGCGACTTCATCATCGTCGTCAATGCATCCAAGATCCGCGTCACCGGCAACAAGGCCGAGCAGAAGCTCTACCACCGTCATTCGGGCTATCCGGGCGGCATCTACTCGGTCAACTTCAAGGATCTGCAGGCCAAGCACCCCGAGCGCGCGCTGCAGAAGGCCGTCAAGGGCATGCTCCCCAAGGGGCCACTGGGCTACGCCATGATCAAGAAGCTCAAGGTGTACGGCGGGGCCACGCATCCACACAGCGCGCAGCAACCGCGCGCGCTGCAGGTCTGAAGGGGCGACGATGATCGGCAATTGGAACTACGGCACGGGCCGGCGCAAGTCTTCGGTGGCGCGGGTCTTCCTGAAGAAGGGCCAGGGCGAGATCACTGTCAACGGCAAGCCGGTGGAGCAGTACTTCGGGCGCCAGACTTCGATCATGGTGGTCAAGCAGCCGCTGATGCTCACCAACAACGACGGCGCGTTCGAAATCCGGGTCAACGTCCACGGCGGCGGCGAGTCCGGTCAGGCGGGCGCGGTGCGCCACGGCATCACGCGTGCGCTGATCGACTACGACACCGCGCTCAAGACCGAACTGAGCCGGGCCGGTTTCGTGACCCGCGACGCCCGCGAGGTCGAGCGCAAGAAGGTCGGATTGCACGGTGCGCGCCGGCGCAAGCAGTTCAGCAAGCGCTGACGCGGCATTTCGAAACCCACGCTCCCGACGCAGGCCGCTACCATGCGGCCTCGTTCGTTTTCGAAGCCTTCGCCGCTCGCATGCGCTGGAAGCTCTACCGTCGCCGGCTCTCGATCAGCGCGCCGCGCGTCATCGTCGCGCGGCACCTGCCTTGGCCGCTGCGCTGGGCGGTGATCGCGCTGGTGTTCGGCTTCTCGGCGGCGATCGGTCTGTGGGCCTTCGAGTTCGGCAAGGACATCGCCGGCCTCGAGCGCGATGCCAAGGAAGAGTTGCTCCGCCTGCGTGTCGAAGTGCAACAGTTGCGCGAACAGCGCGACAAGGCTCAGAGCATCGCCGACTCGTCCGACAGCCTGCTGAAGGCCGAGCGTGCGACCCAGGAGCGGCTGGCGCAGCAGCTCAAGGAACTCGGTACCGAGCATTCGGCCCTCAAGCGCGACCTCGCCTTCTTCGAGCGCATGTTCCCGCCCTCTGGCCCCGAGAAAGTCGCCGTGCGGGCGCTGCAAGCCGAAGCCAGGGCACCCGGCGTGCTGCGCTATCAGATGCTCGTGATGCAGAACGGCAAGGCCAAGAGCGAATTCAGCGGGCACTACGAATTGACGCTCGCGGGCACGGTCGACGGCCAGCCGTGGAGCCAGCCCATCGACGGCGCCAAGCCGCTGTTGTTGAAGCAGTACGCCCGGGTCGAAGGCACGGTGGAGTACCCGGAACAGGCCGTCATCAAGACGCTGGAGGTCAAGGTACTCGACCAGTCGGGGGACGTGAAGGCGACGCAGTCGGTCCCCCTGTGAGGTGCGGCACCGCCCTCGTCGTTCGTTGGAGAGCACGATGTTCAATACCAAGAAGGCGCAACCCCCGATCCGCACGTTGATCGGCGAGGGGTCGGTGCTGACCGGCGAGATCCGCTTCGGCGACGGCCTGCGAATCGATGGTGAAATCCACGGCGACGTGGTCGCGGGCGACGGTGCCCCGAGCCTGGTCGTGATCAGCGAGAAGGCCAAGGTGGTCGGCCGCGTCCGCGCCGCGCACGTGATCGTCAACGGCGAAGTACAGGGGCCGATCGAGTCGCACGACCTGCTCGAGCTGCAGCCCAAGGCGCGGGTGGTCGGCGATATCCGCTACGAAGCCCTCGAGATGCACCAGGGCGCCCAGGTCGATGGCGAACTGCGTCCTCTGAAGGCCGGCGAGCGCGCACCGTTGGTGCTGGCAGCGTCCAACGACGCTTGAATCCGGCGGCAGCGGGCCCCAAATCGGGAAGACCCTGCGCCGCCGATCGCTGCGGGCGATCGCCTACACTGCGCAAGTCGCTGAAGGAGCCGTCATGAACGCTGCCGCCGAGACCGAGCTGGAGATGCCCGCACCGCTGATCTTCACCGACAGCGCGGCGGCGAAGGTCAAGGAGCTGGTCGACGAGGAAGGCAACCCCGAACTCAAGCTGCGCGTGTTCGTGCAAGGCGGCGGCTGCTCGGGCTTCCAGTACGGCTTCACCTTCGACGAGGCGATCAACGACGACGACACGCAGATGTCCAAGAACGGCGTGACGCTGCTGATCGACGCCATGAGCCTGCAGTACCTCGCAGGCGCCGAGATCGACTACAAAGACGATTTGCAGGGTGCGCAGTTCGTGATCAAGAACCCGAACGCCAACACCACCTGCGGCTGCGGCTCGAGCTTCTCGGCCTGAAGTCGCCCGCGTGACGCGACGGCCGCGCAGTTGCGCGGCCGTTTTGCATGGGGCGCTGTCAAACGGGGTAGAGGCAGCCCAGCACGCGCGGCCCACGCGCGCCGGTCGCTTCGGGCCGATTGCCCGCGCGCCGTGCCGTGAACTCGCGCGCCAGCCAGGCAAAGGCGACGGCCTCCACCTGCTGTGGTGGTAAGCCCAGGGCATCGGTGGTTCGGACTTGCCAGCCCGCAAGCCGCAGGCCGAGCCGCCCGAGCAGATGACGATTCATCGCGCCGCCGCCACATACCCACAGCTCGCGCGAGTCGGGCAGGTGAAGCTGCAAGGCATCGGCCACCGAACACGCGGTCAGTTCGGCCAGCGTGGCCTGTACGTCGGCCGCCGCCAGGGGGCGGCCGAGTGTTGCCAGATGTGCCTCCAGCCACGATAACTGGAACAGGTCGCGCCCGGTGCTCTTCGGCGGTGGGCGCTGGAAATACGGCTCGGCCAGCATGCGCTGCAGCAACAAGGGATCGACCTTTCCCGAGGCTGCCCACTGACCCTGATCGTCGTATGGGACGCCAAGCTGCTCGCCCGCCCAGGCGTCGAGCAGCGCGTTCGCCGGTCCGGTGTCGCAGCCGCCGACGCGTCCGTCGGCGTGCAGCAGTGTCACGTTGGCGATGCCGCCCAGGTTGAGCACGGCGCGCGCCTGGCCGGCGGCGCCGAAGCGATCGGCGTGGAACGCGGGCACCAGGGGCGCGCCCTGGCCACCGGCAGCGAGGTCGCGGCTGCGGAAATCGCACACCACGTCGATGCCGCATCGCTCGGCCAGCAGCGCGCCGTTGAGCAACTGGATGCTGAACCCGCCGCCTTGGGCATGCGGGCGGTGGCGAACGGTCTGGCCGTGCGCGCCGGCGGCACGCACTTCGGCACGCTGCAGGCTGGCGCGAGCCAGCAGGGCATCGATCGCGTCGCCGTATGCCTGCGCCACCGCCAGCGCAGCCGCGGCTGCGTCCTCGAGTTCACCCGGCTGCGACTGATTGAGCCCCAGCAGCCGCTCGCGCAGCGACGGCTCGAACGGCTGATGGACGTGAGCGCGCACCTGCATGGCAGGCGCGTCGTCATTGGGCCATGACACCACGACGGCGTCGATGCCGTCGAGCGACGTGCCCGACATCAGGCCCAGGTAAACGCTCACCGATGCGCGTTCGAGGGCCGGTTATTCGACCTGGCCCGGCGAGTCTCGCAGCGTCTCGGCGATGTCGAGCTGCTGTTGCACCGCGCGCACGGCGTCCATGAAGCGTGGCCGCAGGCTGGCGGAGATGAGCGCGGGCTCTGCGCTGCGCGCGATGCGCGTCGGATCCTGGTGCTGGCCGTGCACGCGAAACTCGAAATGCAGGTGGGGGCCGGTGGCCCAGCCCGTGGCGCCGACCAGGCCGACGCGCTGCCCCTGCTCGATCTTCTGTCCCTGGCGGACTTCGATGCGGCTGAGGTGCGCGTACAGGGTCTGCTTGTCGTTGCCGTGGGCGATCTGCACCACGTTGCCGTAGCCGTTCTGCCAGCCGGCAAACTGCACCCAGCCGTCGCCCACCGCACGCACCGGGGTACCCGTGGGCGCGGCGTAGTCGACTCCGCCGTGCCGGCGCCAGGTGTTGAGGATCGGATGCATGCGCATCGAGAAGCCGGAGGTCACGCGCGAAAACGCCACCGGGCTGCTCAGGAACGCGCGGCGCCGGCTGCGACCGTCGAAGCCGTAATAGCCGCCCTTGCCACCGTCGTCGGCGTACCACAGGAGCTGATAGACCTTGCCGCTGTTGACGAACTCGGCGGCCAGCACACGCCCGGCCTCGTCGGCCCAGGTGACAGGCTGGCCGTCGGCGCTCAGCGCTTCGTAGACCACGCTGAAGGTGTCGCCGCGGCGCAGTTCGCGATGAAAGTCGATGTCGCCCGAGAACAACTCGACCATCTGGATCGCGATCTGGTCGCTCAACCGGGCCTCGTCGGTGGCCGCGAAGAGCGAGGTCTCGATCGTGCCGCCGGCCACGCGCACCTGCGTGCCCAACGACGCCAGCTCGCTGCTGGCGCGCCATTGATCGCCTTCGCGCCGGATCGTCAGGCGCGTGAACTGCGTGCCCGCCAGCTCGGGCGACGGCGGCGAGAAACGAGCCACCAGCTCCAGCGGCTTGCCATCGCTGCTGACGCGCGCCTCCACCTGCTTGCCGGCGCGCCCTTCGAACAGCCGCCGCGTGTCGTTGTTGCCGCGCATGAACGTCGCCAGTTGCGGATCGAACACGCCCAGGCGGCGCAGCAAGCTCTCGACGCTGTCGCCGGCGCGAGTCTGCTCCGCGCGCGACAGCACCATGTCGTACGACGCCAGCGCCAGCAGTTGCCCAGGCAAGCCCGGCGGGTCGAGCGTCTCGACGATCTGGCGCCGCGGCAGCCGCGCTGCGTCGGGTGCCATCGGCGCGATGCCGAATGCGGTCAGTGCGGTACCGGCCAGCAGTGCTGTCGAAGCCACGGCGACGCGCCGCCGGTGGCGCTGCAAGACGACCGCCGCGCCAGCCAGGGCGCGCCGCACGATCGCCTGTGCATCTTCAACGAGTGCCAACTGCCGTGTCCTGAAAGAAAGCCCGGTTCGATCGACCCCGCTGGCCCGACGACCGTGGATGGAATCCGTGGCCGCAAGCCGCGGCCTCTACAATCGCCCCCGCGTCGTGCTGCCAGTCGCTGCGACGAGATCCAAGCGAAGTGAGCAGGCGCCTGCAGGCGCCGGTGTAACGCGCCGAGTATACCGACCGCCCTGCGGGCGACCTGCGGAAAACCACGCACACCCCGACCAACGCCGCCACGCACCGATGTCCAGCGCGCCAGAATTCCCTGTCACCGCCACCGTCCGCGAGGCGATGGCGGTGTCGTTGCGCGGTTGCAGCGAGCTGCTGCCCGAGGGCGACTGGCTGCGCAAGCTCGCCCGCGCCGAGGCCACCGGCCAGCCGTTGCGCATCAAGTTCGGGCTCGACCCCACCGCGCCCGACCTGCACCTCGGCCACACCGTGGTGTTCACGAAAATGCGTCAGCTCCAGGATCTCGGGCACACCGTGATCCCGCTGATCGGCGATTTCACGTCGATGATCGGCGACCCGTCGGGGCGCAACAACACCCGGCCGCCGCTGACGCGCGAGCAGATCGAAGCCAACGCGAAGACCTACTTCGAGCAGTTGCGGTTGGTGCTCGACATCGAGCGCGCCGAGGTCCGCTACAACAGCGAGTGGAGCGACCCGCTCGGCGCGCGCGGCATGATCCAGCTCGCCGCGCGCTACACCGTGGCGCGCATGATGGAGCGCGACGACTTCGCGCGGCGCTTCGCGGCCAACACGCCGATCAGCGTGCACGAATTCCTGTACCCGCTGATGCAGGGCTACGACTCGGTGGCACTGAAGTGCGACCTCGAACTCGGCGGCACCGACCAGAAGTTCAACCTGCTGATGGGGCGGCACCTGCAGCAGGAGTACGGACAGGAGCCGCAGTGCATCCTGACGATGCCGCTGCTCGAGGGCCTCGACGGCGTCGAGAAGATGTCCAAATCCAAAGGCAACTACGTCGGCATCACGGAAGACGCCAACACCATGTACGCCAAGGTGCTGTCGATCAGCGACACGCTGATGTGGCGCTGGTACGAGCTGCTCAGCTTGCGTTCGAGCGCCGAGATCGCGGCGCTGCAGCGCGAGGTCGAAGGCGGGCGCAACCCGAAGGACGCCAAGGTGCTGCTGGCACGCGAGATCGTCACCCGCTTCCACGACGCGGCTGCTGCCGAACGCGCGGTGCGCGACTTCGAGCTGCGCGCCGGGGGCGGCGTTCCCGACGAAATCGACGAAGTCGCGCTGGCCGGCGCACCGCTGGCGATCGGCCAGTTGCTGAAACAGGCTCGCCTCGCGCCGTCGACCAGCGAGGCGCTGCGACTGGTCGAGCAAGGCGGTGTGCGCATCGACGGGGCGGTGGTCAGCGACAAGGCGCTCAAGGTGGGCGCCGGCACGTTCGTCGTGCAGGTCGGCAAGCGCAAGTTCGCGCGCGTCACGCTGCGCTGAACGACGCCCCTGCGCCGGCGCAGGCCGGTGGAGTGCGGCACACTGCGCGCATGAGCGGGCCTCTGACCGGATTGCGCGTGATCGAACTGGCGAGCATCGGCCCCGGGCCGATGTGCGCGATGCTGCTGGCCGACCAGGGGGCCACCGTGGTTCGCATCGACCGCGTCGAGCCGAGCGGCCTGGGCGTGCAGTTGGACCCGCGCTTCGACGTCACCGGCCGCGGCCGGCGCACGATCGCGCTCGACCTCAAGCAGGCCGCCGGACGCGACGCCGCGCTGCGGCTGATCGACGGCGCCGACGTGCTGATCGAAGGCTGGCGCCCGGGCGTCGCCGAGCGCCTCGGGATCGGCCCCGAAGACTGCGCCGCGCGCAACCCGCGGCTGGTGTATGGCCGCATGACCGGCTACGGCCAGAGCGGGCCGCTGGCGCAGGTCGCCGGCCACGACATCAACTACATCGCGCTGGCCGGCGCGCTGCACGCGATCGGCCCGGCCGGCGGCGCGCCGGTGCCGCCGCTGAACCTGATCGGCGACTACGGCGGCGGCGCACTGTACCTGGCGTTCGGCGTGATGGCGGCGCTGATCGAGCGCGAGCGCTCGGGGCGCGGCCAGGTGGTCGACGCGGCGATGGTCGATGGCGCGTCGTCGCTGCTGTCGATCTTCCACGGCATGCTGGCCGCGCGCCGCTGGGACGACGCCCGGCGTGGCGTCAACCTGCTCGACGGCGGCGCGCCGTTCTACTCGACGTACGCCACCGCCGACGGCCGCTTTGTCGCGCTCGGCGCGCTCGAGCCCAAGTTCTTCGCCGAGTTCGCGCAGCGTGTGGGCCTGCCCGAGCGTTTCGTCAAGGGCCAGTACGACCCGCGTCTGTGGCCCGAGATGCGCGCCGCGATCGCGGCGGCGTTCGCGCTCCGCAGCCGCGACGACTGGGCGCGCGAGTTCGAGCGCAGCGACGCCTGCGTCGCCCCGGTGCTGTCGCTGCGCGAGGCGCAGTCGCATGCGCACGCGCAGGCGCGGCAGGCCTTCGTCGAGGTTGCCGGCGTGGTGCAGGCGGCGCCGGCGCCGCGCTTCTCGCGCAGCGTTCCCGCGGCGCCGCAGGCAACCGGTGCGGCTGGCAGCGATGGCGAAGCGGTGCTGCGCGATGCCGGCTTCACCGCGGCCGAGGTGCAGGCGCTGCGTACCGCCGGCGCGCTGCGCGTTCCGGAGGCGCACTGATGGTGCTGGCCGCGCGGCCGGGCGCGGGCAGCGAGCAGGGCGCTTTGCCCGCGCTGCGGCATTCGGCATCGCTGATCGTGCTGCGCGACGGCGCCGCGGGGCTCGAGGTGCTGATGCTGCGCCGCGCCGAACGCGCGGGCGACCAGAACAGCGGCGCCGCGGTGTTCCCGGGCGGCCATCTCGACGCCGAGGACAAGCTGGCCTGTGGCCTGTGCAATGGCCTCGACGACGCGCGGGCGAGCGTGCTGCTGGGCGTCGAGTCGGGCGGCCTCGATTACTGGATCGCGGCGATCCGCGAGTGCTTCGAGGAGGCCGGCGTCCTGCTGGCCGTGGACCAGCGCGGCGAGTGGGTGGATCTCGCCGCGCTCGGCGACCCGACGGTGCGCGCGATGCGCCGCGAACTGCACGCCGGCCGCGCCGACTTCACCGCGCTGTGCCGGCAGCATGGCTGGCGGCTGGCCACCGACCGCCTGCACTATTTCAGCCACTGGCTGACGCCGCCCGGGCGGCCCAAGCGGTTCGACACGCGCTTTCTGCTGACGACCGCGCCCCCGGCGCAACCGGCCAGCGCCGACGACACCGAATCTGCTGCGCTGATGTGGCTCGCGCCGGGCGAGGCGCTGCAGCGCGGGCTGAAACTCATGACGGTGACCGAGGAGACGCTGCGCACGCTGGCCGCGTGGCGCAGCGTCGACGAGGCACTCGCCTACGCGGCGACACCACGCGTCGTGACGCGCACGATGCCGCGCCTGGGCACCGGAGCCGCGGGGATGCGCCCGGTGCTGCCGACGCACTGGGCCTACGCCGAGATCGGCCGCCTCGACCCCGACGGCCGCGGCGACGTCGGCATCGAACTCGTCCCCGGCCGTGCGGTGCGGCTGTCGCCGCGCATCGTGCGCATCACCGCCGACAACGGCAGCGTGATGACCGGGCCGGGCACCAACAGCTACTTCGTCGGCGCGCCGGGCGGGCCGTGCGCGCTGATCGACCCCGGGCCCGACGAACCGGCTCACGTGCAGGCGCTGCTCGCCGCGGCGCCCGGGCCGATCACGCGCATCCTCGTCACGCACACGCACAAGGATCACTCGCCGGCGGCGCAGGCGATGCGCGCGGCCACCGGCGCGCCGCTGTTCGGCCGCGTGGCCGACCACCCCGAGTGGCAGGACGCATCGTTCAAGCCCGACACCGTGCTCGCGCACGGCGAGCGCATCGCGCTCGGCGACGGCTGCACGCTGCGCGTCGTGCACACGCCGGGCCACGCCTCCAACCACCTGTGCTACCTGTTCGAGGAAGAACGGCTGCTGTTCACCGGCGACCATCTGATGCAGGGCTCCACCGTCGTCATCAACCCGCCCGACGGCGACATGCAGGCGTACCTGCAGTCGCTGCGCGGGCTGCTCGACCTCGACCTCGAATGGCTGGCTCCGGGCCACGGCTTCCTGATGGACCGGCCGCACGAGGTGGTGACAAAGACCGTGGCGCACCGCCTGCAGCGCGAGGCCAGGGTGGTCGACGCGCTGCGCACCAGCGGCGGCGGTGACATCGATGCGCTGCTGCCGCTCGTCTATGCCGACGTGCCGACACGCATGTACCCGGTGGCCGCGCGTTCGCTGCGCGCGCACCTGTTCAAGCTGCGCGCCGACGGCCGCGCCGACGAGGCGCTCGGCCGCTGGTCGCTGCGCGCCTGAGCATCGCCGTCGAAGGCCCCGGCCCGAGGGCGTGACGCATGGCCGCATCGAACTCCTTCATCGTCGCCGGCGGCGGCATCGGCGGCCTGGCCGCCGCGCTGGTGCTGGCGCGGCAGGGCCACGCGGTGCAGGTGCTCGAGCAGGGCGACGCCTTCGGCGAGATCGGCGCCGGCATCCAGCTCGGGCCCAACGTGTTCCGCCTGTTCGAGCACCTCGGGCTGACCGAGGCGATCCGGCAGGTCGCGTACTTTCCGCCGAATCTTGTGATGCGCGACGTGCGCAGCGGCGAGCTGGTGGTGCGCGCGCCGGTCGGCGAACAGACGCTGGCGACCTACGGCCAGCCGTACGGCGTGATCTACCGCGTCGATCTGCATCGGGTGCTGCTCGATGCCTGCCGCGCGCTGCCGTCGATCTCGCTGCAGGTGAAGAGCAAGGTCACCGGTTTCGCGCAGCGCGAGAACGGGGTCGAGGTGCAACTCGTCGGCGACCGGCGCCTGAGCGGCGCGGCGCTGGTCGGCGCCGACGGGCTGTGGAGCCGCGTGCGCGAGGCCATCGTCGGCGACGGCAAGCCGCGCGTCTCGGGCCACATCGCCTATCGCGCGGTGCTGCCGATGCGCGACGTGCCGCCGCACCTCTACAGCCCCGACGTCACGCTGTGGGGCGGCGAGAAGACGCACCTGGTGCACTACCCCTTGCGCCGCGGCGAGCTGTTCAATCTGGTGGCGGTGTTCCACAGCGACCGCTACGAGGAGGGCTGGAACACCTTCGGTGATCCGGACGAGCTGCACCAGCGCTTCGCGCAAGCGGCACCGCCGGTGAAGGAGCTGCTGGCCAGGATCGAAACCTGGAAGATGTGGGTGCTGTGCGACCGCGAGCCGGTGCCCAACTGGTCGCAAAGCTGCGTCACGCTGCTCGGCGACGCCGCGCACCCGATGCTGCAGTACCTGGCGCAGGGCGCGTGCATGGCGATCGAAGACGCCGTCACGCTCGGCGCCGCGCTGCACCGTTGCCCGCACGACATCGCCGAGGCGTTTCGCGTCTACCAGAAGGCGCGCTACCTGCGCACCGGCCGCGTTCAGCTGACCGCACGCTTCTACGGCGAGATCTATCACGCCAGCGGGGTGATGCGCGAGCTGCGCAACCGCATGTTCCAATCGGGTCGCGAAGCCGCGGGCTTCATCGGTACGCACTGGCTGTACCGGGGCATCGACCCCGAGCGGCCGCTCGACGACTGACGGCGCCACCATGCCGCCCACCACCGGAGTTCGCATGTCTGCCCAACCCGATCTCCAGGCGGCGGTCGCCGCCGAACGCGAGGCGTACTACGCGGCGATCCGGCCGCTGCACCTGAGCCCGCTGTGGGAGCAACTGCACGCGCTGGTGCCGCCGCAGCCGGCGACGCCGTGCCTGGCGACGCACTGGCGCTACGAGGCGCTGCGCGCGCACCTGATGCGCGCGGGCACGCTGATCACCGCCGCCGAGGCGGTGCGCCGCGTGCTGGTGCTCGAGAATCCGGCGCTGCCCGGCCGCGCGTGCGCGACGCAGTCGCTGTTCGCCGGGCTGCAGCTCATCATGCCCGGCGAAGTGGCGCCGGCGCACCGGCACACGCAGACGGCGCTGCGTTTCATCGTCGAGGGCCGCGGCGCGTACACCGCGGTCAACGGCGAGCGCACGACGATGGCGCCGGGTGATTTCATCATCACGCCGAGCTGGACCTGGCACGACCACGGCGGCGACGCCGGCGCGCCGGTGGTGTGGCTCGACGGCCTCGACATCCCGCTGGTGCGCTTTCTCGACGCCGGCTTCGCCGAGAACCTGGGTAGCGAGCAGCAGCCGATCGCGCGGCCCGAGGGCCACAACCTCGCGCGCTACGGCACCAACATGGCGCCGCTGCGCGAAGCGTCGCCGCATGGCGCGACGTCGCCGGTCTTCAGCTACCCGTACGTGCGCTCGCGCGACGCGCTGGCGCGGCTGGCGCGCGACGGCGCGGTCGACGCCTGGGACGGCGTCAAGCTGCAGTACATCAACCCGGCCAGCGGCGGCGCGGCGACGCCGACGATGGCCGCGTTCCTGCAGCTATTGCCGGCCGGCTTCGACGGCCGGCCGTACCGGCAGACCGATGGTGCGGTGTTCAGCGTGGTCGAGGGGCGCGGCGTGGCCGTGGTCGGCGACGGGACTGCGGCGCAGCGCTTCGAGTTCGCGCCGCGCGACCACTTCGTCGTGCCGTCGTGGCAGACGCTGCGCCTGCAGGCCAGCGACGAGTGCGTGCTGTTCAGCTTTTCCGATCGGCCGGTGCAGTTGGCCACCGCGCTGTGGCGAGAGCAGCGTCTGCAACCCTGAGCGCGTTCAACCGCCGCCCGCCAGCAGCGACGCATTGCCACCGGCCGCGGCGGTGTTGATGGTCAGCGTCTGCTCGGCGCAGAAGCGGTACAGGTAGTGCGGCCCGCCGGCCTTCGGGCCGGTGCCCGACAGGCCCTCGCCGCCGAAAGGCTGCACGCCGACGACGGCGCCGATCATGTTGCGGTTGACGTAGACGTTGCCGATCGCGGCGCGCTCGGCAATGTGCAGCGCGCGGCTGTCGATGCGCGTCTGGATGCCCAGCGTCAGGCCGTAGCCGAGCGCGTTGATGCGCGCCACCAGCGCGCCGACCTCGCCGCCCCAGCGCACCACGTGCAGCACCGGGCCGAACACCTCTTCGCGCAGCGCCTCTACCGCGTCGAGCTCGAACGCCACCGGCGCGATGTGCGTGTGCGCGAAGCGATCGTCGATCGGCGTGCGCGCCAGCAACCGCGCGTCGCGTTCGAGCCGGCGCACGTGACGTGTCAGGTTCGCGTGCGCCTCGGCGTCGATCACCGGGCCGACGTCGGTGGCCAAGTCCTCCGGTGCGCCGATGCGCAGCTCGGCCATCGCGCCGGCGAGCATCTCGACCAGCGGCGTCGCGATGCCTTCGTGCACGCACAGCAGCCGCAGCGCCGAGCAGCGCTGGCCGGCGGAGCGGAACGCGCTTTGCACCACCGCGTCGACCACCTGCTCGGGCAGTGCGGTCGAGTCGACGATCATCGCGTTCAAGCCGCCGGTCTCGGCCACCAGCGGCACGATCGGGCCGTCGGAGGTGGCCAGCGTGCGCTGGATGACCTTGGCCACCTGCGTCGAGCCGGTGAAGCACACGCCGGCCGCGAGCGGGTGCGCCACCAGCGCCGCGCCCACCGTCTCGCCGGGGCCGTGCAGCAGCGCCAGCGCGTCGCGCGGCACGCCCACCTCGTGCAGCAGCTCGACGAAGGTCGCCGCGACCCCGGGCGTCTGCTCGGCGGGCTTGGCGGCCACCGTGTTGCCGGCGACGAGCGCGGCGACCACCTGTCCGGCGAAGATCGCCAGCGGAAAGTTCCACGGCGAGATGCAGACGAACACGCCGCGGCCGTGCAGGCGCAGCTCGTTGCTCTCGCCGGTGGGCCCGGGCAGTGTCTGCGGCGCCAGCCGCGTGCGCGCCTGCAGCGCGTAGTAGCGGCAGAAGTCGGTCGCCTCGCGCACCTCGGAGACGCAGTCGCCCCAGGTCTTCTTGCCCTCGCGCACGAGCAGCGCGGCGTACGCGGGCAGCCGCGCTTCGAGCCGCTCGGCGGCGCGCTCGAGCAGCGCCGCGCGCTCGGCCACCGGCAATGCGTTCCACGCCGGCCACCCCTGGTGCAGGCGCCGCATCGTCGCGTCGACCTGCGCCGGCTCGGTCTCGCGCACCGCCGGCAGCGCCGACTGCCGCCACGCCGCCAGCAGTGGCTCGCGCTGCGGCTCGCACGCCAAGTCGACGCCGCCAGGGTTGCGTCGCGCCGGACCGTAGAGATCGCTCGGTCGCGGCTGTCCACTGCCCGCCACCGCGTGCAGCGGCGAGCGCAGCAACTCGTCGACCGGCACGGCGGCGTCGGCAAGCTGGTGCACGAACGACGAGTTGGCGCCGTTCTCGAGCAGGCGCCGCACGAGATAGGCCAGCAGATCGCGGTGCTCGCCGACCGGCGCGTAGACGCGCAGCCGCAGGTCGGGCAGCGCGGCCAGCACCTCGCGGTAGACACCCTCGCCCATGCCGTGCAGCCGCTGCATCTCGAAGCGCGCGCTGCCTGCGCGTGCCATCTGCACGATGGCGGCGATCGTGCCGGCGTTGTGGCTGGCGAACTGCGGCACGATCGCCGAGCCGTGCTGGAGCAGCGCGCGCGCCGCGGCGAGGTAGGCGATGTCGGTGTGCTGCTTGTGCGTGAACACCGGGTAGCCTTCGAGGCCAAGCTCCTGCGCACGCTTGATCTCGCCGTCCCAGTAGGCGCCCTTGACCAGCCGCACCATGAACTGCAGTTGCCGCGCGTGCGCGATGCGCGCCACCTCGTCGATGACCTCGGTCGCGCGTGTCTGGTAGGCCTGCACGGCGAGCCCGAAGCCGCCCCAGTGCAGCGCCGCGTGCTGCACGTGCGCGGCCAGCGCGTCGAATACGTCGAGCGAGAGTTCGAGCCGGTCGCTCTCCTCGGCGTCGATCGTCAGGTTGATGCCCGCGGCGGCGGCCAGGTCGAGCAGCGGCGTCATGCGCGGCACCAGCTCGGCCATCACGCGCGCGTGCTGCGCGTCTTCATAGCGCGGATGCAAGGCCGACAGCTTGATCGAGATGCCGTCGCGGCCGAGTGCGCCGTCGCCGGCGGCATCGGCGGCATCGTGTCGCGCGACGATCGCGCGGATCGCATTGTCGTAGGCGGCCAGATAGCGCAGCGCGTCGCGTTCGGTGCGCGCGCCTTCGCCGAGCATGTCGTACGAGTAGTGCAGGCGCGGCTGCTGGCGACGCTGCGCCGCCGCTTCGTCGAGCGCCTCGTCGATGTGGCGGCCGAGCACGAACTGCCGGCCGAGCAACTGGATCGCGCGCACGGTGGCCGCCACCACCGTCCTCGCGCCCAGGCGCTCGAACAGCCCCGGCGGCTCGCCGACGTCGGGCAGCCAGCGCTTGGCCAGCGCGATTGCGCTCGACGACAGCGTGGCCAGCAACCGGTGCGGCGAATCGCCGTCGTCGCTGGCGAAGTCGGCGCGGCCGAGCTGATCGGACGTCAGCGCGATCGCCGTCTCGGCGTCGGGCACGCGCAGCAATGCCTCGGCCAGCCGCATCAGCGCCAGGCCTTCGGCACTGCTGATCGGGTACTCGCGCAGCAGCGATTCGAGCGCCCAGAACGGTGCCGGCTGGTCGCGCACCGCCTGCACCCACGGTGTGGCCTGCGCCGCGGCGGCGGGCCAGTCGAGCCGGCCCGCCAGCGAACGCAGCAGGGCATCGACGATCGGCGGCTCGTCGCGGTACGGCGGGGGCAGGCGGGGCGGCATCGGGGCGTCTCGGGCGGGTGGTGGCGAGCATTGTGCGGCGGACGCGTGGCTCGCGACGTGCATCGCAGTGGCGCGGGGGCGCGCCCGCCGGGTTGGTGCGCGCGCCGAGCGGCGCGCGAACGACGGGTGCCGATTCCCGAGGGCGTCGCGGGCGGTCAGGGCTCGGGCGGGCGTCGCGCCAGCAGCTCGCCGACCAACGCCTCGTAGCCGGCCGCCAACTGCAGCAGCGCCGCGTCGCCTTGCGGCCGCCCGATCAACTGCAGGCCCATCGGCAGCCGGCCCGCGGCATCGAAGCCCGCGGGCACGCTGATCGCCGGCAGCCCGGCGAAGGTGGCGTACAGCGTCACCTCCATCCAGCGGTGGTAGGTGTCCATCGTGCGGCCGGCGATCTGCCTGGGCCAGTGCTGCTCGATCGCGAACGGCCACACCTGCGCCACCGGCAGCGCCAGCGCGTCGAAGCGCTGCAGCAGCGCCAGCATCTGCGCATAAAGGCGGGTGCGCATCTCGGCGGCGCGCATGAACTCGGTGCCT
This sequence comes from Burkholderiaceae bacterium, assembly GCA_022072045.1. Taxonomy (GTDB): domain Bacteria; phylum Pseudomonadota; class Gammaproteobacteria; order Burkholderiales; family Burkholderiaceae_C; genus JAEUPI01. The sequence goes on along the minus strand of JAJVIL010000085.1, from coordinate 1,243 downwards.
TGCAGCGATTGCGCCTGGTCGTGCTCCCACAGCGCCTCGGGCTTGATCTGCTCGCGCGCGGCGCCGGCCAGCGCCAGCGCGGCGGCCACGCGCGGCGCCGTCAGCAGGCGCCGCCCCACCAGCCACGCGTGCCACACACGGTCGAGGTCGATGCCGAGGCTGTTCAGTGGCTCGACGACGGCGCCGGCATCGGCCATGCGTTGCAGCGCCTGCTCGCACACCTCGGCGATGCCCGCCTCCAGCGCCAGGTGGCCGCCCAAGTCGCCGAGCCACGCGATGCGCGCCCCTCGCAACGACAGCGGCTCGCGCGGCGCGAAGTCGTGCGGCCCGTGAGCAACCGAAAAGGCCTGCGGCCCAGAAGCAACCGAAAAGGCCTGCGGCCTTTGTGCGATTGACAGCGGCGTGCGCGCATCGTAGCCGGCCTGGATCGACAGCAGAGCGGCGAGGTCGCGCACATTGCGCGCCATCGGCCCTTCGGTGCCGAGTTGTGCGACCCACACGTCGGCGGCCGGCCACGATGGCACGCGACCCTGGCTCGGTCGCAGGCCGAACACGTGGTTCCACCCGGCCGGGTTGCGCAGGCTGCCCATGAAGTCGGAGCCGTCGGCCAGCGGCAGCAGGCGCTGTGCCAGGCACACCGCGGCGCCGCCGCTCGAGCCGCCGGCGCTGACCGCCGGGTCCCACGCGTTGGCGGTGGTGCCGAACAGGTTGTTGTAGGTGTGCGAGCCGAGGCCGAACTCGGGCATGTTGGTCTTGCCGATCACGATGCAGCCGGCGGCCTTCATGCGCTGCACCATCAACCCATCGACGCGCGCGACCTGGTCCTTCAGCAGCGCGCAGCCGAAGGTGGTGGGGAAGCCGACCGCGTTGGCGGCGTCCTTGATCGCCTGCGGCACGCCGTGCAGGAAGCCGCGGCTGGCGCCGCGCGCCAGCTCGTCGTCGCGCTCGCGTGCCTGCGCGAGCAGCGCGTCGTCAGGCGCGAGGTTGACGATCGCGTTGAGCCTCGGGTTGAGGCGATGGATGCGCGCGAGGTACGCGCGCATCACCTCGACGCACGACACCTCGCGGGCGTGGATCGCGCGCGACAGCGCGTGCGCGTCGAGGTCGGTGATCGCGTCGCTGCTCACTGCTGGGTCGGCGCGATGCGCGGCGGCGTCGGGCCCGCGCCGTCCCACTGCGCCGCCACCTGCAGCAGCAGCGCGTCGGCGCCCGGTGGCGCGGTCAGCAGCGCGCCGATCGGCAG
>JAJVIL010000130.1 GCA_022072045.1 Burkholderiaceae bacterium | reverse complement strand
CGGGCGCGATCGGACCGACCGGCCTGCGCGAGAAGGATGTCGTGCTCGCGGTGGCGCTGCGCTTGCGCGAACGGCTCAACGCCCTGCCCGGCCTGCGCGCGATGCTGACGCGCGACGCCGACTTCTTCGTGCCGCTGCACGACCGCGTGCGCAAGGCGCGACGCGTGCAGGCCGATCTGTTCGTGTCGATCCACGCCGACGCTTTCATGACGCCACGCGCGCGCGGCGCATCGGTGTTCGCGCTGTCGCCTCGTGGCGCCACCAGCGCCGCTGCGCGCTGGATCGCCGACAAGGAGAACCGCGCCGACCTGGTGGGCGGCGTCAATCAGCGCGCAGTGAAAGACGCCCAGGTGCTGCGCGCGATGATCGAGATGAGCACCGCCGCGCAGATCAAGGACAGCCTGCGCGTCGGCGGCGAGATCCTGCAGCACATCGGCCGCGTCGGTCACCTGCACAAGGGCCGGGTCGAGCAGGCCGGCTTCGCGGTGTTGAAGGCGCCCGACATCCCGTCGGTGCTGGTCGAAACCGCGTTCATCTCCAACCCGGAGGAAGAGCGCCTGCTGCGCAGCGCCAAGTACCAGAACAAGCTGGTCGATGCGCTGGTCACCGCGATGCGACGCTACTTCACGAAGCACCCGCCGCGTGCGCGGCAGCGCGTGCTGTAGATCGGCCTCAGCGTTTCAGCGTCGCGCCCGCCCCGGGCGGCGCGTGCGTCTTCGCCCGCCTGGCGCGCCACGCGCCGGCGAGCGCGAGCACGCCCGGCAGCACGATCATCGCCCAGATGATCGTGCTCATGTGGGTCTGCACCCAGTCGAGGTGACCGAAGAAGTAGCCGGCGGTGACGATCGACACCACCCACAGCGAGCCGCCGGTCACGTCATAGAGCGTGAACTTGGCGCGCGTCATGCGCGCCACCCCGGCGACGAATGGCGCGAACGTGCGCAGGAACGGCAGGAAGCGCGCCGCCACCAGCGTGATGCCGCCGTAGTCCTCGTAGAACGCATGCGCCCGCTCGAACGCGTGCTTGTTGAACAGGCGCGAGTGCTCCCAGCGAAACACGCGCGGCCCGATCGCCGCCCCGATCGTGTAGTTGGTCTGGTTGCCGAGCACCGCGGCGCCGATCAGCAGGGGCACCGCCAGCGAGTAGTCCATCAGCCCGGTCCCACACAGCGCCCCGACGATGAACAGCAGCGAGTCGCCCGGCAGGAAAGGCATCACCACCAGGCCCGTCTCGACGAACACGATCAGGAACAGCAGCGCGTAGACCCAGCCGCCGTACTGCTCGACGAACTCGCGCAGGTGCGCGTCGACGTGCAGCACGAAATCGATCAGGAAGCCAGCGATCTCCACCGGCGGCCATTATCCGGGCGCGTGCCTGGCCGGACTCCTACAATCGCACGCCCATGCAGGCCACGTTGCACAGCGCCGCGCGGCGGCCGATCCAGGAGCTGCCTGGCGAGCTGGTGGGCCAGATCGCGGCCGGCGAGGTGGTCGAGCGGCCGGCCTCGGTGGTGCGCGAACTGGTCGACAACGCGCTCGACGCGGCGGCCAGCCGGGTCGTCGTGCGCTTGCGCGGCGGCGGCGTGCGCTCGATCGTCGTCGAGGACGACGGTGTGGGCATCCCGGCCGATGAGCTGCCGCTCGCGCTGAAGCGTCACGCGACCAGCAAGATCGCATCGCTGCCCGACCTCGAGCAGGTGGCGACGATGGGCTTTCGCGGCGAGGCGCTGGCCGCCATCGCCTCGGTGTCGGAGCTGGCCCTCACCAGCCGCACCGACGATGCGCCCCAGGCGTCTCGCCTGCACGCCGGATCGGGCGAATTGGCGGCAGCCGCGCGGGCGCGCGGCACAACCGTCGAGGTTGCCGAACTGTTCTTCAACACCGCGGCGCGCCGCAAGTTCCTCAAGAGCGAAGCCACCGAACTCGCGCACTGCACCGAGGCGCTGCGCCGGCACGCGCTGGCGCGCCCCGACGTGGAGTTCGCGCTCTGGCACGACGGCCGCCTGCTGCAGCAGTGGCGCGCCGCGCCGCCCGAGCAGCGCCTGCGCGACGTGCTGGGTGACGAGTTCGCCGCCCACAGTCGAGTGCTGGTCGGCGAAGCCGGGCCGCTGGCACTGCACGGCCGCGTCGGTGTGCCCGATGCCGCGCGCTCGCGCGCCGACCTGCAGTACGTGTTCGTCAACGGCCGCCACGTGCGCGACCGATTGCTCGCGCACGCGGTGCGCAGCGCCTACGACGACGTGCTGCACAGGCAACGCCAGCCGGCGTACGTGCTGTTCCTGCGCATCGCGCCGTCGTTGGTCGACGTCAACGTGCACCCGACCAAGATCGAGGTACGGTTTCGCGACGGCCGCGCCGTTCACCAGGCGGTGCTGCATGCGGTCGAGGCGACGCTGGCGCTGCCGCGCAGCGCAGCTCGCGAGCCCTCCGCATCGACACCCGACACCCGCGCGCCGAGCGACGCGGCGCGGCCGGGGCCTTATGTTCAAGGCGCGTTGAGCCTGCCGCTGCTCACTCGCCTGCAGGCGTTCGAACCGCTGCCCGCGTGGTCGCCTTCGGCGGCCGAGACAACCCCATCGGAGCCGGCGTGGCCGCTCGGCCGCGCGCTGGCGCAGATCGGTGGCGCCTACGTGCTGGCCGAGAACGCGCACGGCCTGGTGATCGTCGACATGCACGCCGCCCACGAGCGCATCGTCTACGAGCAACTCAAGTCGCGCGGCGCGGCTGCGCTGCAGGCGCAGCCGCTGCTGGTACCGGTGACCTTCGCCGCATCGCCCGCCGAAGTGGCCGGCGCGCTGTCGGGTGCCGATGCGCTGGCGGCACTCGGCCTCGACGTCGCGCCGCTGAGCGCGGGCACGCTGGCGATCCGCAGCCGCCCCGCCGCGCTGCCCGATGCCGATCTGGTGGAGCTGACGCGGGCGGTGCTGGCCGAGCTCGCCGAGACCGACTCGACCCGTGTGGTGCAGCGCGCGCGCGACGACCTGCTAGCCACCATGGCGTGCCATGGCGCAGTGCGTGCGAATCGTCGGCTGACGATCGACGAGATGAACGCGCTGCTGCGCCAGATGGAGGCTACCGAGCGCTCGGATCAGTGCAATCACGGCCGCCCGACCTGGCGGCAGGTGGCGTTGAAGGAACTCGACGCGCTGTTCATGCGTGGCCGGTGATCCTCGGAGGCCGCGGTGTCGAGGTGGCTGCGCTGGATCATCGGGCTCGCGACGGCTGCCGTGCTCGTCACGGCCGGCTGTGCGGTGCTCGACGAACAGCAGCGCAGGTGGATCTTCCAGCCGAGCAAGACCGAGTGGCGCGGTGCATCGTCGACCGGCATGGACGAGCGCTCGATCGAGTTCACGCCACCCGGCGGCGGGGCAGCCGTGACGCTGCATGCACTGTGGCTGCCGCAGCCTGACGACGCGACACCGGTGATGCTGTATTTGCACGGCGCTCGCTGGGGCGTGACGAGCAGCTCGTTTCGCATGCGACGGCTTCATGCGCTGGGGGTCTCGGTACTGGGCGTCGACTACCGCGGCTTCGGCCGCAGCACCGACGCACTGCCCTCCGAGCGCACGGCATACGAAGACGCGCGCGCCGCGTGGGATTGGCTGCGCGCCCAATACCCGTCGCGGCCACGCCTGATCTACGGGCATTCGCTCGGCGCGGCGATCGCGATCCACCTCGCCGCCGAGGTCGACGACGAAGCGGGCATCGTCGTCGAAGGCGCCTTCACCTCGGTACCCGACGTCTTCGCGACGATGCCCTTCGGGTGGCTGCCGCTGCAGCCGTTCATCACGCAACGCTTCGATGCCGCGCGGCGCATTGCAGCCGTCGGCTCACCCCTGCTGGTGGTGCACGGCGCGAACGACCGCATGATCCGGCCCGAACTCGGTCGCGCGCTGTACGAGCGGGCGCGCGGGCCGAAGCGCTTTATCCTGGCCGACGACGGCACCCACCACAACGCGCAGGCCATGGTCAGCGACCAGGTGCGCGAGGCCATGCACTCGCTGTTCGGCCTGCCGCTCGACCCCGCCCCCGCGCAATGAAATCCCGCTTGGCCTACTGTGGCGCGCGCGTCTGGCCCGGCACGCCCGCGTGCAGCGCGGCCAGGTCGTCGAGCGTGTCGACGTCGATCAACACCCCTGGATCGTCGACCTCGACGCCCACCGACGGATAACGCGCCACCAGGCGGCGCGCACCCTCGTCGCCCGACAGCAGCACCAGCTCCGAATACAGCTCGGCGGCAAAGCCCACCGGATGGCCGCGCCGCCCGGTGTGCTGGGCGTACACCACCGCGTGCTGAGGCACGCGGTCGGCCACCGCGAGCAGCGTGGCCGGCTTCACCGACGGCATGTCGGCCGGCAGGATCAACCAGCCGTTCGCGTCTGGGCTGGCGGCCACGCCGCTGGCGATCGAGAAGCCCATGCCGAGCGCCTCGCCGCTTCGCCCGGTGGCCGCCGGCAACTCGATGATGTCGCGCTGCGCGACGTGTCGCCGTGCCTCGGCAGCGACCGCCTCGGTGGTGATGACGCGCAGCGGGAGGCCGGTCTCGATCACGTGTTCGAGCGCCGTACCGAGCACGGTGGACGAGCCGAAGGGCTGAAGCAGCTTGTGTTCGGGCGCCTTGAAGCGACTGCCGCGGCCGGCAGCCAACACGATGACGGTCGGGAGCTTTTCCATGCCAGTTGGCCCTGCCGCGCGCGCCACCCCTCATTGGCTCGCGCAGGTTGCGGACCCGCAGAGCATCGTGTCACGCCTCGCGCCGAGACAGTGGGAGCTTCACTTAGGGCGTTCCACGTAGGGAGCAGCCCCGAGGCGACGCCAACGTGCATACTCGCCGCATGGACAAGCTGGCGCTGGCCGAATTGCGCAAGAGCTACGAGCGCGGCGAGCTCGACGAATCCTCGTGTGCCGAAGATCCGTTGCGGCAGTTCGAGACCTGGCTCGAACAGGCCATCAAGGCGCAGCTTCCCGAGCCCAACGCGATGACGCTGGCCACGGTGGGCGCCGACGGCCGCCCGTCGACGCGCGTCGTGCTGATCAAGGGGCTCGATGCGCGCGGGCTCGTGTGGTACACGAACTACGACAGCCGCAAAGGCCGTGAGCTGGCGCGGCAGGCTTACGCCGCGCTGCAGTTTCATTGGGTCGAACTCGAGCGCGTGGTGCGGATCGAGGGCCGGGTCGAGAAGGTGTCGGACGCCGAATCCGACGCGTACTACGCCAGCCGTCCACTCGACTCGCGCATCGGGGCCTGGGCGTCGCCGCAGAGCGAACCCATCGCCTCGCGCGCGGTGCTGGTGGCCAACGCGGCCAAGGTGGCGGCCAAGCATGGGCTGCACCCACCTCGGCCCGCGCATTGGGGCGGCTACCGCCTGGCGCCCGACCGCTGGGAGTTCTGGCAAGGTCGCAAGAGCCGCCTGCACGATCGGGTGCGCTACACGCTCGACGCAGGACGTTGGCTGCGCCAGCGGCTGGCGCCCTGAGCGCAGGCCGCGGTTCAGGCCTTGCGCAGACGCGACGCGAAGGTCTTGCGGAACTTGGCGACCTTCGGGCCGACCACCATCGCGCAATAGCCCTGGTTGGGGTTGCGTTCGAAATAGTGCTGGTGGTACTCCTCGGCACGCCAGTAGTTGTCGACCGGCTTCAGCTCGGTGACGACGCGCCCTTTCAACTCGGCATTGACCTCGTCGATCACGGCCTGCGCCTCGCCGAGCTGAGCGTCGTCGTGGTAGTAGATGGCTGAGCGGTACTGCGAGCCCAGGTCGTTGCCCTGCCGGTTCAAGGTCGTCGGGTCGTGGATCGAGAAGAAGATCTCCAGCACGTCGCGCAGCGTCAGCTTGGTATCGTCGAACTGCACCTTCACCACTTCGGCGTGTCCGGTATCGCCTGCGCACACTTGCTGGTAGCTCGGTTGTCTGACGTGCCCATTGCTGTAGCCCGACTCCACGGCGTCGACGCCGTCGACGCGCTCGTACACCGCCTCCAAGCACCAGAAGCAGCCGCCAGCCAGCGTGATGGTGTCGATCGCCACGTTGAGACCTCCAAGTTGCGCACATCGTCGATGCCCGGTGCCCGGGCACCCTGATTGTGCCGATCACGACATGCCCTGGTCGTGGTTGCGGGGGCCGCCGGCCGCGGCGCAAGTAGCCGTAACAGCAGGTTTCGAGGCGGTCAAAGTGCACGGGGGTCTCACGGGGGCGCGGCGCAGAATCCGCTCTCTGCATGAACGACCTCTTCGTCCTGTTGGGCATCCAGTCGTGGAAGCCCGTGCTGGCCGCGCTGCTCTTGCCGCCCGTGCCCTGGCTGCTGTTGATGCTGGTCGGCGCTCGCATGATGTACTGGCGTCGCAGCCTGTCGTGGCTGGTCATCCTGCTGGGGGCGACGGGGCTCTGGCTGTCGTGCACCACGGCCGTCGGCCACTGGCTCGAGGAGGTCGCGCTCAAGCCGCCCGCACCGTTGAGTGCCGAACGCATCGCCGAGATCAGGAAGCTCGCTGCAGCAACACCTGGCAAGGTGGCGATCGTCGTACTCGGTGGTGGCCGCGAGCCGGTGGCTCCGGAGTACGGCTTGTCGAACCTGAAAGACCTGTCGCTCGCCCGGCTCCACTACGGCGTGTGGCTCGCCCGGCAGACCGGTGCCCCGTTGATGTACTCGGGCGGGGTGAGCTACGCCGACACCATCGGCACCAGCGAGGCCGAAGCGGCAGCCCGCATCGCCGAGCGCGACTACGGCAAGCCGCTGACTTGGAGCGAGGGCGAATCGCGCGACACGCTCGAGAATGCAGCTCGCAGCGTGGCGATGTTGAAGACCGCCGGCATCACCGATGTCGTGCTGGTGACGCATGGCTTCCACATACCGCGCGCGGTGCGTGCTTTTCAGCGCGAGGCCCAACGGGTGGACATGCCGATGAGGGTATGGGCCGCGCCGATGGGTCTGGCGCCACCCGGCGAGCGCACCGCACTGCGCTGGCTGCCATCAAACGACGGGTTCCGGCGCGTCCGCCTCGTGCTGCACGAGATGATCGGCGGCTTGCTCGGCGCCTGACGCCGCGCAGCGGGGCAGCCGCAAAACGAAACCCCTCCGCACCACGAGGGCCGGAGGGGCGGGTGACTCAGGTCACCGGGCGAGGATCCGGAGGTTTGTGCTCCAGGGCCTCTATCGCGCAGAGACTGCGCATTCTTCCGAATCGCCTGCAAGCAGGCAGACAAACGATACACCGGCCGGTGGCGCAGTTCAAGCTGTTTTCGTGCGCGCTCCACTGGCCACCGCTCGATCGTAAAGCTCGGTCATCCTGCGCACGACTTCGGCGTCGGGCACGATCGGTTCGCCCCACCGCCGTCCGGTTTCTCCAGGCCACTTGTTGGTCGCGTCGAGCCCCATCTTGCCACCCAGACCCGCAACGGGTGATGCGAAGTCGAGGTAGTCGATCGGCGTCTGATCCACCAGCGTCGCATCGCGCACCGGATCGCATCGCGTGGTGATGGCCCACACCACCTCCTTCCACTCGCGGATGTCGATGTCGTCGTCGGTGACGACGATGAACTTGGTGTACATGAACTGCCGCAGGTAGCTCCACAGCCCGAACATCAGCCGTTTCGCGTGGCCAGGGTATCCCTTGCGAATCGATATCACCGCCATCCGGTAGCTGCAGCCCTCAGGCGGCAGGTAGAAGTCGACGATCTCCGGAAACTGGCGCTGCAAGATCGGCACGAAGACCTCGTTCAGGGCCACTCCCAGCACAGCCGGTTCGTCGGGCGGCTTGCCGGTGTGTGTCGAGTGATAGATCGGATCGCGACGGTGCGTCAGGCGGTCGATGCGAAACACCGGGAACCACTCCTGCTCGTTGTAGTACCCGGTGTGGTCGCCGAACGGGCCCTCGAGAGCGTGGAGATAGCCGTCGATCGCCTTGCAGGGCACGCCGAATTCGCTGCGGCCGGAAGAGCCGGCCTCGGCGGTCGGAATGTGGCCTTCGAGCACGAACTCTGCGCGAGCCGGCACCTGCAGAGGAACGCCAGGCTCACCGACGCCCGCGTCAATCAGCTCCGTCGGCGAGCCACGCAACAAGCCAGCGAACTGGTATTCCGACAGCGAGTCGGGCACCGGTGTGACCGCCCCCAGAGTGGTCGCCGGATCGGCGCCCAACGCAACGGCCAGCGGAAACGGCCGGCCCGGATTCTGCCGCGTGAATTCGCGGAAGTCCTGCGCGCCGCCGCGGTGCGGCAACCAACGCATGATGGTTTCACGCCGACCGATCACTTGCTGCCGATAGATGCCGAGGTTCTGGCGAAGCCGGGCACGTGGCCCACTCTGGGGGCCGCGCGTAACCACGAGACCCCATGTGATCAGTGGCCCGGCGTCGCCGGGCCAGCAGACCTGGATCGGCCAACGAGTGAGGTCGACCTCATCACCTTCGATCGATACCTCCCGGCATGGACCACTCGAACGCCTGGCCGGCTTCATGTTCCAGAGCGCTTTGGCCATGTCAGCCAACCGGCCGACATCGGACAGGCCTCGAAGTGGCGCGGGTTCACGCAACGCCGCCAGCAGCGCACCAACATGGCGCAGATCTGCAGGGCCCTCGGCCCCCATCCCGAGGGCCACGCGCCTGGGCGTTCCGAACAGGTTGGTGAGAACTTTGGCGTCGAACCCGTTGAGCCTATCGAACAGCAGTGCCGGGCCTTCACGATGGAGCGCGACCTCGCATATCGCCGTGATTTCGAGCTTCGGGGACACATTGGTGTCGATCCGGTGCAACTCGGCGCGGCTTTCGAGGTGCTCCAGGAACTCGCGTAGATCTCGGTAGTGCATAGTCTCGTTATTAGATATCCGCTCTTAATAATTGACTGGTTATTTGACGCGTACCTAGAATTCACACGCTCCGCTTGCCGAGGGGAAACCCGAGGCGAGACTGCGCATGAAGTCACCCGGCAAACTCACTGCAATTTACCGCGCCTGCATCGACTCGGCCGGCACGTTCGCCCGAGACGTCGGCGTCGGATTGCTCGAGGCCAGCCACAACACGTTGGCGCTGCTGGGGCTGGCAGTAGTCTGTGGCGCAGTGCTCATGTCTGCCGCACACCCCGAGCTTCGCGACGACGCCGAACAGCGCGCGCTCGGTTGGCTGCTCGCCCGGCAGGAGGCCCGGCTCGCCAATGAGTCGATTCCCGAACCGCCGATCCCCGATGCCGTGGCGCGCGTGACTGCGGCCGACCCGACCACCTTGTCCAAACAGCAGGCGTCAGTGGCTGCTTGGCTTGCGCGCCGCTATCGGGTGGCCATCGAGCCGATGAGCCGGCTCGTCCAGGAAGCATGGGAGAGTGGCCGGCGCTCCGGCCTCGAACCCACCTTGATCCTCGCGGTGATGGCGATCGAGTCCAGCTTCAACCCCTTTGCCCAGAGCTCGGTCGGTGCCCAAGGGCTGATGCAGGTCATGACGCGAGTGCACGACGACAAGTACGAGCCCTACGGCGGGGTACGCGCGGCGTTCGACCCGGTGACCAATCTGCGGGTGGGCGTGCAGGTGCTCAAGGAATGCATCGCGCGCGCGGGCAGCCTCGAGGCCGGGCTCAAGTACTACGTCGGTGCGGCCAACCTCGCCGACGACGGCGGGTATGCCGGCAAGGTGCTGGCCGAGCAGTCGAACCTAAACCGCGTGGCTGCCGGGAAGTGGGTCTCCGTGACGGTTTCGCTGCCAGGCAACACGGCCTCGCCGATCAAGACCTCGAGCACCCCCGACGAAGGCGGCGCCGAAGCGCAGCCGACGAGCGCCGACACCAAGCGCGTGGCCTGGGTCGCCCCGCTGCGCTGACGTCGGTCCGCGCCGCTCCGCTAGACTTCCGGCTGCGCGCGACTGGCGATAGGACCCTGCGGGTCCAAGGTGGACCACCACCGGGGAGCGCGGCCCGCTGCGCCGATGGCGCGCGGGGTTTGCCGTTCGCCTGGGCAGCCGAGTCGATGGCCCCGCGGCCGTCGTGCAGCGTCAGCGACCGAGGACTATCCACCATGTTCGATCGATCGACCCACACCGTGGCCACAGTGGATCCGCAAGTGTGGTCCAGCATCCAGGCCGAGAATCAGCGCCAGGAACAGCATATCGAGCTGATCGCCTCGGAGAACTACGCGTCGCCCGCCGTCATGGCCGCGCAGGGCAGCCAGCTCACCAACAAGTATGCCGAGGGTTACCCCGGCAAGCGGTACTACGGCGGTTGCGAGTTCGTCGATCAGGTCGAGGAACTGGCCATCGAGCGTGTGAAGCAGTTGTTCGGTGCCGAACATGCCAACGTTCAGCCGAACTCGGGGTCGCAAGCCAACCAGGCCGCCCTCTTCGCGCTGCTGCGGCCGGGCGACACCATCATGGGGATGAGCCTGGCCGAGGGCGGTCACCTAACTCACGGCATGCCGCTGAATCTGAGCGGCAAGTGGTTCAAGGTGGTGAGCTACGGGCTCAACGCCCAGGAAGAGATCGACTACGTCGCGATGCGCGATCTGGCGCTGCGCGAGCGGCCGAAGCTCATCATTGCCGGCGCCTCGGCGTACTCGCTGCGGATCGACTTCGAGCAGTTCGGGCGTGTGGCACGCGAGGTTGGGGCCTTCCTGATGGTCGACATGGCGCACTACGCCGGGCTGATCGCGACGGGGCTCTACCCGAACCCGATGCCGCACGCCGACGTGGTGACCTCGACGACCCACAAGACCCTGCGCGGCCCCCGCGGCGGACTGATCCTGATGCAGGAGCCGGTTGCAAAGGCCATCAACAGCGCCGTGTTCCCGGGCATTCAGGGAGGGCCGCTGATGCATGTGATCGCTGCCAAGGCCGTGGCGTTCAAGGAGGCGCTCGACCCTTCGTTCAAGCAGTACCAGCAGCAGGTACTGGTCAACGCAGCCGTCCTCGCGCAGACACTGGTCAAGCGCGGCCTGCGCATCGTGTCGGGGCGCACCGAGAGCCACCTGATGCTGGTGGACCTTCGCCCCAAGGGCATCACCGGCAAGGAAGCCGAGACCGTGCTGCAGCGGGCCCACATCACGTGCAACAAGAACGCGATCCCCAACGATCCGCAAAAGCCGATGGTGACCAGCGGCGTCCGCCTGGGTTCGCCGGCGATGACCACGCGTGGCTTTCGCGAGGCAGAGGTCGAGCGGACCGCACACCTGATCGCCGACGTGCTGGAAGCGCCTCACGACGAGCCGGTGATCGCCCGTGTGCGCGAGCAGGTGGCCCGCCTGACGCGCGACTTCCCCGTGTACCGTTAGCGCTGCGGCCCGAAGCCTGCCGGACGAAGCGCTCGCGCAGCGATGCGGTGCCCCTACTGCAGCCACGACGGCACCCAGGTCGTCGAGACGCGCGAGTCGGACGAGGGTGACGTCATCCGGCGTCGTCGGCGTTGTCCCAAGTGCGACAAGCGCTTCACGACCTACGAGCGCCCCGACATCGCACTGCCCGCGGTGGTCAAGAAGGACGGTACACGGGCCGATTTCGACGCGGCGAAGCTGCGCGCCTCGATGCTGCTGGCATTGCGCAAGCGACCGGTAAGCATCGAGCAGGTCGACGCCGCGCTCGATCGCATCCACGAGCGGGTTCTGGCCAGCGGTGCACGCGAGGTTCCCAGCAGTCGTCTCGGCGAACTGGTCATGCGCGAGCTCAAGCGCATCGACAAGGTGGCCTACGTTCGCTTTGCGTCGGTCTACCGCAGCTTCGAGGATGTCGACGAGTTCCGTCGCCTGATCCGCGACATCTGAAGCCCCCTTTCGGGGGCCCCCGAGACGGCGGACCAGCAAGGGTGCGCCGCGCACCCTCCCGCGGGCGACGCGCCGCGAGAGGCAGCTTCCTAGAGTGTGCGCATCGATTCACGCACTCAATGGAGGATCCCATGACCAACCGTCACCCTGCCCGCGCAGCGCAACGCGGCATCACGCTGATCGAGTGCATGTGCGTGCTGTCGATCGCGTCGATCGTGATCGGCACGGCGATCCCGAGCCTCGACTCACTGCGGCAGAGGGCGCAACTGCTGGGCGTCGCTGCGCAACTCGAGACCGACGTGCAGTTCGCGCGCAGCCAGGCGTCGGCACTCAACACAACGGTGCGGCTCACGCTGCGCGAGGCCGACGGCGCCACCTGCTACATCGTCCACACCGGATCGGCCGCCGACTGCGGCTGCGCGGGACCGGGCGGCGCCGTCTGCGGCGGCACATCGGACTTGCTGCGTGCAGCCTTCTTCGCCGCCGGCAACCCGGTGCAGGTGCGGTCGGCGACCCGCTCGATGACGTTCGATCCGGTCCGAGGCACGGTCACACCAACCGCGACTTTGCGCGTCGAGGCGGCCAACGGCCGCGCGCTTCATCAAGTCGTCAATCTGCTTGGCCGCGTGCGCACGTGCAGTCCGGCGGCTCGCGTCGGCGACGAGCGCGCCTGCTGACGCACGGTCACGAAGCGACCAGCGGTTGCCGCAGCGCGACCAGCGGTCGGATGCGCTGCTGGCACAAAGGCGGGTGCGATCCAATAATCCGTGACATGCGTCACGCTTTGTACCGAAGGGCATCTGTCGGCGGCTTCACGCTGATCGAACTGATGATCGCGGTCGCTGTCATCGGTGTGCTGGCGCTGATCGCCTACCCGTCGTTCCAGGACGTGGTACGCAAGAGCCGGCGCGCCGATGCCGTGGCCGGCCTGAACCAACTGCAGCAGCTGCAGGAGCGGGTTCGTGGCCAGCAGCCGAGCTACGCCGACTCGGTCGCTTCGATGCCGGGCCCCCCCACCGGCATGTCGCCCGAGCGCCACTACATGCTGGCTGTCAACGCGGCCAGCGCCACCGGCTACCGCATGACAGCCACCGCGAGCGCCTCGTCGCCGCAATACGCCGACACCAAGTGCCGCGGCCTGCGCGTCGAGATGGCCGGCGGCACGATCAGCTACTCGTCGCTGAATGCAGCCGGCGATCTCGATACCGCCAACGCCAACGGTTGCTGGAAGCGATGAGCGGGAAACCCGTGCCCACCCACCCGATGCAGGGCAAGCGCCGTCGCGGCATGACGATCATCGAGCTGACGGTGGTGCTGATCGTTGTCGGCGTGCTCGTCACGCTGCTCGTGATCCCGTCGATGAAGGGCATGATCGCGCGCCACCGCGTGCAGGGCGTGCAGGCCGAGCTGATCGGCGACCTGCAGCTTGCGCGATCGGAACAGGCACGACGCAACGGCAATGCCGACTCGGTGTCGATCGACTTCGCCGGCAACGCCGACCTGACCTGCTACACGATCCACACGGGCACCACCGCTTGCGACTGTACCCGCGCCCTTGGTGACGCCTGCGGCGCGATCCCCGGTGCGCAGGAGATCAAGACCATGCAATTCGCGCGTTCGGTCGGCGTCACCGTTGCAGCAACCAGTGCCAGCACGCCCAAGCTCGTGTTCTCGCCGCCGCAAGGGTTGGTGACGCCGCTCGACCTCGTGATCGACGTTCAGAACACAACCAGCGGGCAATTGCGCACATCGATCAATGCCACTGGGGTGCCCAGCGTCTGTTCGCCCGACGGATCGATTTCAGGAGTACGCACATGCTGAACGCCGACCGCTCGCGTGCCGCGCCGCGCCGCCAGACAGGCCTCTCGATGGTCGAGCTGATGGTCGGCGTGGCCATCGGGCTGTTCGTGGTGGCCGGCGCCACCATGGCGGTGTCGAACCAGCTCGGCGACAACCGCCGGCTGATGCTGGAAACGCAGATCCAGCAGGATCTGCGCGCCGCCGCCGACGTGATCGCGCGCGACCTGCGGCGCTCGGGGTACTGGGCGCAGGCGCAGGAAGGCGTCTGGTACGCCGGCGCGGTGTCGGTGGCGACCAATCCGTACACGGCGATGACTCCCGCCAGCGGTGTGGCTTCGGCCATCGAGTTCGGCTACTCGCGTGGTGCGGTCGAGAACAACGTGCTCGACGCAACCGACGAAGCCGGCTTCCGGTTGTCCGGCAACGCGATCCAGATGAATGTCGGCGGCACGTGGCAGGCGCTGACCGACAGCACGACGCTGCGCATCACCGATTTCCGCATCACGGTGCTGAAGCAGGATGTCCCGCTGGCTTGCTTCAACACGTGCTCGGGCGGGGGCACGGCCTGCTATCCAACCCAGTCGGTGCGCGATGTGCGAGTCGAGATTTCCGGGGTCGCGGTGCACGACCCATCGGTGCAGCGCAGCGCGCGCAGCCAGGTGCGGCTGCGCAACGATGTCGTCAACGGGGCCTGTCCGGCCTGAGTGGAGCGCGCGATGAATCGAACCCTGTCTGCTTCGCGCCCCCGGCAGCACGGCGCCGCCACGCTGATCGTGGTCGTCGTGCTGTTCTTCATCCTGGCGTTGGTTACTGCCTACGCCGGCCGCAACCTGATCTTCGAGCAGCGCACGTCGGTCAACAATCAGCGCACGGCGCAGGCGTTCGAAGCCGCCGATTCGGGCCTCGACTACGCGATCGCGCTGCTGAGCGGCGGCCGCGTCGACGCGGCTTGCGAGAGTACGGACAACGTCGCGTTCGACACCTTCCGCCAGCGTCATCTGACAGTGGACGCGAGCGGCAACTACACGACGCCAGGCGCCCAGGTGAGTTTGAGGCCGAGCTGCATGCTGCTGGCCGACGGCGCGCGCTGCAGTTGCCCGGCCAGTGGGGCGCCGGCGTTGATCGCACCGGTCGGCGGCCTCGCGCCGACCTTCCAGATGCGCTTCGAGGCAGTCGGCCAGCCTGGCGTCGTGCGCGCGGTCTCCCGCGGCTGCAGCAGCATGGGTTCGGAGTGCTACGCCGCTGCTGCCAACAAGGCTGATGCGGTTGGCGAGGTGTCCGCGCTGCTGGGGTTGAACTCGGCGCTGGCCACACCGCCATCGGCTGCGCTGACGGTCCGCAACGGACTCAACGCCAATGGCGGCACGCTCACTGTCGTCAACACCGACGCGCCTTCGCGCGGCGTCACGATCGACGCAGGTGGCGCGATCGTCAATGACACGAGTATCCGCTTGAGCAGCGTACCGGGCACTCCTGGCTCGGCGTCGGTGCTGGCCAATGACCGGTCGCTGGGCGCGCTCGGCAGCGCCGATCGCATGTTCGTCACCGTGTTCGGCATGGATCGCGCCACTTATCGAACTCAGCCGGCAGTCGTGCAGGTGGCCTGCTCGGGAAACTGCGCGACGCAGATCGCGCAGGCCGTGTCGCGCAACCCCGGCCGAGTGATCTGGGTGCAGGGTGCTGCCACCATCGAGTCGGCGCAGGTGTGGGGCAGCGCCGCCGAGCCGGTGATGCTGCTCGTATCGGGTGATCTCACGGTGGCGGCCAACCTGCAACTGGTCGGCGTGCTGTACCTGCAGGGCGACAGCACCACCTGGACCACCAACGCCGGCAGCACGCTGGTGCAAGGCGCCGTGCTCGCCGAGGGCGACCTCTCGGTGCAAGGGGCACCGACGATCGTCTTCGACCCCGGCGTGCTGCGCACGATCAACCTGACGCAAGGATCGCTGGTGCGCATACCGGGCAGCTGGCGCGACTTCGCCGCAGGGAGCTGAGCATGAAGACGACCCACAGGTTTTCGCGCGGCGTCTCGCTGGTCGAAGCGATGGTCGCACTGGCGGTGATGGCGTTCGGCATGCTCGCGGTGGTCGGCGTGCAATCGACGCTGCGCCTGAACGGCGACATCGCCAAGCAGCGCTCCGAGGCCACCCGACTGGCGCAGGAGCGGCTCGACGTGCTGCGTTCGTTCACGTCGATCGACGGCACCGGCGGCTTCGACGAGATCGTCGCCGACGCCGGCCCGACGCCGTTCACCGACCTGGTCACCAACACCACATTCAGCGTGCAGAGCCAGGTCGTGACCTATGACGATCCCCCCGCGCGGGCGCTGCGCGTGACCGTGAGCTGGACCGACCGCGCCGGCGGCGCACAGCAGGTGGTGCTGGCCAGCGCGATCGCGGCGGCAGCTCCTGCGCTGTCGGGCACGCTGGCGGTGCGTCTGGGCACGGCAGTGGGCGCCCCGGTGCGCAAGCCGTTCAAGCGGCACCCGACGATTCCGGTACTGGCGAAGGATTTCGGCGACGGGCGCAGCGCATTCGTGCCGCCGTTCCGCCCCTGGATGGTGCTGGTGTTCAACAACGTGACGGGCGTCATCACCGGGGTGTGCGACTTCGGCTACGGCGGCAGCACCTTCGACAACGACACCATCACCCCGGCCGATGTCGCCTCGTGCGACAACAACACCCTGGCGCAGCTCGTGAGCGGCTATGTGCGCTTCTGGCGTCAGGGCGGCGCCTCGGCGCTGTCGGCTGCCCAGATCGAGAACCCGCCGGGACCCGCTCTGCGGTTCCGCATGCAACTGACGCTGACGAGTCCGGGGCACCCGAGCGGCTCGTTCTGCATCGACGACGCGAACTACGACACCACGTTCGATCAGACGCTGCCGCTCGGCAGCTATTTCTGCATCGTCAAGTCCAACGCGAGCGCCCTGTGGTCGGGCACCACGTTCATCGAAGCGCAGCGCACGCACATCGGCACCGTCGATGTCGACTGGACGATCGGCAACAGCGGCGGCAGCGCAGAGTACCGCGTGTGCCGCTACACACCCGCGGCGGACGACTCGCAGGTCGTGCCGAACGCCGATCATCCGCGCAACTACAGCAACGTCAGCGGCAACCTGACCAACCAGAACTTCGTCGTCATCCCTTCGGACAAGACCTGCCCGACCGACGTGCCCGCCGATCCGGCCAACGGCGACCTCGTCAACAGCAATACGCTGCAGCATCAGCCGGCGCCGTAGGCCACGGTAGACTCGCCGGCGCCATGTCGCTCGGCGAAAACGATCTGCGCCAGTTGCAGCGGGCATTGCAGCTGGCACACAGCGCGATCGGGCGCTCGGACCCCAACCCACGCGTCGGCTGCGTTCTCGCCGACTCGTCGGGCCGCCTGATCGGCGAAGGTGCCACCCAAGCCGCTGGCCAGGCTCACGCCGAAGTGATGGCGCTGCGCGCGGCGCAGGCTTCGGGCGCGTCTCCACGAGGCGGCAGCGCGTGGGTGTCGCTCGAGCCGTGCTCGCATCACGGCCGTACGCCGCCGTGCGCCGATGCGCTGCTTGCAGCGGGCCTGAGCCGGGTCGTCGTCGCGGCGACCGACCCGAATCCTCTGGTCGCAGGTGCCGGCGTGCAACGCCTGCGCGCGGCCGGGGTCGCAGTCGAAGTCGCAGGCGGCGCCAGCGCAGCGCAGGTACAAGAACTGAACATCGGCTTCTTCTCGCGCATGAAGCGCGGCTTGCCGTGGGTGCGGTGCAAGCTCGCCGCAACGCTCGATGGCCGCACGGCGCTCGACGGCGGCGCGAGCCGGTGGATCACCGGCGAGGCCGCGCGCGCCGATGGCCACGCCTGGCGCCGCCGCGCCGGAGCCGTCCTGAGCGGGGTCGGCACGATCCTGGCCGACGATCCGCGGCTCGATGTGCGCCACGTCGCCACCGAGCTGCAGCCGCTGCGAGCGGTCGTCGACTCGCGCCTGCGCGCGCCGGCGCACGCGCGGATCTACGACCCACCGGGAGCGGCGCTGGTGTTCTGTGCTCACGCCGAGCCCGCGGCGGCAGCGGCCCTGCGCGCGCGCGACGTCGAGGCCGTGGAGCTGCCGGCCGCCGACGGCTCGGTCGATCTGCGCCGCGTGGTCATCGATCTCGCCGCACGTGGCGTCAACGAGCTCCATGTCGAAGCCGGGCCAAGGCTGAGCGGTGCCCTGCTGCGAGCCGGACTGATCGACGAGTTCCTGATCTATCTCGCCCCCAAGCTGATCGGCGCCGGCCGCGGCATGGTCGATGGGCGGCTGACCGACCTGTCGCAAGCCTGGGCGCTGCAGTTCCACGCTGTCGAACCGATCGGCGACGACCTGCGCGTCATCGCCCGCCGGCCCGGTGCGCTCGGTTGGCTCGGCTGATCTCCCGAGCCGGCCCAGGCGACAATCGCCGCATGTTCACAGGCATCATCACCGGCATCGGTCGCATCGTCGAGGCCGGCGCGCTGGGCGCCGACGCGTCGTTCGGCCTGCGGCTGGTCATCGAGTCGCCCCCCGGCTTTCTCGACGGCTGCGCGCTCGGCGACAGCATCGCGCTGAACGGCGCCTGCATGACGGTTACAGGGCTCGACGCCTCAAGGTGCCGGTTCGGGGTCGACATCTCCGCCGAGAGCCTGTCGCGTACCGCCGGGCTCGACCGGCCGGGCGCGGTCAACCTCGAACAGGCACTGCGTGTCGGCGACCGCCTGGGCGGACATTTGGTCAGCGGCCACGTCGACGGCGTCGGCACGGTCACCCGGGTCGACGCCGCGGGCGAATCGACCGAACTGCAATTGCATTGCCCCGGCGACCTCGCGCACCTGATCGCGGTCAAGGGCTCGCTGGTCGTCCAGGGCGTCAGCCTCACGGTCAATCGCGTCGATGACGACCCCAGCGGCTGCAGCGTATCGATCAACCTGGTCCCCCACACCCTGACCCACACCACGCTGGGCGATCTGCGCCCGGGCTCGCGGGTCAACCTCGAGGTCGACTTGATCGCGCGCTACATCGAGCGCCAGCTCGCCGCGGTCAAGGCTTGAGGCGATCCCCTAGAACCGAGCAGCGCACAACGCAATCGGATACACCCGAGCCGACCGGCGCTCGCGTACCATTGCCGGGCATCAGGTGTCTGGGGCGCCAACGCGCCATCGCATGCAGGATTTCGACGACTCCACGCTCTGGCGAATCAGCGAGTTCGAGCGCATCCGGCTCGAGACGGGCAACAGCGCATACATCAAGCTCGGCGGGCCGACCGTCCTGCCGACCACGCTGGTCAGCGAACTGGCACGGCTGGAATACGCCACCAATGGCAGCGACGCGCTCGACGTGATCGCGGCGTGCATGCGGCATCGCGAGGCCGCGTTGATCTATCTGCTGCATCATGGGCTGGTTTGGCCGCTCACGGTCTTCCCCCGCGAGCGGCTGTACCACTCGCCGCGCGACCTCACCGCCGAGATCCAGCGCGGCGTGCGTGAATTGCGAGTGCACAGCGTCGAGCCTCCGGGCGTGCGCGCGCCCGGGCATTTCATGTCGGAGCGGGTGGCCGAAGAAAGACATTACCGCCACCTCGAGCCGCTGCTGTGGGCGCTCGGCCTGCACGGCCCGCGCGGCACGCTGATCGCCGAGATCGGCGGCAACGCTGCCTACCGCGTATCGCCCGACTTCCACCTCGGCTCGCTGCCGCTGGCCGGCGCGGTCAGTCCGGCGTTCCAGCGGCTGCGGCGCGAGACCGCATCGCTGCGCGCCATCTCGAACTGGCCGGGGATGAACATCGACCGCGCGGTGCGCCTGCTCAACGGCCTGTACCTGCTGTCGGGGCTGATGGTGCTGCGCATGCATCCGGCCGCGCGCAAGGAGCCGACTACCCAGCCCGGCGGCTGGCTGTCCTGGATCCGCAAGAGCCGCTGATCCGGGGCCGCCCGGGTCGCCGCGCGGCGGCCGCACGACCGGCGAGGCGGGGCCGGCCACCTACAATCGGCGCATGCCGATGTCGCCGATTCCCGCCCTGGTTGCCGACCTCGCCGCAGGCCGCATGGTCATTCTCGTCGACGAGGAAGACCGCGAGAACGAAGGCGACCTGGTTCTCGCGGCCGACCACGTCAGCGCCGAGGGCATCAACTTCATGGCCAAGCATGGCCGCGGCCTGATCTGCCTGACGTTGACGCGAGAGCGCTGCGAGAGGCTGCAACTGCCGCCGATGGCCGCGCGCAACGGCACCGTGCACGGCACCGCGTTCACGGTGTCGATCGAGGCCGCCCGCGGCGTCACGACCGGCATTTCGGCGGCCGACCGCGCGCACACCGTCCGCGCCGCGGTGGCACGCGACGCGCGCGCCAGCGACCTCGTGCAGCCGGGGCATGTGTTCCCGCTGCAGGCGCAGGACGGCGGCGTGCTGATGCGCGCCGGTCATACCGAGGCCGGCTGCGACCTCGCCGGCATGGCCGGGCTGACGCCCGCCGCGGTGATCTGCGAGATCATGAACGACGACGGCAGCATGGCCCGGCTGCCCGACCTCGAGGTGTTCGCGCAGGCGCACGGCCTGAAGATCGGCACCATCGCCGACCTGATCGCGTTTCGCAGCCACAACGAAAGCCTGATCGAACGCTGTGGCGAGCGCGAGCTGAACACGCCCTACGGCAGCTTCCACTGTGTCACCTACCGCGATCGCGGCGGCGGTCTGCACCTCGCGCTCGGCCACGGCAAGTGGCAGCGCAGCGACGAGGTGCTGGTGCGCGTGCACGAGCCGTTCACCGCGATGGACCTGCTCGATGCGTCGGCCGGTGGCCACTCGTGGCCGCTGGGGCGCGCGCTGCAGGCGCTGCAACGCAGCCCGCGCGGCGTGGCGGTGCTGCTCAACTGCACCGGCGACACCGCGACCTTGCTGGCTCAGTCGCTCGCGCCACCCGACCCGCAGCCGCACGCCGCGGCGCGCCCCGCGCTCGACCTGCGCACCCATGGCATCGGCGCGCAGATCCTGCGCGACCTCGGGGTCGCGCGCATGCGCGTGCTCGGCAGTCCGCGGCGCCTGCCGAGCGTGGCCGGGCACGGCCTCGAGGTCACCGGGTTCGTCACCCACAGCGATTGAAGGAGCAGCGCGTGCAGGATGCCGACAAGGGCAACGCTGCCAGGCTCGATGGCAACGGCTTGGTGATCGGCATCGTGCAATCGCGCTTCAATGCTGCGCTGACCGACAAGATCGCGCAGGTCTGCCGCACCGAACTGGCGACGCTCGGGGTCGCCGAGCACCACCTCACGCACGTCACCGTCCCTGGCGCACTGGAAATCCCGGTCGCCCTGAAAGCGATGGCCGACAGCGACGACTACGACGCCCTGGTCGCGATCGGCTGCGTGATTCGCGGCGAAACCTATCATTTCGAACTGGTCGCCAACGAGAGCGGTGCCGGCGTCAGCCGCGTCGCGCTCGACCACCAGATCCCGGTGGCCAATGCGATCCTCACGGTCGAACACGAAGCGCAGGCCTGGGAGCGCGTCGAAGAGAAGGGTCGCGACGCCGCGCGAGTGGCCGTCGAAATGGCCAACCTGATGAGCGAGCTTTGAGCGCAAAGGGCAGCGGCAAGTCGGCGCGGCGCCGCGCGCGCGAATTGGCGCTGCAAGGGCTGTACGAATGGCTGGTCGGGCGTACCGATCTGGCGGCGATCGACCACCACATGCGCGAACAGGAAGGCTTCGAGCGCAGCGACAGCGAGCACTTCGACGCGCTGCTGCACGGTTGTGCCCGCGAGGCGGCGGCGCTCGACGCGGTGCTCGCACGGCACGCCGATCGCAAGACCAGCGAGATGTCGCCGGTCGAGCACGGCGTGCTGCTGATCGGCGCCTACGAGCTCGCGCACTGCGCCGACGTGCCGTACAAGGTGGCGATCAACGAGGCGGTCGAACTGGCCAAGACATTCGGCGGCACCGACGGGCACAAGTACGTCAACGGCGTGCTCGACAAGGCGGCATTCGACCTGCGGCCCGCCGAGGTGTCCGCGGCGCGCGCTCGGCGAGGGCCTGAGCGGCGATGAAGATCGCCTCGCGGCTCGATCGCATCGAGCCGTTCTACGTGATGGAGTGTGCCAAGGCGGCGCACGAGATCGCCGCCAGCGCGCTGTGCGACCCGGCCCGCGGCGGCCGGCCGATGATCTACCTCAACATCGGCGAGCCCGACTTCGGCGCCGCGCCGCTGGTGCGCGAGGCGGCGCAACGCGCCATCCGCGACGGGCGCACCCAGTACACGCAGGCCACCGGGCTGCCGGCGCTGCGCGAGCGGATCGCGCAGTGGTACGAGCGCCGCTTCGGCGTGCGCATCGCCGCGCGCCGCATCGTCGTCACCGCCGGCGCCTCGGCCGGGTTGCAACTTGCATGCGCCGCGTTGTTCGAACGCGGCGACGAAGTGCTGATGCCCGACCCGTGCTATCCGTGCAACCGGCACTTCGTGGCCGCCGCCGATGCGACCGCCGTGCTGCTGCCGACCACGGCTCACACGCGCTTCCAGCTCGATGCCGGCACGGTGGCCGCGGCCTGGGGAACGCGCACGCGCGGCGCGCTGCTGGCCACGCCGTCCAACCCGACCGGAACCTCGATCGATCCCGATGAGCTGGCGCGCATCGTCGGGGTCACGCGCGCCCACGGAGCGGCCTGCGTCGTCGACGAGATCTACCTCGGACTGAGCTACGACGAACGCTTCGCGCGCACCGTGTTGTCGGTGGCCGCGCCCGACGATGCCGTGGTATCGGTCAACAGCTTCTCGAAGTATTTCGGCATGACCGGCTGGCGGCTCGGCTGGCTGGTGCTGCCCGACGCACTGGTCGAGCCCGTCGAGCGCTTGGCGCAGAACCTCTACATCTGCGCCTCGACGGTGGCCCAGCATGCGGCACTGGCGTGCTTCGACGACGAATCGATCGCCGAGTTCGAGCGCCGGCGCACCGAGTTCGAGCGCCGGCGCGCTTTCGTGGTGGCCGCCTTGCGCAAGCTTCGCATGCCGGCACCGGTGACGCCCGACGGCGCGTTCTACGCCTACGCCGATTGCTCGGCGCACAGCGCCAATAGCTGGGATTTCTGCTTCGACCTGATGCGACGCGCGCAGGTCGCGCTGACCCCTGGGCGTGACTTCGGCCGCAGCGCACCCGAGCGCTACCTGCGACTGTCGTACGCCAGCTCGATGACCGAGCTCGAAGAAGCGATGGACCGTCTGCAGCACTGCCTGTGACCAATTGCCATCGCCCTTGTCGACGAGGGTGACAAAGCGTTACGCGAAGGAAGCGAGCCACGCTTTTTGTCGCCTTCGCACGAGGGGCCGCGTCTAAGCTGCCACTGTGCAAGACCACCCCCATCGCGACAAGACCGCGGCCGCGCCGGCGAGCGCCGATGCGTCGGCCGCACCGATCGACCTCGACCCCACGACGTCAGAGTCGTCGGCCGCCGAAGGCGGCGACGCGACCGGCGGGGGCCAAGGTCTGACCATCGGCCACATCGGCCGCTACGCGCTGAAACAGCAACTCGGTGAAGGCGGCCTCGGCACGGTCTACGCCGCGTACGACCCGATCCTGTCGCGCACCATCGCCGTCAAGACCCTGCACCTGAGCGTCGCCGAGGGCGACCGCGCGACGCTCGACGCGTTGTTCCTCAACGAGGCGCGCGCAGCGGCAGGGTTGAACCACCCCAACATCGTCACCGTGTACGACGCCGGCCTGTCGGAGCAAGGCGTCTACATCGCGATGGAGCGCCTGCGAGGGCGCGATCTGCGCCAACTGCTCGCCAATGGCTGGCGGCCCGACATCGTGCAGACCGCGCAGATCATGCGCCGCGTCTGCGACGCGTTGAGCTATGCGCACTCCAAGGGAGTGATCCACTGCGACATCAAGCCGGCCAACATCTTCATGGTCGGCCGCACGCTGCCCAAGGTGGTGGATTTCGGCATCGCGCGCGTCGCGCACGGGCAGGACATCCCGGCGCTCGAAGGCGTGGTCGCGGGCTCGCCGCACTACCTCGCGCCCGAGCAGTTGCGCGGCGAAACCATCGACCGCCGCTGCGACGTCTATGCACTGGGCGTGGTGATGTACGAGTTGCTGGCGCATCGCAAGGCATTCGACGGCCAGTCGCTGCAGGAGATCGTGCAGGCGGTCGAACGCGGCCAGCCGCTGCCGCCGCACGAGCTGCGGCCCGAGGTGCCCAAGGCGCTCGCCGACATCGCGATGCGCGCGCTCGCGCACGACCCGGCGCAACGCTGGCGGTCGGCGCGACAGATGAGCCAGGCGCTGAAGCAGTGGCTCGACGCCGAGGCGGAGATCGGCGCCGAAGACGGCGCGCAGGCGCGCCAGCGCAAGCGACGACTGGTCGCGGCAGCGCTCGCGGCGAGCACGGCGATCGGCGTCGTGGCCGGCTGGCAGTTGCTGGGCAATGCCGACTCGTCGAACCACGAAGCCAGCCCGAGCGCAACTTCTTCCCAGTCACCCGCCCCGACGCCATCGATCGAGCCGCCGGTTGCCGCTGCGGCGCCTGCGCCGGCGCCGATCGCTGCCGCCAGCGCAACCGCCGCGCCCGCAGTGGCCGAACCGCCGCCGCTCGTGCTGGCGGCCAAACCGGTGCGCCCGCGCGTGATCGACAAGGCGCCGGCGAGCGAGCGCGAAATGCCGGCACGACCGGCCAAAGCCGCACCCCCAGCCACCGGGGTGGTGCAGCTCGCGATCGCTCCTTGGGGTCAGATCGAAGTCGACGGCAAGGGCGCCGGCGTCACGCCGCCGCTGGCACGACTGACGCTGACGGTCGGCGATCACGTGATCACCATCCGCAATTCGGATTTCGCGCCGCGCACGCTGACCGTGCGCGTGCTGGCCGATCAGCCGGTGGTGGTGCGGCACCGCTTCGGATCCTGAAGGAGTCGATGATGAAACGTCTGACTTGGCTCACGCTGTGGCTGGCCGCCGTGCTTGCCGGATGCGCCACCCCGCCCGCACCGTCGGCCGGCCTGACCGACGTGATCGAGCGCCCTGCCGAACGCGCCTTGCTGACCGGGATGCGCGCCTACGACGATGCGCAGTATCCGCAGGCCGAACGGGCCCTGCAGACCGCGCTGTACACCGGCCTGAACAGCCCGCGCGACCGCGCCAGCGCCTACAAGCTGCTGGCGTTCATCTACTGCACCAGCGACCGTGTCGGCGACTGCGAGGCGTCGTTTCGTGCCGCGCGCGAAGCCGACCCGGCGTTCGCGCTGACCCGCTCCGAGGCTGGCCACCCGCTGTGGGGCCCGGTGTACCGCCGCGCCGTGCCCTGAGCAGAAGCCCGCGGCGGCTCACGTATCATCGCGTGAGCCCATGCGAGAGCCCACCGTCAAGCCGTACCGCCACGCCACGCGCGTGTACTGGGAAGACACCGACGCCGGCGGCATCGTCTACTACGCCAACTACCTGAAGTACTTCGAGCGCGCGCGCACCGAGTGGCTGCGCAGCCTCGGCGTCGAGCAAGGCGTGCTGCGCGAGCAACTGGGAGCGATATTCATCGTCAGCCGGACGGCGATGCGCTATCTGCGCCCGGCGCGGCTCGACGACATGCTGGAAGTCACCGTGACCGTGCGCGACGCGGCGCGCGCCAGCCTGCACCTCGAGCAGCGTGCGCTGCGCGGTGCGGAACTGCTGGCGCAAGGCGATGTCCGAATCGCCTGCGTCGACGCGCCGACGTTCAAGCCCCGCCGCATTCCCGACCAAGTGCTGAGCCTGCTGCAGTGAACCAAGACCTGTCGATCTTTCAGCTCGTGCTGCACGCCAGCTTCGTGGTGCAGGTGGTGATGGTCGGCCTGCTGGCGGTGTCGGTGGTGAGCTGGTCGATGATCTTCGGCAAGGTGTTCGGCCTCAAGCGCGTGCGCAGGCTCAACGAGGGCTTCGAGCGCGAGTTCTGGTCGGGCAAGAATCTGGCCGAGCTGAACCAGGCCGCCGGGGCCAAGCACGCCAGCGCCCCGATGGAGCGCATCTTCGCCTCGGGCATGCGCGAGTTCCTCAAACTGCGCGAGCGGCGGCTCGACGCCGCGGCGCAGCTCGACGGTGCACGCCGCGCGATGCGCGCCAGCTTCCAGCGCGAGCTCGACGTGATCGAGGGCAACCTCGGCTTCCTCGCCTCGGTGGGTTCGGTGAGCCCTTATGTCGGCCTGTTCGGCACCGTGTGGGGCATCATGCATGCGTTCGTCGGCCTGTCCAACCTGCAGCAGGTGACGCTGGCCACCGTGGCACCCGGCATCGCCGAGGCGCTGGTGGCCACCGCGATCGGCCTGTTCGCGGCGATTCCCGCTGTGGTGGCGTACAACCGCTTCGCGCGCGACATCGACCGCGTGGCCACGCAGCTCGAGACTTTCATCGAGGAGTTCCTCAACATCCTGCAGCGCAACGTCGGAGCGCCGGCCGCGCAGACCGCTGTCGCCACCGCGCCGGCCCCGCTGAGGTAGGGGCCCATGCCCGCGCAAGCGCTTCGTTTCCTTTCGCCTGCGGGGGCGCGTCAGCGCCTGCGCGCCGCCGCGCGGAGCTGACATGCCGGCGGTCGTGGCCCACAGCAGCCGTCGACGGCGCTCGATGAGCGAGATCAACATGGTCCCGTTCATCGACGTGATGCTGGTGCTGCTGATCATCTTCATGGTCAGCGCACCGCTGATCACCACGGGAATCGTCGACCTGCCGACCGTGGGCAAGACGCGACAGCGGCCCCAGCACGTGATCGAGATCGTGATCGGCACCGACGAGCGCGTAAAGGTGCGCGTCGACCAGGGCGAGTCGGGCGTCGTCGCCCTGGGTCAGCTCGCCGCCCGCGTCAGGGAACTGCAAGGCGGCCATGCCGACACGCCGGTGGTGATCTCGGCCGACCGCAACGTCCGGTACGAAAAGGTGGTCGGCGCGATGGATGCGCTGCAACGCGCCGGCGTGCAGCGCGTGGGCCTGTCGGTCAAACAGGGCAGCTGACCGTGGCGCTCGACAGCACCCTCGAGCGCCACGACAGCCTGATGCCGCAGCGCCCGGGCGGGCTCGGCAAGGGCACCGCGATGGCGCTGCTTGTCCACGTCGGGCTGCTGATCGCGCTGGCGTTCGGCGTCTCGTGGCGCAGCAAGACGCCCGCCGGAGTCAGCGCCGAGCTGTGGTCGGCAGTGCCGCAGATCGCCGCCCCGCCGCCAGCGCCTCCCAAACCCAAGCCCGCACCGACGCCGCCCACCCCGAAGCCCGAGGCGGCGCCGCCCAAGCCGACGCAATCGCAGATCGAGGCCCAGATCGCGATCGAGAAGGAAAAGGCCGAGCGCAAGCAGCGCGAGTTGCACGATCAGCAGGAGCGCGAACGCAAGGAGCAAGAACGCAAGGAGCAAGCGCGCAAGGAGCAGGAGCGCATCGAGCGCGAGAAGGCGCAGCAGCTCGCCGCGCAGAAGCAGCGCGAGCTCGAGGCGAAGCGGCAAAAAGAGGAAGAGGCGCGCCAGGCCAAGCAGCGCGAGGAGAACCTCAAGCGCATCCAGAGCCAGGCGGGCACCGGCTCGCCCGACGCCACCGGCACCGCGGCGCGCGAGTCCGGGCCTTCGGCCAGCTACGCCGGGCGCATCATCGCGCGCGTCAAGCCCAACATCGTGCTGACCGACGAGGTGCCCGGCAACCCGACCGCCACGGTCGAGGTGCGTTGCGCGCCCGACGGCACGATCATGAGCCGCCGGCTCGTCAGGAGCAGCGGCAACAAGGAGTGGGACGAGGCGGTGCTGCGCGCGATCGACCGCACCGGCGAACTGCCGCGCGACATCGATGGCCGCGTGCCGTCGAGCATCGTCATCGATTTCAGGCCGCGCGATTGAGACCCGCGCCGGTTCACGGCGCAGCGTCGCGCTCTTGTTCGGCCGCCATCGGCAGCGCCGGCTCCACGGCGGGCGCCGGCTGCGCATAGCGCGCCACGACGCGGCGGTCGATCCAGTCCTTCCAAGCCCAGACCCAGCGGCCCTGGGTGGCCCAGTCGCCCCAGGATGCAATGGCTCGCCGCTCGCCGCACGACAACAGCGCCAGCGACCGCTGCTTCGGCCGCCACGGCTGCAGCGGGCCGCCTGCGAGCTTGCGCCGCAGATTCATCGCCAACGCCGGCCCGGCACGGGCGGACGTGCCGCTGCCCGCCAACTCGCCGTCGGCGCGCGACGCCAGTTCGCCGGCGGCGAACACCTCGCCGTGCGACGTGCTCTGCAGCGTTTCTCCGGTGCAGACGAAACCGCGCGCATCGAGCACCAGCGCGCTTTCGCGCAGCCACGGCGGCGCCACCGCGGACACGGTCAACAGCGGCACGTCGCAAACCAGCCGCGCGCCGTTGTCGAGCAGCACCACCCCGTTGCCGATCTCGGTGCAGCGCTGGTTGAACACCGTCACGCGCGAGCGCCGCAGCAGGCGCGACGCACGCTCGCGCACCGCGGTACCGAACCCAGGCAAGACGGCGCCGTCGCCAGTGACCAGACAGACGCGCGCGCGCTCCGGCCCGTGGCCGTTGAAGCGATGCTGAAGCGCCAGCGACACCTCGAACCCCGCGGCATCGCCACCGATCACCACCAGATTGAGCAGACGATCGGTGGGCAGTGCCAGCAATCGTTCGTACAACTGCACGAAGTGCTCGATCGGCCGCAGGAACAGCCCGTGCTCGCGTGCACCGGGAATGGCGTCGCGATCGAGCACCGACTCGGTGTCGATCGAGAGCACGTCGTACTCGGCGACCCGTCCATCGGCCAGCGTGACGGTGCGCTCGTTGACATCGATCGCCGTCGCGCCCGACAAGGCCAGCTCCACTTTCGCCGCCCGCGCCAGCGGCTCGAGCGCGATTTCGCACTGCGCCAGCGAGTAGTGGCCGGCCATCCAGCCCGCCACCATGTCGCTGCCGATCCGGCGGGCGTGCGGCACCACCAGCACCGCCTGCACGCCGGGCATCGGCTCGCGCGCCATTTCGGTCAACAGGTGCACATGGGCGTCGCCGCCACCGAGCAGGACCAATCGCCTCATCGCGGGCTCGGCTCCCGGGACAGCCACGTCGGATGCGGATTCATCGGGCGCAGGATAGCGCGTCCCCTGCCCTCACGAGCCGGCGGCGCCGCCAGCGCGACGCGCTGGCGGCGTAGTAGCCACCGCCGCAGACCTACGCGCTAGCGGCGCCGTAGCCGCCGCCGCAGACCTAAGTGCCGGCGGCGCCGTAGCCGCCGCCGCCGGGGGTCTCGATCACGAACACGTCGCCTGGCGCCATGGGCGCCGAGCCGATGTGCGCCAGCGTCTCGACGCGACCGTCGGCGCGCTCGATGCGGTTGATCCCCAGCGCACCAGGCTCGCCACCGGCCAGGCCGAACGACGGCACGCGGCGCCCGTTGCTGAGAATCGATGCGGTCATCGCCTCCAGGAAGCGCACGCGTCGCACGCCGCCGTCACCGCCGCGGTGCCGGCCGGCCCCGCCCGAGCCGGCGCGGATCGCGTAGCTCTCCAGCCGCACCGGAAAGCGGAACTCGAGCACCTCGGGGTCGGTGAGTCGCGAGTTGGTCATGTGCGTCTGCACGACGGCAGCGCCGTCGAAGTCGGGCCCGGCGCCAGAGCCGCCGCCGATCGTCTCGTAGTACTGGTAGCGCTCGTTGCCGAAAGTGAAGTTGCTCATCGTGCAGGGGCCGGCCGCCATCACGCCCAGCGCACCGTACAACGCGTTGGTCACGCACTGCGAGGTCTCGACGTTGCCTGCCACCACCGCAGCCGGGTAGCTCGGGTTCAGCATGCAGCCCTCGGGCACGATCACCCGCAGCGGCTTCAGGCAGCCGGCGTTGAGCGGGATGTCGTCGTCGACCAGCGTGCGAAACGCATAGAGCACCGCCGCCATCGTCACCGCTTTGGGCGCATTGAAGTTGTTCGGCAGCTGCGCGCTGGTGCCGCTGAAGTCGATCGTCGCCTCGCGCGCGTCGGCGTGCACGGTCACCTCGACCCGGATGTGGGCGCCGTTGTCGAGCTCGAGGTCGAACGCCCCGTTGCGCAGCGCCGTGATGACCCGGCGCACCGACTCCTCGGCGTTGTCCTGCACGTGCTTCATGTAGGCGGCGACGGTCTCGTGGCCGAATTGCGCCACCATCGCGCGCAGCTCCTGCACGCCCTTCTCGTTGGCGGCGATCTGCGCGCGCAGGTCGGCGATCGTCTGGTCGGGGTTGCGCGCCGGCCACGCGGTGGTCGCCAATTGCGCCCGCAGCTCCGCCTCGCGCAGCAGGCCATCGCGCACCAGCAGGAAGTTGTCGAACAGCACGCCCTCCTCGTCGATGGTCTTGGAGAACGGCGGCATCGATCCGGGTGTCGAGCCGCCGATGTCGGCATGGTGCCCGCGCGAGGCGACGTAGAAGCTCGGCTTCGCGTCGCCGCGGCCGCTTTCGGAGCCGGGCGCATCGACACGGGGTGCACGCCCGCCAATGGCAGCGCTCGTGGGGGTACGAAGGTAGACCGGCGTCACCACCGTCACGTCGGGCAGGTGCGTGCCGCCGTGGTACGGGTCGTTCAGCACGTAGACGTCGCCCTCGCGCATTTGCGGGTTGCGCGCGATCACGGTCTTGATGCTCTCGCTCATCGAGCCCAGGTGCACCGGCATGTGCGGCGCGTTGGCGATGAGCTGGCCGTCCACGTCGAACAAGGCGCACGAGAAATCGATGCGCTCCTTGATGTTGACCGAGTGGGCGGTGTTCTGCAGCCGCAGGCCCATCTGCTCGGCGATGTTCATGAACAGGTTGTTGAACACCTCGAGCATCACCGGGTCGACCTGCGTGCCCATCGCGTGTTGCGACGCGCGCGCGGCCACGCGCGTCAACTCGAGCCCGCCCGTGCGGCCGATCACCGCCTGCCAGCCGGGCTCGACGACGGTGGTGGCGTTGGCTTCGGCGACGATCGCCGGCCCGGCCATCGTGGCGCCCGCTTGCAGCGATTCGCGCACGTGCAGAGCGGCGTCGTGCCAGCCGTCGAAGTAGACGCGAACGCCGGCGCGCGGCGGCGGCCGGTGCGGCACCGGCTCGGTGTCGGCGGCAACGGCATCGGAGCGCTCGCCCTGGCCCACCGCCTCGACCGACACCGCCTCGATCACCAGCACCCGGTCGGGCATCAGGAACGCGAAGCGCTGGCGGTACGCGGCCTCGAATGCGGCGCGCACGGCGTCGAGGGTGCCCCAGTCGACCACCAGCGCGGTGTCGGTGCCCTGGTAGCGCACGTGGACGCGACGGTGCAGCTCGATGGCCGCAGCCGGCACATTCTGCGCAAGCAGTTCGTCGCGTGCCGCGGCGCTCAACTCGTCGAGCCGCGACCGCGCCGCCGCGAGGCCTGCGGCGTCGAGCGGCCGCTCCACCGCGCCTTCGCGCATCGCGATCTGGTCGGCCAGGCCCATGCCGTAGGCGCTCAGCACGCCGGCCAGCGGATGGATGAACACCCGCGTCATGCCCAGCGCGTCGGCCACGGCGCAGGCGTGCTGGCCGGCGGCGCCGCCGAAGCACTGCAGCGTGTACTGCGTGACGTCGTAGCCGCGCGCCACCGAGATGCGCTTGATCGCGTTGGCCATGTTCTGCACCGCGATCTGCACGAAGCCCTGCGCCAGCGCCTCGGGCGTCGTGTCGCGCTCGCTGCCGCGCTGCACTTCAGCGGCCAATGCACCGAAGCGCTCGACCACGCGCTCACGGTCGAGCGGTTCGTCGGCGCGGGCGCCGAACACGCGCGGAAAGTACGCGCTCTGGATGCGGCCGAGCATCACGTTGGCATCGGTCACCGTCAGCGGCCCGCCGCGACGGTAGCTCGCCGGCCCCGGATTGGCGCCGGCGCTGTCGGGGCCCACCCGCAGCCGCGCGCCGTCGAAGTGCAGGATCGAGCCGCCCCCGGCCGCGACGGTGTGGATGCTCATCATCGGCGCGCGCATGCGCACGCCGGCCACCAGAGTCTCGAACGCGCGCTCGAACTCGCCGGCGTAGTGGCTGACGTCGGTGGACGTGCCGCCCATGTCGAAGCCGATCACCTTCGAATGGCCGGCCGCCACCGCGGTACGCACCATGCCGACGATGCCGCCGGCCGGCCCCGAGAGGATCGCGTCCTTGCCCTGGAAGTGATGCGCCTCGGTGAGGCCGCCGCTGCTCTGCATGAAGAACAGGCGCACCCCCGGCATCTGTGCCTCCACGCGGTCGACGTAGCGCCGCAGGATCGGCGACAGGTAGGCATCGACCACCGTGGTATCGCCGCGCGACACCAGCTTCATCAGCGGGCTCACCTCGTGCGACACGCTGATCTGCGTGAAACCGACCTCGCGCGCGATCTTCGCAGCCGCCTGCTCGTGCGCCGGGGTGCGATAGCCGTGCATGAAGACGATCGCGCAACCGCGGATCCCGGCGTCGAACGCGGCGCGCAGATCGCGCCGCAGTGCCGCCTCGTCGAGCGGCCGCACCACCTCGCCGTGCGCGCCGACCCGCTCGTCGGCCTCGACCACGCGCTCGTGCAGCAGCTCGGGCAGCACGATGCGGCGGTCGAACA
>JAJVIL010000094.1 GCA_022072045.1 Burkholderiaceae bacterium | reverse complement strand
GGCCAGCGCCAGCCCGGCGAGCCCGAACAGCAACCACCACCGCCCGTGCACCAGCGCCTGCACGATGGCGCTGCCGGTCTGCGCGCCACCGAGCACCTGCGGCAGCACGCGGTACCAGGCCGTGTCCTGGATCGCATACCACGGCAGCGCGACGTACGCGAGCAGCCCGGCCGCGATCCACCCGCGCAGCCAGGAGTCTTGCCGGCGCTCGGCGCGCCGGAGGCCTGTCATTTCGGCAGCGAGTTGACGTCCTTCTCCCAGCGCGCGATCAGGCGCTTGCGCTCGGCGCTGGCGCCGTACTTGGCGTAGTCGTAGTCGATGAACTTGATCTTGCGAAAGTCAGGCACGTTGGGGTCGAGCTTGGTCGCGACGTTCGACGGCACCTGGAACGACGCCTTGGTCTGGAACGGGATCTCCTGCGCCGCCGGCGAGAGCGCCCAGTCGTAGAACTTCTTGGCCGCCTCCAGATGGCGTGCGCCCTTGACGATGCTCATCGAGCCGATCTCGGCGCCGGTGCCCTCCGAAGGCGTCACCGTCTCGACCGGGAAGCCGTGCAGCTTCTCGGGCGGGCCGTCGTGCACGAAGCTGATCGAGACCGCGGTCTCGCCTCGCGCCACCGCCTTGATCGGCGCGGTGCCCGAGCGCGTGTAGACGCTGACGTTCTTGTGCAGCGCCTTGAGGTAGTCGAACGCCTTGTCTTCGCCCCACAACTGCACCAGCGTGGCGATCATCGTGTACGCGGTACCGCTGGAGGCCGGGTTAGCGACCTGGATCTCGCCCTTGTACTCGGGCTTGAGCAGGTCGGCCCAGCTCTGGGGCACGGCGAGCTTCTTCTTGGCCAGCAGCTCGGGGTTGTAGCCGAAGCCGAGCGGCCCCGAGTAGATGCCCACCGTCTTGTAGCCCGCCTGCTGCGCCTGCCGCTGCGCCCACGGCTGCAACTGCGACAGCAGCGGCGATTTGTATTCGAGCGTGAGCCCCTGCTCGGCCGCCTGCAGGTGCGGGTCGCCGGTGCCGCCGAACCAGACGTCGGTCTTGGGGTTCTCGCGCTCGGCGACCAGTTGCGCGAGCGCTTCGCCCGAGCCCTTCAGGCTGAGATTCACCTTGACCCCGGTGGCGCGCGCGTAGGCCGTCGAAAGACCGTTGCACCAGTCGGCCTGCACCGAGCAGATGATGTTCAGCGAGTCTTGCGCACGCGCCGGTGCCGCGAGCAGCGTCGCGCCGGCCAGCAGTGCGGACGAAACGAGCTTGAGTGAGTGTTTGACGAGCATGGATCGGCTCCTGACTTCGGTGCAACGATGGTAGCCGCGCGCGGCCGCGGCCCGCCCGCTGCGGCGCTCGGACAAACCCGGTGGGCGCCCGCGGCGTTGCCGCCGTGCACAATCGGCGTATGTCGTTCGACCTCGTCCTGTTCGGCGGCACCGGCGACCTGGCGTGGCGCAAGCTGATGCCCGCGCTGTTCCAGGCGTTTCGGCACGGCAAGCTGCCGGCCCACGGGCGCATCCTCGCGGTGGCGCGCGACGCGCGCAGCGACGACGACTACCGCGCACTGATCCAGGCGCGCTTCGGCGAGGTCGAAAGCGCCAAGCGCCCGAGCAACGAGGAGTTCGAGCGCTTCGCCGCGCTGCTGCACTACCGGCGCATGGATCTGTCGCAGCCGGCCGACTACGTCGGCCTGAAGCAGTGGCTCGGCGAACGTGGCACGCAGACGGTGGTGATGTACCTGGCGACCAGCCCGCACCTGTTCCCGCTGGTGTGCGCGCAGCTCGGTGCGGCGGGGCTGAACGGGCCGCACGTGCGCGTCGTGCTCGAGAAGCCGCTCGGCCACGACCTCCGCAGTGCGCGCGAGATCAACCGCGTGGTGGCCGCCGCGTTCGGCGAGCATCAGGCGCTGCGAATCGACCACTACCTGGGCAAGCCGTCGGTGCAGAACCTGTCGGCGCTGCGCTTCGGCAATGCGCTGTTCGAGCCGCTGTGGCGCCGCGAGAGCATCGCCAACATCCAGATCACGCTGGCCGAGGCGATCGGTGTGGG
Source organism: Burkholderiaceae bacterium (assembly GCA_022072045.1). Lineage (GTDB taxonomy): Bacteria > Pseudomonadota > Gammaproteobacteria > Burkholderiales > Burkholderiaceae_C > JAEUPI01. Next base: position 33,580 of record JAJVIL010000094.1, on the reverse strand, counting down.
CACGCGCGGCGACTTCTACGACCGCACCGGCGCGCTGCGCGACATGGTGCAGAACCACGCACTGCAGTTGCTGACGATGATCGCGATGGAACCGCCGCCGACCCACGACGCCGATGCCATCCGCGACGAGAAGCTGAAGGTGCTGAAATCGCTGAAAGCCTTCACGCCCGAGAGCGTGGCGCGCGACGTCGTGCGCGGCCAGTACCGGGCCGGCACCGTCGACGGCAAGGCGGCGATCGGCTACCTCGACGAGGCCAAGGTGCCCGCCGGCAGTACGACCGAGACCTTCGTCGCGCTGCGCACCGAGGTGCAGAACTGGCGCTGGGCGGGCGTGCCGTTCTTCCTGCGCACGGGCAAGCGGCTGGCGGCCCGGCATGCGCAGATCGTCGTCAACTTCAGGCCCGTGCCGCATCCGATCTTTCCCGGCAGCGCGCGCGCCAACAAGCTGGTGATCAAGCTGCAGCCCGAAGACGGCCTCGAGCTGCACCTGCTGGCCGCCAAGGGGTCGGGCCACGGCGACTGGCTGGCGCCGGTGTTCCTCGACCTCGATTTCGAGAAGGCGTTCGCGGCCGAGCGCGTCGGTGCTTACGAGCGGCTGCTGCTCGATGCGATCGCCGGGCGACTCAATCTGTTCGTGCGCAGCGACGAGCAGGAGCAGGCATGGCGCTGGGTCGAGCCCGTGCTGCAGGCGTGGGCCGACGACGCGAGCCCGCCGAGACCGTACGCAGCGGGTACCTGGGGGCCACCGGCGGCCAGCGCGATGATCGCGCGCGACGGCTGCGTGTGGGACGAGGAGCAGTAGCGCCGCGCCACCGAGCCCGCGAAGTGGCCGAATCCCACTGCCACGGTCTTCCGGCTCACGGCACTAGCGCGCCGGATGCGGCGGTGCCGCGAACGCCAGCAGCGATTCGACGCCGTACATGCGCACCAGTTCGGTCAGCTTGAGCGGCGCGCCGCGCACGTCGAAGCCCTTGTGCCAGGCCTGTGCGAGCCTGCGGCATTCGAGCAGCACCGCCACCGCGGCGGTGTCGAAACTGCGCAGCGACGAGGCGTCGATGGTCAGCGTCGCGGCATCGTCGGCACGCATGGCCTGCTCGAGCATGTTCAGCGTGGTCGAGGCCTCGCGCAGCGTCAGCACCTCGGGCAGCACCAGCATCGGCGTACGGGGCGTGCAGACCGTCAGCTCTTGCCGCCGGCGATCGCCTTGTTCTTCTCGGCCAGGCGATCGATCAGCGCGTCGATGCCGCCGGCGCTGAGGTCGCGCGCGAACTGGCTGCGAAAGCTGTCGGTGGCCCACAACCCGAGCACGTTGAAGTCGTAGATCTTCCAGGTGTCGCCGGACTTCTCGAGCCGATAGTCGAGCTGGATCGGCTCGCCGCCGCCGACCACGTCGGTGCCCACGACCACCTCGTTGGCGTTGGCCCCGGCGCGCAGCGGCCGCAGCTTGACGGTCTGATCCTTCACCTGCGTCAGCGCACCCGAGTAGGTGTTGATCAGGTAGGTCTTGAACTCCTCGGTCAGCCGCTTGCGCTGCTCGGGGCTGGCGGTACGCCACTGCGGGCCCACCGACTTGACGACCATGCGCTGCAGGTCGACGTGCGGAACGATCTTGGCGTCGACCAGCGCGCGGATGCGCGCCACGTCGCCCGCCTGGATCGCCTGGTCGCTCTTCACGGCACCGATCACTTCGCTCGACAGCTTCTGCACGAAGGCGTCGGGCGCCACGTCGGCCAGCGCGAGCGCCTGCAGCGCGCACAGGGACAGGCCCACAAGGGCTGCTCGAAACATCTGTTTTCCTTCGCTTGTTGTCGCCGCCACCTTAACGCAATCCGGCAGCGCGCGGTTCACTGCGACGGCGCAGCCTGGGTCGGGCCGCTGTCGTCGGGGTCGGGATCCTCCGGCGGGTTGCCGTCGTAGACCAGGCTGCGCCGCCGCGCCAGATAGCCGTCGCGAATCAACGCGTACTTGTCGAGCGCGAGCTCATCGATCAGGCGCGTGGTCGACAACAATCTCGCGCGCGCACTGATCAAGTGCACCGTGACGAGTCCCCAGCGCTCCGGTCGACGATCGACGAAAGCCTCGGGGGTCGCGCGCAGGTCGAGGCCGAGCGCCGCGGTGTCGCGCACCGTGCTCGGGCCCAGCAGCGGCAGCACCAGATAGGGTCCCGGCCCGATGCCCCAGCGCCCCAGGGTCTGGCCGAAGTCCTCCGAGCGGCGCTCGATGGCCGATCCGGCCACGTCGACGAACCCGCCGAAGCCGAACACAGTGTTGACGCCGAATTTCAGCCCCATCTCCAGCGCCGCGGAGGGCTTGCCCTGCAACAACTGGTTGACCGCCGACCAGCCGTCGTGGAAGTTGTCGAAGAAGTTGTCGATGCGGTTGCGCACGAACTGCGGAAGCACGGTCTGGTAGCCGGTGGCCACCGGCTTGATCAGCGCCGAGTCGAGCCTTTCATTGAAGGCGAACACCGCGCGATTGAAGCCTTCGAGCGGGTCGCCCGGAGTGCCGCCCGCGACAGTGGCGCAACCGCCGAGCGCCAGCGCGGCGGTGGCGATCGACCAGGCGGCAAAGGCGCGGCGGGCTCTCACTTCTTCGGCCCCGCCGGCGCGGCCTTGTCCGACGAGCCCGCATCGGCAGCCTTGTCGAACAGCAGCCGGCCGATCAGGTTCTCGAGCACCACGGCCGACTGCGTCTGCGTGATGGTGTCGCCCGGCGCGAGGTTCTTGTCGTCGCCGCCGGCCTCGAGGCCGATGTACTGGTCGCCGAGCAGGCCGCTGGTGAGGATCTTGGCCGAACTGTCGCGCGGGAACTGCACGCCCTGCTCGATCTCCATCGTCACCACCCCCTGATAGGTCTTGGGGTCGAGTTTGATCGACGTGACGCGCCCCACCACCACGCCGGCGCTGCGCACCGGCGCGCGCACCTTGAGGCCGCCGATGTTGTCGAACCGCGCCAGCAGCGTGTAGCCGTCGCGCTGCCCGAAGCTTGCCAGGTTGGCCGCCTTCAGCGCGAGGAAGACCAGCGCCAGGATGCCCAGCAGCACGAACAACCCGACCAGCGTTTCGATGCCCTTCTTGCTCATCTCCTCGATCCCCTGTCGATCGTCATTGCGTCGAGAACATCAGCGCCGTGAGAACAAAGTCCATGCCCAGCACCGCCAGCGACGACACCACCACCGTGCGCGTGGTGGCATGGGCCACGCCCTCGGGCGTGGCCTTGGTCTCGTAGCCCTGGTACAGCGCGACGAAGGTGCAGATGACGCCGAACACCGCGCTCTTGACGATGCCGTTGCCGACGTCGCGCCAGATATCGACACCGGATTGCTGGATCGACCAGAAGTTGCCGGCATCGATGCCGATCAGCAGCACCGCGACCACCCAGGCTCCGAGGATGCCGATGGTCGAGAACAGCAGCGCGAGGATCGGCATCGCGATGATGCCGCCCAGGAAGCGCGGCGCCAGCACGCGCGCGCGCGGGTCGATCGCCATCAGCTCCATCGCCGCCAGTTGTTCGCCCGCCTTCATCAGGCCGATCTCGGCCGTCAGCGAGGTGCCGGCGCGCCCGGCGAACAGCAGCGCGGTGACCACCGGGCCGAGTTCGCGCACCAGCGACAGGTTGACCACCAGCCCGAGCGACTCGGCCGCGCCGTACCTGACCAGCGCGTAGTACATCTGCAGCGCCAGCACGAAGCCCACCGCCAGGCCCGACGCCAGGATGATCACCAGCGAGCGGTTGCCGATCGCGTGCACCTGGGCGACCACCAGACCGAAGCGCCGCAGCGCCTGCGGCACGTGGCGCAGCACGTCGACGAAGAAGCCCGCCGCGTGGCCGAGCGCGTTCAACCAGCGCAGCGTGCGCGCGCCCAGCGCCTGCAGCAGGTTGGTCATGCCCCCATGCCCAGATCTTCGGCCAGCGGTCGCGCCGGATAGTGGAAGCGCACCGGCCCGTCGGGCTCGCCGCGGATGAACTGCCGCACTTCGGCGTCGTCGGAGTCGCGCAACTCGCCGGGCTTGCCGTGCGCGACCACTTTGCCGCCCGACGACAGCAGGTAGGCGTAGTCGGCGATCGCGAAGCACTCCTGCACGTCGTGCGACACCACCAGCGAGGTCGATCCGGTGGTGTCGTTGAGCTTGCGGATCAGGTTGGCCGCCACGCCCATCGAGATCGGGTCGAGCCCGGCGAACGGCTCGTCGTACATGATCAACTCGGGATCGAGCGCGATCGCGCGCGCCAGCGCGATGCGCCGCGCCATGCCGCCGGACACCTCGCTGATGCGCAGCGGCGCCGCGCCGCGCAGGCCCACTGCGTTGAGTTTCATCAGCACGATGTCGCGGATCATCGGTTCGGCGAGCCCGGTCTGCTCGCGCAGCGGGAAGGCCACGTTCTCGAACACGGTGAGGTCAGTGAACAGCGCGCCGAACTGGAACAGCATGCCCAGGCGCCTGCGCAGGCGATAGAGCTGCTCGCGATCGGCCGCATCGACGGTCTCGCCGTCGAACATCACGCGCCCAGTGGTGGCCGCATGCACGCCGGCGATCAGCCGCAACAGCGTCGTCTTGCCGCAGCCCGAGCCGCCGAGGATCGCGGTGACCTTGCCGCGCGCGAAGGTCGCGCTCACGTCGTTGAGGATCGTTCGGCTCGCGTCGTAGCCGAACGTGACGTGGTCGATCTCGATCAGGTTGTCGGAGTTCAAGCTGTGGGGCGGGGCGGCCCCGACAGCGCTGGCCACGACGGCCACGGGGCGGGCCATTGTCGCACGCTGGCTGCGGCAGCCTGGCCGCTGCGCCGGCCGCGACGTAAGGGGGTGTTGTGCGCCGTCAGCGCGGCAGCGAAGACGCACCCATCAGGTAGACGTCGATCGCGCGCGCCGCCTGTCGGCCCTCGCGGATCGCCCACACGATCAGCGACTGGCCGCGTCGCATGTCGCCGGCGGCGAACACCTTGTCGACGTTGGTGCGGTAGCCGGTGGCGTCGTCGGTGCCGGCGCGCGCGTTGCCGCGCACGTCGACATCGACCTCGAACGCTTCGAGCACCGCAGCCACCGGCGAGACGAAACCCATCGCCAGCAGCACGAGGTCGGCCGGGTGGTCCTTCTCGGTGCCGGGAATCTCGGTCATCTTGCCGTCGCGCCATTGCACCTGCACCGTCTTCAGTGCCTTGAGCTGCCCGCCCTTGCGCTCGCCGACGAATTGCTTGGTCGCGATCGCGAACTCGCGCTGGCAACCCTCTTCGTGGCTCGAACTGGTGCGCAGCTTGATCGGCCAGTAAGGCCACGTCAGCGGCTTGTTCTCGTGCTCCGGCGGCATCGGCATCAGCTCGAACTGCGTGACGCTGGCCGCACCCTGGCGGTTGCTCGTGCCCACGCAGTCGCTGCCGGTGTCGCCGCCGCCGATGACGATCACGTGCTTGCCGCGCGCGGTGATCTGGCCCCGCACCCGGTCGCCGGCGTTCACCTTGTTCTGCTGCGGCAGGAACTCCATCGCGAAGTGCACGCCTTCGAGATCGCGGCCCGGCACCGGCAGATCGCGGCTCGCCTCGGCGCCGCCGGCGAGCAGCACGGCGTCGAACTGCGCCGTCAGTCGGTCGGCGGCAATCGTCTCGGTCGCATCGTTGGCCACCGCGCTGCCTTCGGGCCACGCGCCGACCAGCACGCCCGTGCGGAACGTCACCCCTTCGGCGCGCATCTGCTCGACGCGCCGGTCGATGTGCGTCTTCTCCAGCTTGAAGTCGGGAATGCCGTAGCGCAGCAGGCCGCCGATGCAACTGTTCTTCTCGAACACGGTGACGTCGTGGCCGGCGCGAGCGAGCTGCTGCGCGGCCGCGAGTCCGGCCGGGCCGGAGCCGACGACGGCCACCTTCTTGCCGGTCTTGACGGCCGGCGGCTGCGGCACGACCCAGCCCTCGGCCCATGCGCGATCGGCGATCGCATGCTCGATCGACTTGATTCCCACCGGGTCGTCGTTGATGTTCAGGGTGCAGGCAGCCTCGCACGGCGCCGGGCAGACGCGGCCGGTGAACTCCGGGAAGTTGTTGGTCGAGTGCAGCACCTCGGCAGCCCGCCGCCAGTCGTTGCGGTACACGAGGTCGTTGAAGTCCGGAATGATGTTGTTGACCGGGCAGCCGCTGTTGCAGAACGGCGTGCCGCAGTCCATACAGCGCGCGCCCTGCACCGCGGCCTGGTCGGCCGTCAGCGCGACGACGAACTCCTGCCACGTCCGGAGCCGCTGCGCCACGGGCTCGCGACTCTCTTCGATGCGCTTGTATTCGAGGAACCCGGTGATCTTGCCCATGATGTGACGAACGCGGCGCGCCCGAGCGCGCCGCCTGAGGCGTGTGGATGGCTGGTGCTACTTCGCCGGCACCGTGCGTTTGGCCGTCTTGGCCTTGGCGATCGTGGCTTGCGTGTCTTCGGCGGCCTTGCGCTCGCCCAGCACCCTGCGGTACTCGTTCGGCAGCACTTTGACGAAGCGCAAGCGCGCGTCGGCCCAGTGGTCGAGGATCTCGCGCGCGCGCAGCGAGCCGGTCCAGCGATGGTGGTCTTCGATCAGGCGGCGCAACTGCGCCTCGTCGGTCTGGCCGTTGTGCCAGGCCGCCGGTTGCGACGCGAGTTGCTGCTCCTCCCTGGTCTGCAGCTTCTCGAGCGACACCATCGCGGTGTTGCAGCGCTTGGCGAACTGGCGCTCGTCGTCGTAGACGTAGGCCACGCCGCCGGACATGCCGGCGGCGAAGTTGCGCCCGGTTCTGCCGAGCACGACGACGGTGCCGCCGGTCATGTATTCGCAGCCATGGTCGCCGGTGCCTTCGACCACCGCGGCGGCACCCGACAGCCGCACCGCGAAGCGCTCGCCGGCGACGCCCCGGAAGAACGCCTCGCCGGCGGTGGCCCCGTACAGCACGGTATTGCCGACGATGATGTTCTTGGTGGCGTCACCCCGGAAATCGATGCTCGGACGCACGACGACACGTCCACCCGATAGACCCTTGCCGGTGTAGTCGTTGGCGTCGCCGATCAGGTACAGCGTGATGCCCTGCGCGAGGAACGCGCCGAAGCTCTGACCGCCGGTGCCCTCCATCTGGATGAAGATGCCCTGGTCGGGCAGGCCTTCCGCGCGACGGCGAATCAGCTCGCCCGACAGCATCGCGCCGACCGAACGGTTGCCGTTGCGTACCTGCTCGAGCAACTGCACCTTCTCGCCGCGCTCGATCGCCGGCTGGCACTTGGCGATCAGCTTGAGGTCGAGCGCGTTGGCCAGACCGTGATCCTGCTGCTCGATCTGACGTCGCGCGACCTCCGGGCCCACCGCCGGCTGGTGGAACACGCGTGCGAAGTCGAGCCCCTTGGCCTTCCAGTGCGCCAGGCCCTTGCGCATGTCGAGCAGGTCGGCGCGGCCGATCAGTTCGTCGACCGTGCGGATGCCGAGCTGCGCCATGATCTGGCGCGCCTCTTCGGCGACGAAGAAGAAGTAGTTCACCACGTGCTCGGGCCGGCCGGCGAACTTCCTGCGCAGCACCGGGTCCTGAGTCGCGACCCCTGTGGGGCAGGTGTTGAGGTGGCACTTGCGCATCATGATGCAGCCTTCGGCCACCAGCGGTGCGGTGGCGAAGCCGAACTCGTCGGCGCCCAGCATCGCGCCGATCACGACGTCGCGGCCGGTTTTCATCTGGCCGTCAACCTGCACGCGGATGCGGCCGCGCAGCCGGTTGAGCACTAGCGTCTGCTGCGCCTCGGCCAGACCGAGTTCCCACGGCGTGCCCGCGTGCTTGATGCTCGACCACGGCGACGCGCCCGTGCCACCGTCGTGGCCCGCGATCACCACGTGGTCGGCCTTGCACTTGGCCACACCCGCTGCCACCGTTCCGACGCCGACCTCGGAGACCAGCTTGACGCTGACGCTGGCACGCGGGTTGGCGTTCTTCAGGTCGTGGATCAGTTGCGCCAGGTCTTCGATCGAATAGATGTCGTGGTGTGGCGGCGGGCTGATCAGGCCGACGCCGGGCACCGAGTGGCGCAGGTAGCCGATGTACTCGCTGACCTTGCCGCCCGGCAGTTGGCCGCCCTCGCCGGGCTTGGCGCCCTGGGCCATCTTGATCTGCAACTGATCGGCCGAGACCAGGTACTCGGTGGTGACGCCGAAGCGCCCCGAGGCCACCTGCTTGATTCGCGAGCGCAGGCTGTCGCCGGCCTCGAGCGCATAGTCGGCCTCGACCACCTTGGCGCCGATGACATCGCTGAGCTTGGTGCCGTCTCCGACCGGGATACCCTTCAACTCGTTGCGATAGCGCGCAGGATCCTCGCCGCCCTCGCCGGTGTTGCTCTTGCCGCCGATGCGATTCATCGCCACCGCAAGCGTGGTGTGCGCCTCGGTGGAGATCGAGCCGAGGCTCATCGCGCCGGTGGCAAAGCGTTTGACGATCTCCGAGGCGGGCTCGACCTCGCCGAGTGCGATGGCCTTGGCCGGATCGACCCTGAATTCGAACAGGCCGCGCAGCGTCATGTGCCGCCTGGATTGATCGTTGATGATCTGCGCGTATTCGCGATAAGTTTCGAAGCGGTTGCCGCGCACGCTGTGCTGCAGCTTGGCGATCGCATCGGGCGTCCACATGTGCTCTTCGCCGCGCGTGCGCCAGGCGTACTCGCCGCCCGCGTCGAGCATGTTCGCGAGCACCGGGTCGCTGCCGAAGGCGGCGCGGTGCATGCGCAAGGCCTCTTCGGCAACCTCGAACACGCCGATGCCCTCCACCTGCGTGGCGGTGCCGCGGAAGTACTTGTCGACGAACGCCTTCGACAGGCCGATCGCCTCGAAGATCTGAGCCCCGCAGTACGACATGTACGTGCTGATGCCCATCTTCGACATGACTTTCGAGAGCCCCTTGCCGACCGCCTTGATGTAATTGGCGACCGCCTTGTCCGGCGACAGTTCGCCCGCCAGGTCGCGGTGCCAGGCGAGCAGCGACTCCAGCGCCAGATACGGATGCACCGCCTCGGCACCGTAGCCGGCAAGCACGGCGAAGTGATGCACTTCGCGCGCAGACCCGGTCTCGACCACCAGGCCGGCGCAGGTGCGCAGCCCTTCGCGCACCAGGTGATGGTGCACCGCCGACAGCGCTAGCAGCGCGGGGATCGCGACTTGTTCGCGGCCGATGCGCCGGTCGGTGATGATGAGGATGTTGTGGCCGCCGCGAATCGCGTCGACCGATTCGGCGCACAGCGACGCGAGCTTCGCCTCGATGCCCTCCTTGCCCCACGCCAACGGGTAGGTGATGTCGAGCTCGTGACTGCGGAACTTGCCCGACGTGTGGCGCGCGATGTCGCGCAGGCGCGCCATGTCGTCGAAGTCGAGCACCGGCTGGTGCACCTCGAGCCGCATCGGCGGGTTGACGGCGTTGATGTCGAGCGGGTTCGGCTTCGGGCCGATGAAGCTGTTGAGCGACATCACGATCGCCTCGCGGATCGGGTCGATCGGCGGGTTGGTCACCTGCGCGAAGAGCTGCTTGAAGTAGTTGTAGAGCGACTTGCTGCGGTCCGACAGCACGGCCAGCGGCGAGTCGTTGCCCATCGAGCCGACCGCCTCTTCGCCATGGGTGGCCATCGGCGCGAGCAGGAACTTCATGTCCTCCTGCGTATAGCCGAAGGCCTGCTGACGATCGAGCAGCGATTCCGGCGACGGCGCCGGAGCGCCCTTGACGTCGATCGCATCGAGCCGCACGCGCACGGTCTCGATCCACTGCCGATAGGGCTTCGCAAAGGCCAGTTGGTGCTTCAGTTCGTCGTCGTCGACGATGCGACCCTGTTCGAGGTCGATCAGGAACATCCTGCCCGGCTGCAGGCGCCACTTCTTGACCACCCTGCTCTCGGGTATGGGAAGCACACCGGACTCCGAGGCCATCACGACGATGTCGTCGTCGGTGACCAGGTAGCGCGCCGGGCGCAGGCCGTTGCGGTCGAGCGTGGCACCGATCTGCTTGCCGTCGGTGAAGACCATCGCTGCCGGGCCGTCCCACGGCTCGAGCATCGCGGCGTGGTACTCGTAGAAGGCGCGCCGGCGCTCGTCCATCAGCTCGTGCTGTTCCCACGCCTCGGGGATCATCATCATCGCCGCGTGCGCCAGCGGGTAGCCGGCCATCACGAGCAACTCGAGCGCGTTGTCGAAAATCGCGGTGTCGCTCTGCCCCTCGAAGCTGATCGGGTACAGCTTCTTCAGATCGTCGCCGAGCACCGGGGATCTCATCACGCCCTCGCGCGCGCGCATCCAGTTGAAATTGCCCTTGACGGTGTTGATCTCGCCGTTGTGAGCAACCATGCGGTACGGGTGCGCGAGCGGCCACTCGGGGAACGTGTTGGTCGAGAACCGCTGATGGACGAGCGCCAGCGCCGAGACGACGCGCGCGTCCTGCAGATCGAGGTAGTACTGGCCTACCTGGTCGGCCAGCAGCAGGCCCTTGTAGATGACCGTGCGGCAGCTCATGCTGGGGACGTAGTACTCGCGGCTGTGCGTCAGCTTGAGCGCCTGGATCGCCGCCGAGGCCGTCTTGCGGATCACGTAGAGCTTGCGCTCGAGCGCGTCGGGCACGATCACGTCGGGCCCGCGGCCGATGAAGATCTGGCGGATCACCGGTTCCTTGGCGCGCACCGCGGGCGACATCGGCATGGCCCGGTCGACCGGCACGTCGCGCCAGCCGATCAGCACCTGGCCCTCGGCCCTGACCGCACGCTCGAGTTCCTGTTCGCAGGCCAGGCGCGATGCATGCTCCTTGGGCAGGAAGATCGTGCCGACTCCGTACTCGCCGGGCGGCGGCAGTTCGATTCCGAGCGTCGCCAGTTCGCTGCGATAGAAGTCATCGGGAATCTGGATCAGGATTCCGGCGCCATCGCCCATCAGCTTGTCGGCCCCAACCGCACCGCGGTGGTCGAGGCTGGCCAGGATCTGCAGCCCTTGCTCGATGAGCTGATGCGATTTCTGGCCTTTGATGTGTGCCACGAAGCCGACGCCACAGGCGTCGTGTTCGTGGGCAGCCCGGTATAGCCCCTGACGCTCGGCGTCCGTCAGCAGTTCGTCCTGAGTCTTCGTGTGGGGTGGTCGGCTCATCAGGGCTTCCGATCGCGGTCGCGGAAATCTACTGCACCGCAACAAGACACACAATCAAAACAAATAGGGTCAGACACCTATTAAAGTTAGAAATCAGTTAGGCATTCCGAGAATTGGGGGCATATCAATCGCACCCTCGCCATCCGCGCGCGACGCGAGCAATCAATGCTCTCGCGACGGTGGTCCCCTGCGCGGCCGACCACGCGGCCTTGGCGAAAGCGGCCGAGCCACTTGTTTGGCCATTCGCTCCTGGAAGGCCGTCGAGCCAAGCGCCCAGCCCCGCAGGACAGCGCGTTCGATGCGCTCGATGGAGGTCAAACTCAGCGACTCGGCGAGCATCGATCGATAGCTGGTGCAGCGGTCGAACGGCGTATTGCCAAGCGCCCAATAGGCTGCCGCGTCAGTGAGCGGAAACTCTGAGTGCTGGTCCGCGTGCTGGCGGGCGCTCGACCAGGGGCTGGTCGGCGGGTCGATCGAGAGCCCTGCGCGCACCGGCGCCAGGTCGACGAACAGCATTGCCTCCAGCAGGCTCGGACCCGCCTCTACCAGCGCGCTGCGGTACCGTCCGTCCCACAGGCTGCCTCGACGCCCATGTCGACGATTGAAGGCGACGGAGAAATGACGCCCGAGTGCCTGCATGCAGCGGCCGAGCGCATCGTCGTTGCCAGGGGTCGCCAGCAACCAAACCCGATCCGGCAACAGCGCGTAGCCATGCAACGCAACCCGCTCGACGACACAGGCGGTCCGCAACGCCGCCAGGAACGCCGCTCGATCGGCATCATCGCGGAAGACGGGCTGAGCGCCGTGCCCGCGCAGCAGCACCAAGTGCGCGTGGCCGGCCACGGCCAGACGAGTCAGCCGCGCCACGGCGAGACCGCAATCAGGTCGAGCGTCGAATCGTCTGCGCGACGACTTCGCGCACCAGCGCATCGTCGGCAGGGTGAATCACCGCCCGGCCGCGGCCTTCGAGCAACGTGAAGCGGGTCTCTCCGTCGCGCCGTTTCTTGTCGAGCCGCATCAGCTCGATGTAGCGCTCGATCGCCAAGGCCGGAGCCTGTACGGGCAACCCGCAGCGGGCCAGCAGCGACGTCAGCCGCGCGGCCGCCTCGCTGTCGAGCATGCCCAGCCGGACAGACAGCGCCGCCGCCATGACCATCCCGGCGGCCACGGCTTCACCGTGCAACCAGGTGCCAAATCCGAGCCCGGCTTCGATCGCGTGGCCGAACGTATGACCGAAATTCAGCACCGCGCGCAGGCCGCCCTCGCGCTCGTCGCGCGCGACGATATCGGCCTTGATCTCGCATGAACGACCCACAGCATGCAACAACGCCGGGCGCTCGCGCGCCAGCAGGTCGTCGAGGTGGCGTTCGGTCCACTCGAAGAAGGCCCAATCGGCGATCGGCCCGTACTTGATGACCTCCGCCAGCCCGGCGCGCAACTCGCGATCGGGCAGCGTGCTCAAGGTATCGAGGTCGCACACCACCACCCGCGGCTGGTGGAAGGCACCGATCATGTTCTTGCCCAGCGCATGATTGATGGCGGTCTTGCCGCCGACCGACGAGTCGACCTGCGCCAGCAGGGTCGTCGGCAACTGGATATACGGCACGCCGCGCATGAAGCAGGCGGCCGCGAAGCCCGCGACGTCGCCGACGACGCCGCCCCCCAGCGCATACAACGTGGTCGCGCGTTCGCAGCGCGCGTCCAGCAGGGCATCGAACACCTTGTTGAGCGTCGACCAGTCCTTGTGTTGCTCGCCATCGGGCAGTTCGACACTGTGCACGCGGTAGTGCCGGCCCTGCAGCGATCGCGCCAGCCGTTCGAGATACAGCGGAGCGACCGTCGAATTGCTGACGATCATTGCACTGGCGTCAGACGCTGGCGACCGCCACGCCGAAGGCTCGTCGAGCAGACCGCAGCCGATGACGACGTCATAGCTGCGCTCGCCGAGATCCACCGCGACCCTGCGGACGGGCGCGGCAGCCGCGTGGGCAGAGACTGCAGACATGAGCTTAGTGTAGGGGCGGCACGGCCCGATCAGTCGCCAGCACGACCGGGCGTCAGCGGCGACGGCGCCTCGGCGGGGTCGACCAAGCCGGCCAGTTCGAGCTGCATCAGGATCATGCCGCACAGCAGCTTTACCGACGGCCTGCCCGTTTCGATCACGAAGCGTGCGCACTCGCGATAGAGGCGGTCTCGCTGTTCGTACAACTCGCGCAGCTTGCGCATCGGATCGCCCACCTGCAGCAGTGGCCGGTGCGTGTCGTGCCGCAGCCTGCGCATCAGCTCTTCCGGAGTCGATCGCAGATAGACGACTTCGGCGCGCGAGGCCAGCAAGCGTCGATTCGCCTCGCGAAGGACAGCTCCACCGCCCGTCGCGAGGATCAAGCGGTCGCGCTCGAGCAGTCGAGCCAGAACGGTCTGCTCGATGTCTCGGAAAGCCGCCTCGCCATGCTGCTCGAAGTAAGCACGAATCGCGCCGCCGATTTGACGCTCGACCTCCGAGTCGGCGTCGGCGAACGCCCAGCCCAGGCGACGGGCGAGCTGGCGCCCGACACTCGATTTGCCGCTGCCCGGCATTCCGACCAACGCGATGACCGTCATCGTCTGGGCCGCAGCATAAATGCAAACCGCCGGCCCGGGCCGGCGGTTGCTCACCCGTCGAGAGGCGGCGTCAGCGTGCAGCCGTGCGATCGGTGACGATCTTCGGCGTCAGGAATATCAGCAGCTCGGTCTTGGCCGAGGTACGGGTGGAGTTCTTGAACAGGTAGCCGATCACAGGAATATCGCCCAGCAGCGGCACCTTGTTGACGTCGTCGCGCTCGGTCTGGCTGAAGATGCCGCCGATCACCACCGTGCCGCCGTTCTCGACCAAGACCTGCGTCTTCACGTGCTTGGTGTCGATCGCAAAGCCGGCTGCGGTGTTCTGGCCGACGCTGTCTTTGTTGACGTCGACATCGAGGATCACGTTGCCCTCGGGCGTGATCTGCGGCGTGACCTCGAGCTTCAGATTGGCCTTGCGAAACTGGATCGACGTCGCTCCGCTCGAGGTGGCCACCTGGTAAGGCAACTCGGTCCCCTGCTCGATCAGCGCCTTGATCTGGTCGGCGGTGATCACGCGCGGGCTGGAGATGACCTTGCCCTTGCCGTCGGCCTCGAGCGCCGACAACTCCAGGTTCAGGAACCGTTGCGCCGATGCGCTGAACAACGAGAGCGCAAACGACGCCGCGGTCGCACCGCCGAGCGTGCCCGTGTTGGCAGGCAGGTTGATGAACTGCGTGTTCGGGATGTAGCTGCCCCCGGTGACCGCGGCCTGGCCTGTCTGCTCACCGACGCCCAGGTAGTTGCCGGTGGGCAGCGACATCCGGCCGCGACCGATGTCGTAGCCGGGGTTGGCGTTCAGATCGAGTGCACCGAGCTTGACACCCAACGCGCGTCCGAATTTGTCGTCGGCCTCGACAATGCGCGCCTCGATCATCACTTGCCGCACGGGCACGTCGATCTTGGAGATCAACGACTGGATCTCTTCGAGTTTGGACGGGATGTCGGTGACGAAGAGCTGGTTCGTCCGCGATTCGGAGATCACGCTGCCGCGCGGGCTCAGGATGCGCGTGGCGGTGCCGCCCGACTGCTGGCCGGACCCGGTCAGACCCTTGGCCACTTCATCGGCCTTCGTGTAGTTCAACTGGAACGCCTGCATACGGACCGGCTCGAGGTCGGCGATCTGCTTGCGCGACTCGAGTTCGAGCTTCTCCTTGGCCGCGATCTCGTCCTTCGGCGCGATCCACAGTACGTTGCCCGACTTGCGCACGCCCAGGCCCTTGCTCTGCAGGATGATGTCGAGCGCCTGATCCCAGGGCACGTCCTTCAGCCGCAGCGTGACGCTGCCCGTAACCGTGTCGCTGGTCACGACGTTGAAGTTGGTGAAGTCGGCGATCACCTGCAGCAACGCGCGAACTTCGATGTTCTGGAAGTTCAGCGACAGCTTCTCGCCCGAATACCCCGGACCCTGCGTGAGCTTGTTCGGGTCGACCTTCATCGGCCGCACTTCGAGCACGAACTGGTTGTCGGTCTGGTAGGCACTGTGCTCCCACGAGCCGCGCGGGGTGACGACGAGGTGCACGCGGTCGCCGTTCTGCGTCGCAGACACGGTCTGCACCGGCGTGCCGAAGTCGGTCACGTCGAGCCGGCGCCTCAGTGCGTCAGGCAACGTCGAGCGCAGGAAGTCGACCACCAGGTTCTGCCCCTGCTGGCGGATGTCGACACCTACCTGCGTGCTCGACAATCCGACCACCACGCGGCCCGCCCCGTCGGGGCCGCGGCGGAAATCGATGTCCTTGATCGGCAGTTGCTCGCGGTTCTGGCTGGCCGCGAAATGAACGGGTTCGCCGGTGGGGCTGGGTGTGGCCGCGCTTGCGGATGCGCCACTGCCTTCGAGCACGACGACCAACACTTTGCCTTGCAGTTCCGTCCGGTAGTTGGCCGCTTGCTTCAGGTTGAAAACCAGCCGGGTGCGGTCACCGGCCTGCGCGACGCTGACCGAGCGCAGGTTGCCTTGATTGATATCGACGGTGGAACGACCCAGCCCGTTGCCGATCCCTGGAAGGTCGAGCGCGACCCGGGGCGGCGCTTGCACCGCGAAGCCGGTGGGCGCTGCGGCCAACGGCTCCGACAGCTCGATGCGAACGACTTCGCTGCCTGCCTGCTGGCTGCTGGTGATGGCCTGGATCGTGTTCTGGGCCCATCCCATCAGCGGCGCAGCCAAGCCCAGCAAGAACGCAGCCGCCCTCAGGCGCCACTTCAACATGTTGAGGTTCTCCCGCTGTTGATTCATCGCGCCTTCTCCTGCAGCTGCAGCGTGCCGGGCCGCTCGATCCATTCGCCGGCGGCATCTTGAACGATCTCGCGCAGCGCGATCTCGGTCTCGGTGATCTTGGTGATCCGTCCGTAGTTCTGACCCAGGTAATCCCCGACCTTCACCTGGTACAGCAGGTTGTCCACCCTCAGCAGCGCAAACGGCCTCCCCTGCTTGACCACGCTGCCCACCATGCTCATGCCGTCGAGCGTGTAGAACTCCAACGGCTCCTTGCGCCGGTTCAACTCGGCAGCCAGCACTGAATTCGGCTGTTTGGCCTCTTGCTTGAGGGCCACCGAGAGCTTCTGATTGCTGAACGGCTCGACCGCCTGCAGGCTGGCGTACGGTGCCGGGTCGAACTTCTTGGGTGGTGTCAGCGGCGTGATGCTGGGCTTGACCTCGCGGCGCTGCTGATCCATCCAGGTCTGCAATTCGTCGGTGTCGGCGCCGCATCCCGCCAGCACGGCGCCGAGCGCCGCCAGCGTGATCCACTTGAAGCCCGATCTCGTCATTTCTTGGCCCCCGCCTTCGCCGCTGCCCTGCGCTGCGCGTCGACTTCCCCGGTGTCAAGGTAGCGGTAGGTGCGCGCAATGGCGTCCATCGCCAGGTTGCCCGAGGCGTCCTTGGAGTTCACCGGCACGATGTTCAGGTTGTGCAGCGTCACGATGCGCGACAGATTGGCGACGTCGGCTGCGAACGAACCCAGATCGTGGTAACGGCCGGTGACACGGATCGCGATCGGCAGTTCGGCGTAGTACTCCTTCACCTCGACCTGCCCCGGCCGGAAGAGATCGAACTGCAGACCCCGGCCGAGGCCGGCCTGATTGATGTCTGACAGCAGCGCATCCATTTCGGCCTTGCCCGGCAACTGCTTCTCGAGCTGGGTCACGTATTCCTGAACCTGCAGTTTCTGCTTGCGCAGCTCGGTCAGATTCACGGCCTGCGCCAGCTTGCTGCGATAGTCGGTCTTGAGCACCGGCTCGCGGTCGCGTTCGGCCTGCAGTTCGTCGGCGGTGCCCGACAGCAGCGCGAACCAACCCGCCACGACGACGGCCAGTGCGGCGCCGAACCACGCCGCCAGCTTCGGCAATGCCGGCCATTGGCCGGGCTCGCGCGCGTTGAGGCCGCGGAACTGCGAGGCCGCATGGTCGAGCAGAGTCGTGACGTCGAAATTGAGTTGGCGTGAGCGAGTGGCCATGGATTACCCCTTCACGCTGCCTTGCCAGCGACGGTCGCGCCGGGCGCGGAGCCCGCAGCCGCCGGCGGCGCGGGTCGCTTCATCGTGACTCGCATCGAGAAATCGAACAGGCGGCGCTGCTCCTTGTTGGCGGTGACCATGTTGACCGCCTTGATCTCGACCAGCTCGGGGCGCTCGAGCCACTTGGAGTTGTACTGCGTGTTGCGTAGGAATTCCGAGACGCGCTCGTTGGTCTGCGCGATGCCTGCCACGGTGACGACGCTGCCGTTTTGCTTGACCGCGGTGAGGTAGATTCCCTCGGGTGTCTGCTTGACCAGTTCGTCGAGCAGGTAGACCGGGATGTTGCGGTTGGTCTGCAGGTCTTCGACTGCGCGCTGCCGCGCCTTCAACGCCTCGATCTCGTTGCGCAGGTTCGCGATGTCCTTGATCTGCGCTTCCAGCTTGGTGATCTCTCGCTTGAGGAAGGCGTTGCGTGCTTGCTGCGCGGAGGTCAATTGCTCCAGCAGCGAGTACCAGATGCCGACGACCACGACACCGACCACGGCTGCGACACCCAGCCCGGCGAAGAACGCACGCTTGCGCGCCGCGCGCTTCTCCTCGCGGTGCGGGAGTAGGTTGATCAGGATCACTGCACGAACCTCCGCATCGCCAGGCCGCACGCCGTGAGGTACGACGCGGCTTCTCGACGCATCTTGGCCTCGCGGATGCCCGAACCCAGGCGCATGTTATCGAACGGGTTGACCACCATCGACGCGAAGCCCGTCAGCTCGGTGACTCGATCCTTCAGGCCGGGCAACGTGGCGGTACCGCCGGACAGCATCACGTAGTGCACCTTGTGGTGCGGCGTGCTGGTGAAGAAGTACTGCAGCGCGCGTCCGATCTCCTGCGACAGGCTGTCGACGAACGGCACCAGGATCGAAGCCTCGTAGTCCTCCGGCAGATCGCCGGCGAGCTTCTTTGCCTCGGCCTCCTCGAACGAGAACCCGTACTGGCGCGAGATCAGCTGGGTGAGCTGCGAACCTCCGAAGGCTTGGTCACGGTCGTACAGCATCTCGTCGTCGCGCAGCACCTTCAGGCTGGTCGTGTCGGCGCCGATCTCGAACAGCGCGACCAGCGCGTCCTTGCCTTCGTTGGGCAACGCCGAAACCACGCGGCTCATCGCCAGCCGCGATGCGTGCGACTCGATGTCGAGCACCACCGGCTTCAGGCCCGCCGCCTCGGCAAGCCCCTGGCGATCCTGCACGCGATCCTTGCGCGACGCCGCGATCAGCACTTCGACGTCGCCGACCGACGTGGCACTGGGTCCGATCACGCAAAAGTCGAGACTGACCTCGTCGAGCGAGAAGGGGATATATTGGTTGGCTTCCGACTCGACCTGCAGCTCGAGTTCTTCTTCCCGCAGGCCGGCAGGCAGCATGATCTTCTTGGTGATCACCGCCGACTGCGGCATCGCCATCACGACTTGCTTGGTCTTCGATCCGCTCTTCTGCACCACGCGCCGCACCGCGTCGGCCACTTCGTCGAACTTCTCGATCTGGCCGTCGGTGATCCAGCCTTTCTCGAAGGGCTCCGACGCAAACCGCTCGAGGACGAACTCGCCGCCGCTCGTCTGCCCGAGTTCAACCAGCTTCGCGCTCGATGAACTGATGTCCAGACCGATGACGGGTGGGTGCTTACGACCCAGCAACAGGTCCATAAAGCTCACGGATTGGGTCTCCCGAGGCGCATCGGCGCAGAGCCGATTGCGCTCTTAATAAGTCACTTCAATGCTAGCAGTAAAGCCCTTGTGCACCAACGACAAATTCCCGCAACATCCGCCGGCCCGTTGCCTGGGGCCGACGCCGCCCTCGAGGCCTCAGCGAGTGCAATCGGCAGTAGGCCATGGCTGACGGTGCCGTAGCTTTGTGTCGCGCGAGAAGCAGTTCACGCAAGCCCCCGGTTCGTGGGGAGCGCCTTCCTATAATCGGCCGCTCGTATGACTGACAACGCGCGCGCCGACGCCGCGTCCTCCACGACAAAGCGCTGGGATCCGACACGACATTGGCCTGCCTGGGCGCGGGTAACGTCGCGTGTGCTCGCATGGACGTTGGGCTTGTCAGGCGCCGCACTGGCTGCGGGCGCTGCGTTGGTGGCGCTGGCGCTCTCCGTGGCCTACCCCAACCTGCCCGACATCGACGGCCTGAGCGACTACCGACCCAAACTGCCGCTGCGGGTGCTGTCGTCCGACGGTGTGCTGCTCGGCGAGTTCGGCGAAGAACGCCGGCAGTTCACCCCGATCGGACAGATCCCCAAAGTGATGAAGGATGCGGTGCTCGCGATCGAGGACGCGCACTTCTACGAGCATGGCGGCGTCGACTACAAGGGCGTGCTGCGCGCGGGTCTGGCCAGCCTGAGCGAATTCAAGAGCCAGGGTGCATCGACGATCACGATGCAGTTGGCGCGCAACTTCTATCTGTCCACCGAGAAGACCTTCACTCGCAAGATCTACGAGATCCTGCTCGCGTTGAAGATCGAGAACCAGCTTTCGAAGGAGCAGATCCTCGAGATTTACATGAATCAGATCTACCTCGGACAGCGCGCCTACGGGTTCGCCGCTGCCAGCGAGGTGTACTTCGGCAAGTCGCTGCACGACGTGACGCTGGCCGAGGCGGCGATGCTGGCCGGGTTGCCCAAGGCGCCGTCGGCCTACAACCCGATCGCCAACCCCCGACGCGCCAAAGTGCGGCAGCTGCACATCCTCGATCGCATGGTCGACAACGGCTTCATCACCAGCGAGCAGGCGGAGGCGGCGCGACAGCAGACGCTGCGCTATCGCACCGCCACCGAGTCGAAGGTGCATGCCCAGTACGCGGCCGAGACCGTGCGCCAGATGGTCTACGCACAGTACGGCGAAGACACCTACTCGCGCGGCTTGGAGGTGCACGTGACGATCGACTCGTCGGACCAGGAGATCGCCTATCGCGCCTTGCGCAAGGGGTTGATGGACTACGAGCGCCGACAGGTCTACCGCGGGCCCGAAGGGTATGTCGATCTGCCTTCCGACCCGAAGGAACTGGACACCCGGATCGCCGAGGCTCTGGCCGACCACCCGGACAACGACGAATTGCTCGCCGCCGTCGTCACCGAGGCCTCGCCGAAGCGGGTGGTAGCGGTGCTGGCGTCCGGCGAATCGATCACCGTTACCGGCGAGGGGCTGCGACCGGTGACGTCGGGCCTGGCCGAACGGGCGCCAGCCAAACGCCGCATCCGCCCTGGCGCGGTGGTTCGCGCACTGCGCGGCCCCAAAGGCGACTGGAGCCTGACCCAGCAACCCGAGGTAGAAGGCGCGTTCGTCTCGATGCGGCCCACCGACGGCTCGGTGCTCGCGATGGTGGGCGGGTTCGACTTCGACAAGAGCAAGTTCAACCATGTGACACAGGCGTGGCGACAGCCCGGATCGAGCTTCAAGCCGTTCATCTACTCGGCCGCACTCGAAAAGGGCTTCACGCCGATGACGGTGATCAACGATGCGCCGTTGTTCTTCGACGCCACTGCGACCGGCAGCCAGCCGTGGGAGCCCAAGAACTACGACGGCAAGTTCGAAGGGCCGATGACACTGCGTCAGGGGCTGGCCAAGTCGAAGAACATGGTGTCGATCCGCATCCTGCAGGCGATCGGTCCGGTCTATGCGCAGGACTGGATCACCCGCTTCGGCTTCGACGCCGAAAGAAACCCGGCGTTCTTGACGATGGCGCTGGGCGCCGGCACGACCACGCCGCTGCAGATGGCGTGCGCTTACAGCGTGTTCGCCAATGGCGGCTATCGCGTCAATCCGATCCTGATCTCGCGAATCACCGACTCCAAGGGCCGCGTCCTGCAGGAGACGAAACCTCAGACGCTCGAACCATCGATGCGCGCCATCGATGCCCGCAATGCGTTCATCATGACCCAGTTGCTGCGCGAGGTGACGCGCACGGGCACGGCGGCCAAGGCCGCTGCCCTCAGGCGGCCCGACATCGCAGGCAAGACGGGCACCACCAACGACTCGCTCGATGCCTGGTTCGCCGGCTTTCAGCCCGACATCGTGGCCGTGGTCTGGATCGGCTACGACACGCCGCACAAGCTCGGCGATCGCGAAACCGGCGGCGGTCTCGCACTGCCGGTGTGGATGGACTACATGGGCCAGGTGCTGCGCCACATACCACCGCGTTCGCTGCCGCCGCCCGAGGGCGTGGTGCTGCATGGCAACGAGTGGATGTACGAGGAGTTCGGCCCCGGTGCCGGAGTCACCAGCCTCGGCATGGAGGATCAGTTGCCGCCGCAGTCGCCGAGCGAAGACGAGCGCAAGAGCATCCTCGACCTGTTCAAGCGCTGAGCATCAGGGCGACGGTTCGATCGCCAGCGGCCGTCCGGCTTGCGCGCTGATCTCGCGCGAGAGCATCGCGAAGAACTCGCCGCCGCTACGCGAATCGATCCAGCGGCCGTCGATCAGACGGAAGTGGTAGCCGCCGGTGCGCGCCGCGAGCCACAACTCGTGCAGCGGCGGCTGCGTATTGACGACGATCTTGCTGCCACCGGGGAACACCAGTTCGAGCAGGCCGCCGGTGCGATGGCTGTCGATGTCGATCTCATCGGCCTGCAGCCAGCGATCGAGCGCTGTCTCGATCGTTCCCAGGATTGCGTTCGCGCGCGCATGGAACTCGCTGTCGGCCATGGCGTGAGGCCCGCTCGGAGCGCCGGAAGGTGCGGTGGGGTCGGGCATGGTCGATACAATCGATCGATGCGTCGAAGCGGCCAGAGTGTAGCGATCCGGCGGACGCACGGCCTTGCCGCCGTGCGCTTGTCCCTGTTGCGATCGCTGGCCCTGCTGCTGGTGTGCGGCATGGTGGCGGCGTGCGGCCAAAAGGGCCCGCTGACGCTGCCCAAGAGCACAAGTTCGGCCGCGTCCGCACCGGCCCGATGACGCCGCTGCCGGGCGCTCCGTTTCTCCACCGCCAGGGGAGCGAGCTGTGGCTCGAGGACGTGCGTCTGGCCGACGCGGCTGCGGCGCACGGCACCCCGCTGTACGTGTACTCGCGCAGCGCGATGCGCGTCGCGCTGGCGGCTTACCAGAGGGCCCTGGCAGGTCGGCGCCATCTGATCTGCTACGCGATGAAGGCCAATTCGAACCTGGCGGTGCTGCAGACCTTTGCCGCCGCCGGCTGCGGCTTCGACATCGTGTCCGGCGGCGAGCTGCGACGCGTGCTCGCGATCGGGGGCGACCCCGCGCGGGTGGTCTTCTCGGGTGTCGGCAAGACAGCCGACGAGCTGCACTTTGCGTTGACGAGCGGTGTGCGCTGCTTCAACGTCGAAAGCGAGTCCGAGTTGCTCGCGCTGTCCGCCCTCGCCGCATCGGCGGGCCGGGTCGCGCGCATCAGTCTGCGCGTGAACCCGGATATCGACGCCCGGACGCACCCGTACATCTCGACCGGGCTGCGCGGCAACAAGTTCGGCATCGCGCACGAGCGCGCGGTGGCACTGTACCGGCAGGCAGCGCGCCTGCCGGGCATCGAGGTGGCAGGCATCGATTGCCATATCGGCTCGCAGGTCACCGATGGCGCACCATACCTCGCCGCGCTCGATCGCCTGCTCGACCTGATCGAGGCCGTCGAACGCGAAGGCGTCGCGCTGGCGCACATCGACCTCGGCGGCGGCCTGGGCATCACCTACCGAGACGAAGCCCCGCCGGCGGCGGACGAACTGATCGCGTCGATGCTTGCGCGCATCGACGCGCGCGGCCATGGGCATCGCGAGATCCTGCTCGAGCCGGGGCGCTCGCTGGTCGGCAACGCCGGCGTGCTGCTGACGCGCGTGCTGGTGCTCAAGCGCGGCGGCGAGCGCAACTTCTGCATCGTCGACGCCGCGATGAACGATCTCGTGCGTCCTGCGATGTACGACGCCTGGATGGGCATCGTGCCGTGCGCGCTGCGCGACGGCGAGCCCGAGGTGTGGGACGTGGTGGGGCCGATCTGCGAATCGGGCGACTGGCTTGGGCGCGAACGCTCGCTGACGCTCGCCGAAGGCGACCTGCTGGCCGTCACGTCGGCCGGCGCCTATGCGATGGCGATGGCGAGCAACTACAATAGTCGTCCGCGCGCCGCCGAGGTGCTGGTCGACGGTGCCGCCGCGCACCTGATCCGGCTGCGCGAATTGGCCGAGTCGCTCTACGCCGACGAACGGCTCGTGCGCTGACGCTGCGGTATCAGGTGCGGGCCGCGATGCGGCCTTCGGCCACCGCGTGGCAGGCCACCCGAATCCCCTGGAAATCGAGCAGCGCCGGCCGCTCGCGGCTGCAGCGCTCGTCGGCGTGCGGGCAGCGCGGGTGGAAAGCGCAACCGGCCGGCGGGTTCAGCGGGTTGGGCACCTCGCCTTGCACCGGCGTGCGCGCGCGCCCTGTCATCGCGATGTCGGGGATCGCGTCGAGCAGCATGCGCGTGTACGGATGGCGCGGCGTGCGGAACAGCGCATCCTTGTCGGCCCACTCGACCAGCCGCCCCAGGTACATCACGCCGACCTCGTCGCTGACGTGCCGCACCACCGCCAGGTTGTGGGAAATGAACAGGTAGGTCAGGCCGCGCTCGCGCTGCAGGTCCTTCATGATGTTGAGCACCTGCGCCTGAACCGACACGTCGAGCGCCGAGGTCGGCTCGTCGCACACCAGGAACTCCGGTTGCGTGGCCAGCGCGCGCGCGATCGAGATGCGCTGGCGCTGGCCGCCCGAGAACTGGTGCGGGAACTTCGCGCGGTCGGCTGACGCGAGCCCCACCTGCTCGAGCAGCGCCGACACGCGCTGCCCGAGTGTCTGAGGGTCGCTCACCAGGGCATGCTCGCGCAGCGGTTCGGCGACGATGTCGTGCACGGTCCAGCGCGGGTTCAGGCTGGCGTACGGATCCTGGAAGATCATCTGGATGCGCCGCCGCAGCGCGCGGCTGCCGTTGCCGCGCCACGCCGCCTGCGCGTCCTGGCCGTCGAAGCGGATCGCGCCGCGCGTCGGCGCGTACAGGCCCACGAGCATGCGCGCCACCGTGCTTTTGCCACAGCCCGACTCGCCCACCAGCGCCAGCGTGCGGCCCCGGGCGATGCCGAAGCTGACGCCGTCGACGGCGTGCACGGCCTGCCGTGGCTTGCGCTCCAGCACGCGGTTCAGCCACGGCGCCGAGACGTCGAACACCTTGGTCAGATCGGTGACCTCGACCAGTGCGCTACCGGTTGCGCCCTCTGCGGTTGCGCGGCTCCCCTTCAGGAGGGAGCCCGCCGCTGCGAGCGACTGGGCGGAACTCATGGCGCCCCCCTGCCGCCGACCAGCCAGCAGGCGGCCTCGGTGGCCGGCCCCGGCATCAGGTCGGGCCGGTCGCGACGGCAGCGGTCGAAGACCTGCGGGCAGCGCGGATGGAACGCGCAGCCCTCCGGAATGGCGTTCAGCCGCGGCATCGCGCCGTCGATCTGCAGAAGGCGCTCGTGCGTGGCGTCCATCGACGGGATCGAGCCCATCAGCCCCGCCGAGTACGGATGCGCAGGCTGGTGGATCACCTGCTGCACCGGGCCCACCTCGACGATGCGTCCGGCGTACATCACCGCCACGCGGTCGCTCGCCTCGGCGATCACGCCCATGTCGTGCGTCACCAGCATCACCGCCGCGCCGTGCTGCTTGGTCAGCCGCTTCAGCAGCGCGATGATCTGCGCCTGGATCGACACGTCGAGCGCCGTGGTCGGTTCGTCGGCGACGATCAGCTTGGGTTCGGCCGCCAGCGCCAGCGCGATCACCACGCGCTGGCGCATGCCGCCGGAAAACTGGTGCGGGTAGTGGTCGAAGCGCTCTTCGGCCGCCGGGATGCCGGTTTCCTTCAGCAGCGCGATGGCGCGCGCGCGCGCCTGCGCCGAATCATCGGGCAGGTGCGCCCGGATCGTCTCGACCAGTTGCCGGCCCACGGTGTACAGCGGGTTCAGCGAGGTCAGCGGGTCCTGGAAGATGGCGCCGATCCGCCGCCCGCGCACCGCGCGCATGCGCTCGGGCGGCAGGTTGTCGATGCGCTCGCCGTCAAGGCGGATCTCGCCACCGGCGATGCGCCCCGGCGGCTCGAGCAGGCCGATGATCGACGCCCCGGTGAGCGACTTGCCCGCACCCGACTCGCCGACCACGCCCAGGATCTCGCCCGGCGCGATCGAGAACGACACGTCGTCGAGCGCCACCAGCGTGCCGCGACGGGTGGGGAACTCCACCCGCAGGCGGTTCACTTCGAGCAGGGGTCGCATAGCCAGCGCGCCGCGCGCTCAACGCAGGCGCGGGTTGAGCGCATCGCGCAACCAGTCGCCCAGCAGGTTCACCGACAGCGCGATCAGCACCAGCATCAGCCCCGGGAACACCGTGATCCACCACTCGCCGGAGAACAGGAAGTCCTGCCCGACGCGGATCAGCGTGCCCAGCGACGGCGACGTCGGCGGCACGCCGACGCCGAGAAAGCTCAGCGTCGCCTCGGTGATGATGGCGCCGGCGATCTGGATCGTGGCCAGCACGAGCACCGGCCCCAGCACGTTGGGGAACACGTGGCGGAACATCACGCGCAGCGGCGCCACGCCGATCACGCGCGCCGCCTGCACGTACTCCTTGTTGCGCTCGACCATCGTCGAGCCGCGCACCGTGCGCGCGTATTGCACCCAGCCGGTCAGCGCGATCGCGATCACCAGCACCGAGAACGCCAGCACCTCGGTCGCGTTGGGAAACAGCGCGCGACCGGCGCCGTCGATCAGCAGCGCCACCAGAATCGCCGGGAACGACAGCATCACGTCGCACACGCGCATGATGAAGGTGTCGACCGCGCCGCCGGCGAAGCCCGCCAGCAGCCCGAGCGCCACGCCGATCAGCACCGACAGCACCACCGACGCCAGGCCGACCACTAGCGAGATGCGCGAGCCGTACATCAGCGCCGACAGGATGTCGCGCCCCTGATCGTCGGTGCCGAACAGGTACTTCGCGCTGCCGCCTTCGACCCACGCCGGCGGCAAGCGCGCGTCGAGCAGATCGAGCGTCGCCAGGTCGAACGGGTCGTGCGGCGCGATCCAGTGCGCGAACACCGCGGCCACCACGCACGCGAGCGCGATCAGCGATGCCACGATCGCGGTCGGCGAATGGCGGAAGCTGTACCAGAGGTCGCTGTCGACCCAGCGCGCCCAGCGGCCCGGCCTGCCGGGCGTCGTCAGCACGGTGCTCATCGCGCCCCCTTTGCGCTACGCGCGTTCCCCCCGAGGGGGAGCGAGCGCCTCCGGAGTGGCCACGCCGCGCTCAATCGCGCGGCCCGCGTGCGATGCACGGCGACGGTCTGTCCGGGCGCGCTGGGAAGGCTCATGCTTCAGTGCGCCGCCTGGCGCTCGATGCGCAGCCGCGGGTCGACGGCAAAGTACAGCAGGTCGACCGACAGATTGATCACCACGAAGATCGCCGCGATCAGGCACAGATACGCCGCCATCACCGGAATGTCGGCGAACTGCACCGCCTGGATGAACAGCAGCCCCATGCCGGGCCACTGGAACACCGTCTCGGTGATGATCGCGAAGGCGATCAACTGCCCCAGTTGCAGCCCGGTGATCGTGATCACCGGCACCAAGGTGTTCTTCAGCGCGTGACCGAAGTAGACCGCACGGTCGCTCAGCCCGCGCGCGCGCGCGAACTTGATGTAGTCGGTGCGCAGCACTTCGAGCATCTCGGCGCGCACCAGCCGCAGGATCAGCGCGAGCTGGAACACCGACAGCGTGATCGCCGGCAGCACCAGATGCTTCCAGCCGTCGACCGTGAGCAGGCCGGTGGTCCAGCCGCCGAGGCTCACCACGTCGCCGCGGCCGAAGCTCGGCAGCAGCTTGAAGACCACGGCGAACAGCAGGATCAGCAGGATGCCGATCAGGAACGTCGGCAGCGACACGCCCACCAGCGACAGCGTCATCCACAACTGCGAGCCGAAGCTGCCGCGGCGCAGCGCGGTGTAGACCCCGAGCGGCACGCCCATCACGAGCGCGATCACTGCCGCCGACACCGCCAACTCGATGGTGGCCGGGAAGCGCTCGACGATCAGCGCCGACACCCTGCGACCCTGGCGCAGGCTGAGCCCGAACTCGCCTTGCACCGCGTTGCCGACGAAGCGCGCGAACTGCACGACGAACGGCTGGTCGAGCCCGAGGTCGGCGCGCAGTTGCTGGCGCTGCTCGACGGTGGCGTCCTGCCCCAGCAGGTTGGTCACCGGATCGCCCACGTACTGGAACAGCATGAAGGCGATGAACGCCACCGTGAGCATCACCACCACGGCCTGGATCAGTCGGCGCAGAACGAACGCTAGCATGCGCGCGCATGATCGCTGCAAGCGCGCACCGCTCGCAACCCGGGGAAGCCAGGGCCGCGGATCATCAGCCCTTCAATGCCACGTCGCCGTACCAGGCTTCGGCCGTGCCACCGGTGTTGTCGGTGTCGGTCATCAAAGCGATCGCCGTCAGCCTGCCCGGCGATTCGCCGAACGCGCGCCGAAAATCTTCGAACAGGTTGCGGCGGTAGTCGCGCCAGCGGCGCAGATGCGTGTCGCCGCTTTCGAGCACCAGGTTGCGCACACGGTCGTTGCGCGCACCGTGCACCACCGATTCGACGGCGGCGTGGTTGTCCCATACGTACATCAGCGTCGCGAACGGCGGCGCCTCGCCGGTGAGCGCCTCGGCCAGCTGGAGCTGCAGGCGGTTGCGCATCGACAGGCGTGTCATGTCGCCGTCGAAGGCAAAGGCCACGCGCACCGGCGAATCGGCCGCTTCGGCGCGGCTCAGGTTTGCACCGGCGATCGTCGCGCCGACCCACCACGCGAACTCGGCGTGCGTGCTGCGTGTCACGGCGGTACTGACGCGCCTGCGCCAGACGCTGGCCGAGCGCTGCGAACTCGCGTGCCAGGCGGGCCGGCCTTCGTGCTCGCGGCGCGTGTAGACGGTTTGGCGTTTGCCGGGCAGGGGCACGGCATCCCATCCGGCTGCGCCCGTTGGGCGCTCGAGTCGGCTGGCACAGCCGCCCAGCGCGGCCGCAGCGGACAGCACCGAACGCCGCGTCACGCCGTCGCGCAGCGGGCGCCGATGCGCCGAATCGCTTCTCGATGCCATCACGAAAAAGCCGCCCCGAAGGGCGGCTTGCAAACAGACTTCAGCTCTGGTCGCGTCAGAACGAGTGACGCACGCCGACGTTGAAGCCGCTGGACTTGTGGCCCGCCAGATTCGACTGGGCCGTACCACCCAGGATCGAACGTGCCGAAGCCGCGTCGTTGTCGAGTTGCGAGTAGCCACCGTAGAGGGCGGTGCGCTTGGACATGTTGTAGATGTACTGCAGGGCCCACTGATTCGCGTCGGCATCGACACCGGCGGGAAGGCCCTTCTCCTTCACGTTGGCGTAGCCGGCCTTGAACTCGCCTTGGCCCATCGGCACGCTGACGCTCAATTCGTAGAAGTTCTCCTTCAGCGCCCCGTTCTTGTTCTGGTTGTACAGGCCGAGGATCTTGGCCACACCGAGGTTGTACGACGCACCGATGTTCATGATCTTGAACTTGTCGGGGTTGTTCGTCTCGGTCTGGCCGTAGCCGAACGCCACATCGATCGGGCCGGAAGCGTAGCCGACGCGCGCGCCCCAGTACTTGTTGTTGTTGTTGCCCTGACCCAGCGCATACTGCGCCTGGCCATAGATGCCGCCGAGGTTGCCCGGCAGGATGTAGCCGATGCTGTTGTTGGTACGAGCCAGCGTGGAAGCACCGCTGCCGAGCGTGGTAATCAGGTTCAGACCCTGGCCGATGCCGTTGGCGCCGTAGACGTCGAAGAACACCAGGTTCCAGAACGACGGGTCATAGTCGCGGCCGAGGCGGATTTCACCGCCTTGCTGGCTGATCAGGCTGACCGTCGAGCGGCGCTGGAAGGTCAGGCCGCCGGCGTTGCCGTCCTGGTTGCTCATCGCGCCTTCGAGGTGGAAGCCCGCGCTCAGTCCGCCGCCCAGATCTTCGGTGCCGCGGAAGCCCAACCGGTTGCTGTTCAACTGGTTGCTTTGCATCGAGGTGGTCTTGGCGTCGCCGTTCTTGATCTGGTTGATGCTGAGGTCGACCACGCCCCAGATCGTCACCGACGACTGCGCCGACGCCACGCCGGCATAGGCGCCGAGCACTGCGAGGGCTAGCAGAGTTTTCTTCATTGCAATGATCTCCTAGGTTTGAATGAGAGGCCCTGATTCCATGGATAGCCGCCGCGCCGAATTGGGCGAAGACCAATCAGGCCAACCTCCTCAGCGGAAGCTGGCGGCTATTGCACCAGAGCGACCACGCCGATGCAAAGACTTGGCTCGTAAACAGCGCTCCGATGTTGTCTGACAACAACGGGAAACACTTGTGGCACAGCCTTGTACCCACACGGCCAGCCGCCCCTGGGAAAACCCGCCCAGATTCCACAATATGCTCTGCGAACGATGCCCCTCGACGATTGGATCGCCGCAGCCGACCAGACGCTGCGCACCTTGAGCGGCGGCTCGCACGCCGCTCGGGCGCACCCGAGCGCCGAAGTGGCAACCCTCACGGCGCGCGAGCGCAGACTCTCGGGCGCCCTGATCCGGGTCGATCACGTCGGCGAGGTGTGCGCGCAGGCGATGTATCAGGCGCAGGCGCTCGCCGCACGGTCGCCGCAGGTGCGCCAGCAGATGCAGCGCGCGGCCACCGAGGAAGTCGATCACCTCGCGTGGACCGAGCGCCGGTTGGCGGAACTGGGCGCACGCACGAGCTGGCTGAACCCGCTGTGGTACGCAGGCGCATTCGGCATCGGCCTCGCCGCGGCGCTGGCCGGCGACCGCTGGAGCCTGGGCTTCGTGCTCGAGACCGAGCGCCAGGTCGAGCAGCACCTGGCCGGTCACCTCGATCGCCTGCCCGAGGCCGACGCCGCGTCGCGTGCGATCGTCAAGCAGATGAAGGTCGACGAAGCGCAGCACGCCGAGTCGGCGCGCGCCGCCGGCGGCGCCGAACTGCCGGCGCCGATCAGGCTCGCGATGCGACTGGCCGCGCGCGTGATGACGGGCACCGCGTACTACGTCTGAGGCGCGCGCCTTACTCGGCGACGACTTCGTAGCTGGTGCTGATCTGTGCCGTCTTGGCGAGCATCGCGCTGGCCGAGCAGTATTTTTCGTGCGACAGCGCGACGGCGCGCGCCACTGCATCGGGGTCGAGCCCGCGCCCCGCGACCACGAAGTGCATGTGGATGCGCGTGAACACCTTGGGGTCGGCGGCGGCGCGCTCGGCCTGCAGCTTCACGCTGCACCCGCGCACGTCGTGGCGGCCGCGCCGCAGGATCGTGACCACGTCGTAGGCGGTGCAGCCGCCGGTGCCGGCGAGCACCGTTTCCATCGGCCGCGGCGCCAGGTTGCGCCCGCCGCCGTCGGCGGAACCGTCCATCGCCAGCACATGCCCGCTGCCGGTCTCGGCCATGAACGCCATGCCACCGTCGGGTACCCAATGCACCGTGCAATCCATCGCCGCTGCTCCCGCGTTTGCATTCGCGATCTTGCATGCGCCGCCGCGCAGACACACGTCGCATGCCGCGGATTGTCCCGAAACGGGCGCCTGCCCGCTCGCATATGATGCGGCGCCGCCAGAGACCCTCAACCCACGATGGCCCGCAACCAGCGCAAGCCGCCTGCGGGCAGCCGCGAAGATTACCTGCAGCGCATCCTGACGGCGCGCGTCTACGACGTGGCGCGCGAGACACCGCTCGATCACGCGCGCGCGCTGTCGAGGCGCCTGGGCAACCACGTGCTGCTCAAGCGCGAAGACCAGCAGAGCGTGTTCAGCTTCAAGCTGCGCGGCGCCTACAACAAGATGGCGCACCTGAGCCCCGCGCAACTGGCGCGCGGCGTGATCTGCTCGTCGGCCGGCAACCACGCGCAGGGGGTCGCGCTGGCGGCACGACGCCTGGGCTGCCGTGCGGTGGTGGTGATGCCGGTCACCACGCCACGCGTGAAAGTCGACGCCGTGCAGGCGCTCGGCGGCGAGGTGGTGCTGCACGGCGACAGCTATTCCGACGCCTACGAGCACGCGCTCAAGCTGCAGCGCAGGGAGCGCCTGAGCTTCGTGCACCCGTTCGACGACCCCGACGTGATCGCTGGCCAGGGCACGATCGGCATGGAGATCGCGCGCCAGCACCAGGGGCCGCTGCACGCGGTGTTCATCGCGGTCGGCGGCGGCGGGCTGATCTCCGGCGTGGCGGCGTACCTGAAATCGGTGCGCCCCGACGTGCGCATCGTCGGCGTGCAGATGCGCGACTCCGACGCGATGGCGCGCTCGGTGCGCGCCGGCAAACGCGTCGAGCTGGCCGAGGTGGGGCTGTTCTCCGACGGCACCGCGGTCAAGCTGGTGGGCGAGGAGACGTTCCGCCTGGCGCGGCAATGGGTCGACGAGTTCGTTCACGTCGACACCGACGAGGTGTGCGCCGCGATCAAGGACGTGTTCCAGGATACGCGCACCGTGCTCGAACCGGCCGGCGCGCTCGGCGTGGCGGGCATCAAGCAGTACGTGGCCAAGCGCAAGATCAAGGGGCAGACGCTCGCCACCGTTACCTGCGGCGCCAACATGAACTTCGACCGCCTGCGCTTCGTCGCCGAGCGCGCCGAGTTCGGCGAGCAGCGCGAGGCGCTGTTCGCGGTGACGATCCCCGAGCGGCGCGGCTCGTTCAGGCAGTTCTGCGAGCTGATCGGGCCGCGCGCGGTCACCGAGTTCAACTACCGCATCTCCGACGAGCACCTCGCCCACGTGTTCGTCGGCATCGCGATCGCGCGCCGCGACGAGGCGCAGCGCATCGCGCGGCTGTTCGAGCGCCACGGTTTTCCGACCCTCGACCTCACCGACGACGAGCTGGCCAAGGAGCACGTGCGCCACATGGTCGGCGGCCACTCCGAGCTGGCGCGGCACGAGCGGCTGCTGAGCTTCGTCTTCCCCGAGCGCCCTGGGGCGCTGATGCGCTTTCTGTCGGCGATGCACCCGGGGTGGAACATCAGCCTGTTCCACTACCGCAACCAGGGCGCCGACTACGGCCGCATCCTGGTCGGCATCCAGGTGCCGGCGAGCGACCGCGCCGCGTTCGACGAGTTCCTCGCCACGCTGGCCTATCCGTATACCGAGGAGACTCGCAACCCGGTGTACGCGTTGTTCCTGCGCTGACGGTCCCACTCGCCGGCGCCGGTTTCGGTACGTACACTCACGCGTC
The DNA here is from genome assembly GCA_022072045.1 of Burkholderiaceae bacterium. Taxonomy (GTDB): domain Bacteria; phylum Pseudomonadota; class Gammaproteobacteria; order Burkholderiales; family Burkholderiaceae_C; genus JAEUPI01. The sequence goes on along the minus strand of JAJVIL010000094.1, from coordinate 1,185 downwards.
ATGTCGGCCGAGCGCTCGCTGATCGCCCCCACCTCCAAGCCGCTGCTGGAGAGCGCGCTGAAGGACAAGCTGCAGCGGCGCGCCGAGTCCACCGGCAGCCTGGGCGAGCTGGAGCCGCTGGCGATCCGGCTCGGTTTGATGCAGAACACGCTCAAGCCGCGCTTTCGCGACCCGCAGCTGGTGATCTTCGCTGCCGACCACGGGCTCGCGGTCGACGGTCTGCCGACGCCGCAGCACCGGCAGACGCACGAGCAGGTGGCACAGCTGCTCACCGGCCAGCTTCCGGTCTCGGTGTTCGCGCGCATCCAGGGGCTCGAGCTGTCGGTGGTCGATTGCGGCGTCGCCGAGATGGTGGCGCCGCACGACCGCCTGATCCGCCGCAAGATCGCGCACGGCACGCGCAATTCGCGCGTCGGTCTGGCGATGGCGGTCGATCAGGCGCATGCGGCGATCCGCGCCGGCATGGAGATCGGCGACACGCTGCGCGGCAACCTGGTGGCCGTGGCGGGCATCGGCGTCGGCGCGCACGAGAGCGCGGCGCTGGTGCTGTCGCGCCTCACCGACACGCCGGTGCGCGACCTGATCGTCAGCGGCCCGGCGATGAACGCCGATCTGCTGAACCACCTGATGCAGATCGTGCAGGCGGCGCAGGCCAAGCACCGCGACGTGACCGATCCGGTCGAGGTGCTGGCCGCGTTCGGCGGCTTCGAGGTCGCGGTGATGGTCGGCGTGCTGCTGGTGGCCGCCAGCAAGCGCCACCTGATCATGATCGACGGCATGGCCGCCTGCGCGGCGCTGCTGGTGGCCTCGCGCATCGCCACGCCGGCCACCGACTACTGCGTGTTCTGCCGCAGCCACAGCCACCGCGGGCTCGATCAAGCGCTCAACCTGTTTCGCGCCTCCGCGCTGCTCGAGCTGGGCATGGAGAGCACCGACGGCACCGGTGCCGCACTGGCCTGGCCGCTGGTCAAGTGCGCCGCGGCGCTGCTGACCGAGGTGGCCGAGGGCGAGGACCCGGGGCCGTCGAGACCGTCCGGCGTCACGACGCAAGCCGCCGACTTCGGCCCCGTCGAGCCCGACGGCGGCACGCCCTGAGCCTGTGCGTGCCGGCTGCGGCACGCAGGCAAGCCTGGGAAGCGACCGCGGCTTTCGTGCGACCGGGCCCGTGCCTGGCGTCAGCGCGTG
>JAJVIL010000019.1 GCA_022072045.1 Burkholderiaceae bacterium | reverse complement strand
CGACCCATCAGTACCACCTTGCCGCCGGCGGCGGCGAACTGGCGCGCCGCCGCCGCACCGATGCCGCTGCCGCCGCCGGTGATGAACGCCACGCGGCCGTCGAATGCGCCCATGCCTGTCTCTTGCGAGGGCTGCGCTCAGCGCGCACCCGAAACAATGAAGTCGCCGCAGCGCTCGGCGACCATGATCACCGGCGCGTTGGTGTTGCCGCTCATGATCGTCGGGAACACCGAGGCGTCGCACACGCGCAGCCGCGCCACGCCGTGCACGCGCAACTGCGGATCGACCACCGCCTCGGCGTCGACCCCCATCTTGCAGGTGCCCACCGGGTGGTAGACGGTCTTGGCGCGCCGGCGCACGTAGTCTTCCAGCGCCTGGTCCGCGATCGCCTCGTCGCGGCCCGGCTCGAGCTCTTCGCTGATCAGCTTGCTCATCGACGGCGTACGCAGGATGCGCCGGGCGAGCTTCACGCCGCGAACGAGCGCGTCGACATCGGCCTGCTCGCGCAGCGCGGCAGCGTCGAACACGATCGGCGCCATCGGGTCGGTGCTGCGCAGGCGCACGGTGCCGCGCGACTTCGGGTGCAGGAAGCACGGATTGAGCGAGATGCCGTGACCGCCCAGCGGCTCGCGGTCGACGTCGCCCACCAGCGTCGGCAGCACGTGAAACTGCATGTCGGGCCGTCCGCCGGCACCGAGCGTGTCGACGAAGGCGCCGCTCTCGACCACGTTGGAGGTCAGCAGGCCGGTGCGAAACAGCTTCCATTGGACGCCGTGCTTGAAGGCCTTCAAGCCCCGGTCGTTGCCGAACAGGCTGATCGGGTCGCGCGCGCGGCCGTAGACGCCCACCTCGAGATGGTCGTGGTAGTTGCCGCCGACGCCGGGCAGGTCCCTCAGCACCGGAATGCCCAGCGATTGCAGGTGCGCGCCCGGGCCGATCCCCGAGAGCATCAGGATCTTCGGCGTCGCCAGCGCGCCGGCGGCCAGGATGACCTCCTTGGCCGCCGAGGCCGTTGCCGTGCCTGCCTTCGTGCGGTACTCGACCCCGGTGACCTCGGCGCCGCGGAGCGACAGCTTCAGCACATGCGCGCCGGTGACCACGGTGAGGCGCGGGTTGCCCTGCACCGCAGCCAGGTAGGTCGCCGCGGTGCTGCCGCGCTGGCCGCCGACGGTGGTGGTCTGGTAGAAACCGACGCCCGTCTGGCGCACGCCGTTGAAGTCATCGTTGTAGGCCAGGCCCGCCTCCTGCGCGCCCTTCACGAACGCCAGGCTCAGCGGGTGCCGGAAGCGCGTGTCGCTGACCTTCAGCGGGCCGTCGGTGCCATGCAGCGGTTGCGACAGCCGCTGGTTGCTTTCGGCCCGCTTGAAGACCTCGAGCACCTCGTCCCAGCCCCAGCCCGCGCAGCCCTGGCGCGCCCAGCCGTCGTAGTCTTCGCGCGTGCCGCGCATGTAGACCATCGCGTTGAGCGAACTGCCGCCGCCGAGCATGCGGCCCTGCGGAACCGCCATCTTGCGGCCCGCCGCGCCGGCCTGCGGCTCGGTCTCGTAGATCCAGCTGCGCTCGGTGCCGATCACGCGCACGAAGGTGGCGGGCATCTGCACGAACATCGAGTCGTCGTTCGGGCCTGCTTCGAGCAGCAGCACCGAGTGCCCGGCGCGCACCAGGCGATGCGTGATCACGCAGCCGGCCGAGCCGCCGCCCACCACCACGAAGTCGTATGTCTGCTGCACCATGCCTTCATCCCGACAACGGCGGAATCGGGGCATTCTTGGTCAAACGCCCGGCAAGGGCTTGATCGAGAGCGCACCCGTCGTTCAACAGGCGGGCGGGTCGCAAGAAGGTGGAGGCGCGAGCCGGAGTCGAACCGGCCTCAACGGATTTGCAGTCCGGTGCATAACCGCTTTGCTATCGCGCCGAGGGCGTGGATTCTCCCACAAGCCGCCATGCTCCTCGCCCGGGCCGCCTGGAACGACGAAGGGGAAGCGTCGGCTTCCCCTTCGTGCGTCATCTGGAGCGGGAAAGGAGTCTCGAACTCCCGACCTCAACCTTGGCAAGGTTGCGCTCTACCAACTGAGCTATTCCCGCAACGGCCGGGCTCGGGCCCGGCGCAGGCGCGAATTATAGCCACGGCACCCGCTTGGCAGGCCCCTTCACTTGCCGGATGGTCAATGCGAGCGCACCTCGCCACCGAGCGCCGGCTTGGACACCTCGGCGGCCTTCTCGGGCTCGACTTTCGGCGTCTCTTCGTCGGGCAGCGGCTGCGGCGCGGCGGTCAGCGCGATCTCGAGCACGCGATCGATCCAGCGCACCGGAACGATCTCGAGGTGGTTCTTCACGTTCTCCGGGATCTCCTGCAGATCCTTGACGTTCTCCTCGGGGATCAGCACGGTCTTGATGCCGCCGCGGTGCGCGGCCAGCAGCTTCTCCTTCAGGCCGCCGATCGCGGTGACCTCGCCGCGCAGCGTGATCTCGCCGGTCATCGCCACGTCGGCGCGCACCGGAATGCCGGTGAGTGCCGACACGAACGCGGTGGTCATCGCGATGCCCGCGCTCGGGCCGTCCTTCGGCGTGGCGCCGTCGGGCACGTGGATGTGGATGTCGCGCTTCTCGAACAGCTCGTCCTTGATGCCCAGGCGCTGCGCGCGGCTGCGCACCACCGAGCGCGCGGCCTCGACCGACTCCTTCATCACGTCGCCGAGCAGGCCGGTGCGGATGATGTTGCCCTTGCCGGGCATCACCGCCGACTCGACCGTCAGCAGATCGCCGCCGACCTCGGTCCACGCCAGGCCGACCACCTGGCCGACCTGGTTGCGCTTCTCGACGCGGCCGAAGTCGAACTTGCGCACACCGAGGTACTCGTTGAGGTTCTCCTCGGCGACGACCACCTTGCCGACGGTGGTCTTGAGCTGGATGCCCTTGACCGTCTTGCGGCAGATCTTGGAGATCTCGCGCTCGAGCGAGCGCACGCCCGCCTCGCGCGTGTAGTAGCGGATGATGCCGCGGATCGCGCTCTCGGTGACCTCGAGCTCGTCTTCCTTGACGCCGTTGTTCTTGCGCTGCTTGGGCAGCAGGTAGCGCTGCGCGATGTCGACCTTCTCGTCCTCGGTGTAGCCCGCGAGCTTGATGATCTCCATGCGGTCCATCAGCGCCGGCGGGATGTTCAGCGTGTTGGCGGTGGCGACGAACATCGTGTCGCTCAAGTCGAAGTCGACCTCGACGTAGTGGTCGCTGAAGGTGTGGTTCTGCTCGGGGTCGAGCACTTCGAGCAAGGCCGACGACGGGTCGCCGCGGAAGTCCATGCCGAGCTTGTCGATCTCGTCGAGCAGGAACAGCGGGTTGCGCGTGCCCACCTTGGTGAGCGATTGCAGCACCTTGCCCGGCATCGAGCCGATGTAGGTGCGGCGGTGGCCGCGGATCTCGGCCTCGTCGCGCACGCCGCCCAGCGCCATGCGAACGAACTTGCGGCCGGTGGCGCGCGCCACGCTCTGGCCGAGCGAGGTCTTGCCGACGCCGGGCGGCCCGACGAGGCACAGGATCGGCGCCTTCACCTTGTCGACGCGCTGCTGCACGGCGAGGTATTCGAGGATGCGCTCCTTGACCTTCTCGAGGCCCGCATGGTCCTCGTTGAGCACCTGTTCGGCGTACTTGAGGTCGTGCTTGATCTTGGTCTTCTTGCTCCACGGCAGGCCGACCAGGGTGTCGATGTAGTTGCGCACGACGGTGGCCTCGGCCGACATCGGCGACATCAGCTTGAGCTTCTTCAGCTCGCCTTCGGCCTTCTTGCGCGCCTCCTTGGACATGCGCGCGGCCTTGATCTTCTTTTCCAGCTCCTCGAGGTCGGCACCCTCCTCGCCGTCGCCGAGCTCCTTCTGGATCGCCTTGACCTGCTCGTTGAGGTAGTACTCGCGCTGGCTCTTCTCCATCTGCCGCTTGACGCGGCCGCGGATGCGCTTTTCGACCTGCAGGATGTCGACCTCGTGCTCGAGCAGTTCGAGCAGCTTCTCCAGCCGCTTGGCCACCGAATCGAGGTCGAGCACCGACTGCTTGGCCTCGAGCTTCAGCGGCAGGTGCGCCGCGATGGTGTCGGCGAGGCGGCCCGGATCGTCGATGCCGGCGATCGAGGTCAGGATCTCGGGCGGGATCTTCTTGTTGAGCTTGACGTACTGGTCGAACTGCTGCGTCACCGCGCGGCGCAGCGCCTCGACCTCGGGCGTGGTCTCGCCGGTCGGCTGGATCGGCGACACCTCGGCGACGAAGTGCTCACCGGTGTCGGCGATGTGGCGCGTCTCGGCGCGCTGCAGGCCCTCGACCAGCACCTTCACCGTGCCGTCGGGCAGCTTGAGCATCTGCAGGATGCTCGACACGCAGCCGACCGCGAACATGTCTTCGGGGCGCGGCTCGTCCTTGCCGGCGGCTTTCTGCGCCACCAGCATGATCTGGCGGCCGCCTTCCATCGCCGCCTCGAGCGCCTTGATCGACTTGGGTCGCCCGACGAACAGCGGAATCACCATGTGCGGAAACACGACCACGTCGCGCAGCGGCAGCAATGGCAGCGTCACGGGATCGGGCGGAAGAATCGGGTGTCCGGACATCTAGGACCTCACTTTCTCAGGCCGACATGAGGTCTGAGACGATGAATGCAAGGGAATCGGCGGGCTCTGGGGTCGGACTGCAGGTCGCGCCCGGAGTTTCATGGTCAGGCGCTGGCCTTGGCCTGTTCTCGATACACCAGCAGGGGCTTGGTGCCGTCTTCGACGTTGTGCTCGTCGACCACCACCTTGGCCACACCGTCGAGCGTGGGCAGGTCGAACATGGTGTCGATCAGCACGTGTTCCAGGATCGAACGCAGGCCGCGTGCGCCGGTCTTGCGCTCGAGCGCCTTGCGGGCGACGGCCGCCAGCGCCGATGGCCGGATCTCCAGCTCGACGCCGTCCATCCCGAACAGCTTCTGGTACTGCTTGGTCAGCGCGTTCTTCGGCTCGGTGAGGATGCGCACCAGCGCATCCTCGGTCAGCTCGCCGAGCGTCGTCACCACCGGCAGGCGGCCCACCAGCTCGGGGATGAGGCCGAACTTGATCAGATCCTCGGGCTCGGTGTCGCGGAACACGTCGGCGGCGCGCTTCTCGCTCTTGCTGTGCACGGTGGCGCCGAAGCCGATGCCCGAGCGCTCGGTGCGGTTCTGGATCACTTTCTCGAGGCCGTCGAACGCGCCGCCGCAGATGAACAGGATGTGGGTGGTGTCGATCTGCAGGAAGTCCTGGTTCGGGTGCTTGCGGCCGCCCTGCGGCGGCACCGACGCCATGGTGCCCTCGATCAGCTTGAGCAGCGCCTGCTGCACGCCCTCGCCCGAGACGTCGCGCGTGATGCTCGGGTTGTCGGACTTGCGGCTGATCTTGTCGATCTCGTCGATGTAGACGATGCCGCGCTGCGCGCGCTCGACATCGTAGTTGCAGTTCTGCAGCAGCTTCTGGATGATGTTCTCGACGTCCTCGCCGACGTAGCCCGCTTCGGTGAGCGTGGTGGCATCGGCGATCACGAACGGCACGTTGAGCAGCCGCGCCAGCGTCTGCGCCAGCAGCGTCTTGCCCGAGCCGGTGGGGCCGATCAGCAGGATGTTGCTCTTGGTCAGCTCGACGTCGTCCTTGCCGCCGAGGTGCTTGAGGCGCTTGTAGTGGTTGTAGACCGCCACCGACAGCGTGCGCTTGGCGACCTCCTGGCCGATCACGTACTGGTCGAGGATGCCCTTGATCTCGACGGGCGTCGGCAGTTCGGACTTCGCGGCGCGCGCGGCGCCGGATTCGGCCGGCACCTCGTCGCGGATGATGTCGTTGCAAAGCTCGATGCACTCGTCGCAGATGAACACCGACGGGCCGGCGATGAGCTTCTTGACCTCATGCTGGCTCTTGCCGCAGAAGCTGCAGTACAGCACCTTCTCGCCAGTGGCGCCCTTCTTGTCGGCCATGGTGTCTAGGATGCGATCCGCCGCGATGCCGGGTTGATTGGATGATATGCCAAGCCCGCGCCACCCTCGCCTGCACCCCGCAACGGCCCCGACGGGGCCAAACGAGGCCGTGGATTACGCACGCTTGTCGAGCACCTGGTCGATCAGGCCGTAGTCCTTCGCTTCGCCGGGCGACATCCAGTAGTCGCGCTCCATGTCGGCGGCGATCTTCTCCACCGACTGCCCGGTGCGCTCGGCGTAAATGCGGTTGAGTTGCTCGCGTGTTTTCAGGATCTCGCGCGCCTGGATTTCGATGTCGGCGGCCTGCCCCTGCGCGCCGCCCGAGGGCTGATGAATCATCAGCCGCGAGTTGGGCAGCGCCGCGCGCTTGCCCGGAGCGCCCGCCATCATCAGGAACGAGCCCATGCTGGCGGCCATTCCCAGGCACAGCGTCGACACGTCGGGCTTGATGAACTGCATCGTGTCGTAGATCGACAACCCGGCGCTGACGCTGCCGCCCGGCGAGTTGATGTACAGCGAGATGTCCTTGTCGGGGTTCTCGCTCTCCAGGAACAGCAGCTGCGCGACCACCAGATTGGCGGTGGCGTCGTTGATGCCGCCAACCAGGAAGACGATGCGCTCGCGCAGCAGACGGCTGTAGATGTCGTAGGCGCGCTCGCCGCGACCGGACTGCTCGATGACGATGGGCACCATGCCCAGCCCGGTGGTCTCTTGAACGCTCATGCTGCTGTCTCGGCTCATGCCTGGGTCTCCATCAGGTCGGCAAACGCCAGCGCCCTGTCGACCACCTTCGCGTGCTCCATCAGGTACTGCGTCACGTTGGACTCCACCACCATCGCCTCGACCTCGGCCATCCGCTTGCGGTCCGACAGGTACCAGCGCATCACCTCGGCGGGCTTCTCGTAGCTCTGCGACAGCTCCTCGATGTGCGCCTGCAGTTGCTCGGGCTTGGCCTGCAGCGACTGCTGGCGCACCAGTTCCGCGACCACCAGGCCGAGCCGCACGCGCCGCTCGGCCTGCGCCTGGAAGATGTCGGCCGGAATCGGCGCATTTTCGGCGTCCTTGACGCCGCGCTGCTTGAGATCCTCGCGCGCGACGGCGGTCATGCGGTCGACCTCGGCAGCCACCAGCGACCTCGGCACCTCCAGCGTGGCGTGCTTCACCAGCGCATCCATCGCGGCGGCCTTGTTGCGCCCGAGCACCCGCTGCTTCACCTCGCGTTCGAGGTTCCTGCGCACGTCGGCACGCAGCGCATCGGTGGTGCCGCTGGCGATGCCCAGCGCCTTGACGAACGTTTCGTTCACCTCGGGCAGATGCTGCGCCTCGATCTTCTTCATCGTGACCAGGAAGTCGGCCTCCTTGCCGGCGACGTCCTTGCTGCCGTAGTCGGCCGGGAACTGCAGCGGAAACGTCTTCGACTGGCCGACCTGCATGCCGCGCACCGCCTTGTCGAACTGCTCGAGCATCTGGCCTTCGCCGATGATGAACGCGAAGCCTTCGGCCTTGCCGCCGGCGAAGGCTTCGCCGTCGATCTTGCCCTCGAAGTCGATCGTCACGCGGTCGCTTTCGGCCGCTCCTTCGGCGGCGGGGCGCTGCGCGAACGTGCGGCGCTGCCTGCGCAGGATGTCGATCGTGCGGTCGATCGCCGCGTCGTCGACCTCGCAGCGCACGCGTTCGATCTCGGCTGCTGCCAGGTCGCCGAGCGTGACCTCGGGGTAGACCTCGAACGTCGCATCGAACGACACGCTGCCCTCGGGTGCGTCGTCCTTGGGCGTGATGCGCGGCATGCCGGCCACGCGCACCTTGGCCTCGTTGGCCGCCTGCTCGAAGGCGGCGCCGAGCTTGTCGTTCATCACTTCGTACTGCACCGATGCACCATAGCGCTGCGCCACCACCGACAGCGGCACCTTGCCGGGCCGGAAGCCGTCGGCGCGCACCGTGCGCGACAGCTTCTTCAGGCGCGCCTGCACTTCGGCGCTGATCTCCTGCGCCGGCACGGTCAGCGTGATGCGGCGTTCGAGTTTCTCGAGGGTTTCGATCTGCACTGCCATGTGGGCCTTCGATTGCTTGAGGTTTCTGGTGCGCGGGGCCGGACTCGAACCGGCACGCCGGTAAGGGCGTCAGGACCTAAACCTGGTGCGTCTACCAATTTCGCCACCCGCGCGAGGGTGTTGGACGGATAGCGGGGTCGCCCGGGGCGACCCCTTTCAGGTGGAGGCGGCTCGGTCGTGGATTCTAGCGTTCGCGCTTCACGCGGAACCACGCGGCGTACATCGCCGGCAGCGACAACAGAGTGAGCACGGTTGCGACGACCAGGCCGCCCATGATTGCCACCGCCATCGGGCCCCAGAACACACTGCGCGACAGCGGGATCATCGCCAGCACCGCCGCGGCGGCGGTCAGCACGATCGGCCGAAAGCGCCGCACGGCTGCCTCGACGATCGCGGTCCAGGCATCGACGCCACGCCTGCGGTCCTGCTCGATCTGATCGATCAGGATCACCGAGTTGCGCATGATCATCCCCATCAGCGCGATCACGCCGAGCAACGCGACGAAGCCGAACGGGCGATTCAGCAGCAGCAGCGCTGCGGCGACGCCGACCAGGCCCAGCGGCGCGGTCAGGAACACCAGCACCGACCGCGAGAAGCTCTGCAGTTGCAGCATCAGCAGCGTCATCATGATGAACAACATCAGCGGCACGCCGGCGACGATCGCGCCCTGGCCCTTGCGGCTCTCCTCCACCGCACCGGCGACCTGGATCGAGTAACCCGCGGGCATGCGGGCCTGCAGTTCCTGCAGCCTGGGCCAGATGCGCTGCGTGACGGTGGCCCCCTCGACGCCCTCGGCGACGTCGCCTTGCACGGTGACCGCGAACTTGCGGCCCTCGCGCCACAGCACACCGGGCTCGAAGCCCATGCCGATGCGCGCCACCTGGGTCAGCGGCACCGAGCGCCCGCTCGCGGAGGGCAGGTTGGCGCTGCCGAGGTCGGTGATGGCGTCGCGCTCGTGCAGCGGTTGCCGCAGCACGATGTCGACCAGCTTGTCGCCCTCGCGGTACTGGCCGATCGTGATGCCCGACAGGATCGTGCGCGAGGCCTGCGCCACCGATTGACTGCTGACGCCGATGGCGCGCGCCTTGTCCTGGTCGATCTCGAGCTGCAGGGCCTTGATCGATTCGTTCCAGTTGTCGTTGACGCCGCGCATCGCCGGGTCCGAGGCGACGATGGCGCGTGCCTCGTCGGCCCAGGCGCGCACCTGCTGCACATCGGAGCCCAGCACGCGGAACTGCACCGGATACGGCACCGGCGGCCCGTTGGGCAGCAACTTGACGCGGCCGCGCGCCTCAGGGAACTCCTCGGCCAGCAGCGCGGGCAACCGCTGACGCAGCACTTCGCGCTGCTCGAGGCTGCGCGCCAGCAGGATGGTCTGGCTGACGTTGCTCTGCGGGAAGATCTGGTCGAGCGGCAGGTAGAAGCGCGGCACGCCAGAGCCGATCCACGCCGTCACGGTGTCGATGCCAGGTTCCTTCATCATCCGCTGCTCGAAGCGGCGCGCGACCGCCTCGCTCTGCTGGATGGTCGAGCCCTCGGGCAGCCACAGGTCCACCAGGATCTCGGGCCGGCTCGAGTCCGGGAAGAACTGCTGCTGCACCTTGCCCATGCCGGCCAACCCGAGCGCGAAGGTCAGCACGGTGGCGCCGATCGTCAGCCAGCGATGCTGCACGCACCAGTCGACCAGCGCGCGAAAGCGCGAGTAGAACGGGGTGTCGAACAACTCGTGCGCCTGGCCGCCGGCTCGGCTGCGGGTGCGCAGCAGCGCCGCGCCGAGAAACGGCACGAAGTACACCGATACTGCCCATGAGATCAACAGCGCGGCCGACGTCACCGCGAAGATCGCGAAGGTGTACTCGCCGGTCATCGACTTGGCCAGGCCGATCGGCAGGAAGCCTGCCGCCGTGATCAGCGTGCCTGTGAGCATCGGCATCGACGTGATCTCGTAGGCGAACGACGCGGCGCGCGCCTTGTCGTAGCCCTCCTCGAGCTTGCGCACCATCATCTCCACCGCGATGATCGCGTCGTCGACCAGCAGACCGAGCGCGATGATCAGCGAGCCGAGCGAGACCTTGTGCAGGCCGACACCCCAGTAGTACATGGCGATGAAGGTGATCGCCAGCACCAGCGGGATCGTGATGCCCACCACCAGCCCCGGCCGCATGTCGATGCGCAGCGGCCGGGTGTGCAGCCCGAGGCTGACGAAGCTGACCGCCAGCACGACGACGATCGCCTCGATCAGCACGCGGACGAACTCGCCCACCGAGCGCGACACGGCGCGCGGCTGATCCTGCACCTGCATCAGCTCGATGCCAGCGGGCAGGTCGCGCCGCAACGCGTCGGCCTTGGCGTGCAGCGCGTCGCCGAGCGCGATGATGTCGCCGCCCTTGGCCATCGCCACACCCAAGGCGATCACCGTCTTGCCCTGGTGGCGCACCTTCACCGCCGGCGGGTCGACCGTCGCGCGGCGGATCTCGGCGATATCGGCCAGACGCAGACTGCTCGCTACGCCGGTGGCCGGGTCGAGGGCACGGATCGGGAAGCGACGCAACTCGTCGACCGAATCGAACGCGCCGCCGACCCGCACCTGGAGGTTCTGCGCGCCGGCGTCGAGCACGCCGGCCCCTTCGATGGCATTCTGCGCACCCAGCTGGGCCACCACCTGGCTCAGGCCGAGTCCGAGCTGCGCCAGGCGCTGGTGCGAGATCTCGACGAACAGCTTCTCGGGCTGCACGCCGAACAGCTCGACCTTGGCGACGTCGGGCACGCGCAGCAGCGCCGAGCGCACATCCTCGGCGAACTCGCGCAGCTCCTCGTCGCTGAAGCCGTCGGCCGACAACGCGAAGATCGAGCCGTAGACATCGCCGAAGTCGTCGTTGAACAGCGGGCCGATCACGCCCTGCGGCAGCGTGGCGCGCATGTCGCCGACGCGCTTGCGCGCCTGATACCACGCATTAGCCACCTCCTTGGGCGGCGTGCTGTCGGCGAGCTGCAGGATGGTCAGCGACTCGCCGGGCTTGGTGTAGCTGCGGATGATGTCGGCATGCGGCACCTCCTGCAGCGTCTTCTCGATGCGGTCGGTCACCTGCTCGGCGATCTGCTGCGCTTTGGCGCCTGGCCAGTACGCCTGCACGACCATCGCACGAAAAGTGAACGGCGGATCTTCGTCCTGGCCGAGCTGGAAGTACGCCGCGAACCCCAGCACCATCAGCACGATCAGCAGATAGCGCGTCAACGCCGGATGCGCCAGCGCCCAACTCGACACGTTGAAGCGCGACGCCCCGGCAGTCGCAGCGGCAGACATCGGCTCAGCCTCGCTTCAGCGCGTCGCGACGCTGCCACCGAGCGGCGCGGTGTGGCCCGCCTGTGCGCCGCGCTCGGCGTACAGGCGCACCTTCTGTCCGGCGCTCAGCACGTGGACGCCGGCCACCACCACCGTCTCGCCAAGCGACACGCCGCCGGCGATCACCACGTCGTTGCCCTCGGCACCGGTCAGGCGCACCGCCTGCGGCCTGACCGTCATGCTCGCGCGGTCGAGCACCCACACCGTCGGCACGCCCCGCAGTTCGAACACGGCCGGCAGCGGCAGCTTGATCTGACCGACCACGTGCGGCGACTCGACCCTGACCGCTGCCGTCTGACCGAGCCTGACCGCGGCACGGCCGATGTCGGCCTTGACGACGAAGGTTCGCGTCGTCGGGTCGGCGGCGGCGGCCACCTCGCGCACCGTGGCGACGATCGGCGCGGCGCGGTCATTCCACAGGGTCACCTGCAACGCGTTGGTCACTCCGAGCAGCGAACGCATCTGCGCCACCCGGTCCTCCGGCACGTTGAAGACCGCGTCGCGCGGCCCGTCGTGCGCGAGCCGCAGCACCGGTGCACCGGCTGCCACCACCGCACCGGGTTCGGCATCGACGCCCGTGATCACCCCCGACGCATCGGCGCTCAGCGTGGCGTAGCGCGCCTGATTGCCCTGCATGCCGGCCTGCACCCGCGCCTGCTCGTATTGCGCCTGCGCAGCGACGAGGCCGGTTGCGCGACGCTCGAGCTCGAGCCGGCTGATGAAGCCCTGTTCGCGCAGTTCCTGATAGCGCTTGAATTCGGTCTGGCTGAGCTCGAAGTTGGCCTTGGCGGCCCCCAGCGCGGCCTGTGCCGCCTGCTGACCCAGTTGAAGATCACGAGGGTCGAGTTGCGCCAGCACCTGCCCGGCGCGAACTGCGTCGCCCAGGTCGGCCGAGCGCGAGACCAGCTTGCCGCCGACGCGAAAACCCAGCCTCGATTCGGTGCGCGCGCGGATCTCTGCCGCGTACTCGTGGGCTCCGCCCGCGGTCGATGCGACAACCGCCGTGCGCACCGCCCGAGTCGGCTGTGCGGGCGGCGGCTTGGGCGAGCAGGCAATCAAGGCGGTGGCGATGAGTGGCAACAGCGGGGCGAGAAGAAGGCGCTTCATGGCGGGGCGATCGGATGAACAGCGCGACGGCGGCCGGTCGCTTCCTTTTTAGTGACTGACCGGCCGGTCAGTAATGTATGGGCCAACCGATGCGCTGTCAAACCCGGCTCGTTTCAATTGAAATCAGAATCCGCGCATGGGGGTCGGTCACTACGAGAACTTTCCGGTGGCGTCGCTGCTGTGCCCGCCGTCGCTGCGTGCGCCCGTGCGGGCGATCTACGCCCTCGCCCGCACCGCCGACGACATCGCCGACGAGGGCGACGCCGAGCCTGCGGCCCGCCTGCGCGAGTTGGCGCGCTTTCGCGCGGCGCTGACGGCAACCATCGCCGGCGACCCGCTTCCCGCGGCGCAACCCTGGGCGGGCGTCTTCGACGCGCTGGCCGCCGCAATGCGCACGCACGCGCTGCCGCCCGCGCCGCTGCACGACCTGCTCGATGCGTTCGAGCAGGACGCCGGCAACCCCAGCTATGCCGACCGCGAGGCGCTGCTCGCCTATTGCCGCCGCTCGGCCAATCCGATCGGGCGCCTGCTGCTGCACCTGTACGGCATCGGCGACGCACAGTCGCTGCACCAGGCCGACGCCGTGTGCTCGAGCCTGCAGCTCATCAACTTCTGGCAAGACCTCAGCGTCGATCTGCCACGCGGGCGCAACTACCTTCCGTACGCCGACGCCGCGTTGCACGGTGTCGATCTCGCCGATCCGCGCGCGCTCGGCGACACCCCCGCATTGCGTGCATTGGTGCGCGACCTCGTGCGCTGGACCGCCTCGCTGCTGGCCGAAGGCGCCGCCCTGCCGCTGCGCGTGCCGGGCCGCGCCGGCTGGGAGCTGCGCCTCGTGGTGCACGGCGGCTGGCGCATCCTTGAGAGAATCGCGCGGATGGATTGCGCATCGATCACCCGCCGGCCGCGGCTGAACGCAGCCGATGCGCCCCTGCTGGCGTGGCGCAGCCTGCGCTATCGCACCACGTGGTTCGCCCCCGAGCGCCTGGTGTGACCCCTGCGCAATACGTGCAGCAGAAGGCGGCCGGCAGCGGATCGTCGTTCTACTACGCGTTCATGTTCCTGCCGCCGGCCAAGCGCGCGGCGATCACGGCGTTCTATGCCTTTTGCCGTGAAGTCGACGACGTGGTCGACGAAGTCACCGACCCCGGCGTTGCGGCCGCCAAGCTCGCCTGGTGGCGGCAGGAGGTGGCCAGCGCCTTCGCCGGCACACCGAGCCATCCGGTGCTGCAGGCGCTGATGCCGCAGGCCGCTGCGCACGGCATCGAGCCGTCTCATTTGCTGGCAGTGATCGAAGGCTGCCAGATGGACCTCGACCAGACGCGCTACCTCGACTTCGCGCTGCTCGAGCGCTATTGCCACCTGGTGGCCGGCGTCGTCGGCGAGGTGGCAGCCAACATCTTCGGGCGCCGCAGCGTGCGCACGATCGACTACGCGCACAAACTGGGACTGGCGCTGCAGTTGACCAACATCATTCGCGATGTCGGCGACGACGCCCGCCGCGGCCGCATCTATCTGCCGCTGGAGGACTTGCAGCGCTTCGGGGTCAAGGCCTCGGAGATCCTGCAGCGCGAGTCCCCGTGGGGCTACAGCGATCGCTTCACCGCGCTCATGCGGTTTCAGGCGCAACGCGCGCAGGCCACCTACGACGGCGCGCTGGCGCTGTTGCCCGAGGCCGACCGCGAATCGCAACGACCCGGTCTGATGATGGCCAACATCTATCGCACGCTGCTGCAGGAGATCGAAGACGACGGCTTCCGGGTGCTGCACCAGCGTACCTCGCTGACGCCGTTGCGCAAGCTGTGGATCGCTGCGCGCACACAGTGGCAAGGCCACTGAAGTGAGCCTGCCACGCAGGTGCGTGGCGGTGGTCGGCGCCGGCTGGGCGGGGCTCGCCGCCGCGGTGCAGGCCAGCGCCGACGGCCATGCGGTCACGTTGTTCGAAATGGCGGGCAGCGGCGGCGGCCGCGCGCGCAGCGTGGCCGTCGATGGGCTTGCACTCGACAATGGTCAGCACATCCTGATCGGCGCCTATCGCGAAACGCTGCGCCTGATGCGGCGGGTCGGCGTCGACCCTGCGCGGGTGCTGCAGCGCCGCCGGCTCGAATTGCTGTACCCGGATGGTGGCGGCATCCGGTTGCCGCGCGGCAACGTGCACCTGGCGTTCGCCTGGGCGGTTGCGCGCCAGCACCGGTGGAGCTGGCGCGAGCGCACTGCGCTGCTGCGCCAGACCTTTGCCTGGTTGCGCAACGGCATGCGCAATCCCGGAGTCGAGACGGTGGCCCAGCTCTGCGCGGGATTGCCGCCGCGCGTGCGGCAGGATCTGATCGATCCGCTTTGCCTCGCAGCGCTGAACACGCCGTCGGCGCTCGCGGACGCGACGGTGTTTCTGCGGGTGTTGGCCGACGCGCTGTTCGGCGGACGTGGCAGCTCCGACCTGCTGCTCCCGGCCGCCGGGCTCTCGCGGCTGCTGCCGGAGCCGGCGCTGCGCTGGCTCGAGCAGCAGGGGGCGACGCTTCGACTCAGACACCGCGTGCTCGCGATCGGCCCGACGTCTGGCACCGGATGGTTGGTCGACGGCACCGCCTTCGATGCGGTGATCCTCGCCTGCAGCGCCGTCGAGGCAGCGCGGCTGGCTTCGCCGCTGAACGCGCCCTGGGCACAACGGGCGCGAGCACTGCGGCACGAGCCCATTGCCACCGTGTACCTGCGACGCAGGTTTGCGCTACCCAGCCCCATGGTGGCCCTGCGAAGCGACCGCGAGCGCCCGGCGCAATTCGCCTTCGATCTCGGGCTGCTGGGGCAGCATCACGACCTCGCGGCGCTCGTCGTCAGCGGTGCCAGCGACTGGCTCGAGAGGGGGTTGCCTGCACTGGCCTCGGCCGTGCAGGCGCAGGGCGCTCGCGACCTGCCTGCTTCGTTCGGCCCGCAGCCCGAGGTGGTGCACACGGCGCTCGAGCGTCGCGCCACCTTCGCCTGCGTGCCGGCGTTGCGGCGCCCCACGGCGCTGATCGCGCCCAATCTGTTGGCCGCCGGCGACTACGTGGACGGCCCCTACCCGGCCACGCTCGAAGGTGCCGTGCGATCGGGGGTGGCAGCGGCGCACGCGGTGCGCACCGCCTGACCCAACCGCGGAGATCCCGGCCATCCGAATTGTCGAATCGACGCTCTCAGGATGCAGAATCGCGTTCCATGAGCGAGAAGCAACGAGACGCCGCGCGCGCACCGGTGGCGCCGACCATCCAGGTGATCGAGCGCATGTTCACCCTGCTGGACGTGCTGGCGTCGCAGCCCGATCCGGTACCACTGAAGCAACTCACCGCGCGCACCGGGCTGCATCCGTCGACCGCCCACCGCATCCTCAACGACCTGGTGATCGGCCGCTTCGTCGATCGACCCGAAGCCGGCAGCTACCGGCTCGGCATGCGCCTGCTCGAACTGGGCAATCTGGTGAAGGCGCGTCTCGACGTGCGCGACGCGGCGCTCGGGCCGATGCGCGAGCTGCACAAGCTGACGCACCAGCCGGTCAACCTTTCGGTGCGCCAGGGCGACGAGATCGTCTACATCGAGCGCACGTACAGCGAGCGCTCGGGGATGCAGGTGGTGCGCGCCGTCGGGGGGCGTGCGCCCCTGCACCTGACGTCGGTGGGCAAGCTGTTCCTGGCCTTCGACGAACCGCAACGTGTGCGTGCCTACGCGACACGCACCGGTCTGGCGGGCCACACGCGCAACAGCATCACCGACCTGGCGCGCCTGGAGCGCGAACTGATGCTGGTGAGACAGACCGCCACGGCGCGCGACGACGAGGAGTTGGAACTCGGCGTGCGCTGCCTCGCCGCTGGGATCTTCGACGACCAGTCGAGCCTGGTCGCCGGGCTGTCGGTGTCGGCGCCGGCCGACCGGCTCGAGGAGTCTTGGCTAGAACGTGTCCGAGCCACTGCGGCCCAGATCTCCCTCGCCCTCGGTCACCGCCGCTGAAGGCTCGTGCGCCACTGCAGAAGCCGCATCGGGCGCATCGGGCGTCCCCTGCTCTTGCGCGTGTGCGGTCGGCAACGAGTCGAGCCAACGCCGGATGCGCTCGGCATCGCCGACGCGCGAGTAGCGGCCGACCGAATCGAGCAGCACCATGATCAGCTTGCGACCGGCCAACTCGGCCTGCATCACCAGGCAGCGACCCGCCTCGGAGATGTAGCCAGTCTTCTGCAGGCCAATTTCCCACGATGGGTTGCGCACCAGCGAATTCGTGGTACGGAACTGCACCATGCGCCGTCCGATCGGCACCGACGCATCTTCAGTGGTCGAGTATTCACGCAGCACCGGGTGCTCGTACGCAGCCTGGACGAGCAGCGCGAGGTCGTGCGCGCTCGAGCGGTTGTCGCTCGACAGGCCGGTGGGTTCGACGAAGTGCGAATCGTGCATGCCGAGTTCGCCCGCCTTGCGGTTCATCGCCTCGACCAGCGCCGGCAGCCCGCCCGGGTAGGCCGCACCGATCGAGAAGGCGGCGCGGTTCTCCGACGACATCAGGGCCAGGTGCATCAACTCGCCGCGCGACAGCGTGGCGCCCACGCGGAGGCGAGAACGGTTGTTCCTCGGGGTGTCGAGCGCGACCTTCGACACCTTGATCGGCTCGTCCATCGGCTGGTCGGCATCGAGCACGACGATCGCCGTCATCAGCTTGGTGATCGACGCGATCGGCAGCACCGCCTCGGCATTCTTGCTGTACAGCACCTCGTCGGTGTCCTGATCGATCACCAGCGCGGCACTGGATTTGAGACGCAGCGCGTCTTCGGTGCCTCGCAGGCCTTGCTTCTGCGCCAGCGACGGTCGTACCGTCACGCGCGCCTTGCGTCGCGATGCGCTCTTGGTTGCGCTGCTGCTCTTGGCTTTGGCGACCGGCCGTGCGTCGCCGCCGGCAACCGCGAAGGTGGGTGTGGCCAGAAAGCAAACCATGGCGAACGCACCGGCCGCCCACGCGCTCATTCGCTTCACCAACGACGTTCCCCAGGTTCTTGCATGCACCGCGCGATCTCGACAAACGAACCGGCCATGAGCTGACCGGTGCGCCAGTGTATCGGCGCATCAAAACGTGGGCAATATCAAAAGCTTAGGTAATTTTCCTCAAGTGCGGGGGTGCGCCAATTTCTGCCGTGCGTTGTTGCCACGCGAGTCGGGGATCCGAAGCTACGGGTTTACCCTTGGGCCGCAACCCGTTCGGAGCCGTGGTGCAGTTTGTTCAGCGCGGCGATGTAGGCCTTCGCCGAGGCCACCACGATGTCGGGGTCGGCGCCGACGCCGTTGACGATTCGACCACCGAGTTGCAGGCGCACGGTCACCTCACCCTGCGATTCGGTGCTGCCCGAAGTGATGGCGTTCACCGAGTAGAGCAGCAACTCGGCGCCCGAACCCACCTTGGACTCGATGGCCTTCAGGATCGCATCGACCGGACCGTTGCCTTCGCTGTCGGCGGCGAACTCCTGCTCGCCGATGGCAAAGCTGACGTGGGCGCACGGGCGCTCGCCGGTCTCGCTGTGCTGGCTGAGGCTGAGCAGTCGGTAGTGCTCGCGCGGGCCGCTGACAGCCTCGTCGCTGACGAGCGCCAGGATGTCCTCGTCGAAGATATCGCTCTTGCGGTCGGCGAGATCCTTGAAGCGCATGAACGCCGCGTTGATGTCGGCCTCCGACTCCATCGCGATTCCAAGCTCCTGTAGCCGCTGCTTGAACGCGTTGCGCCCCGACAGCTTGCCCAGCACGATGCGGTTGGCGCTCCAGCCGACGTCCTCGGCGCGCATGATTTCGTAGGTGTCGCGCGCCTTCAGCACGCCGTCCTGATGGATGCCCGAGGCGTGGGCGAACGCGTTGGCGCCGACCACCGCCTTGTTCGGCTGCACGACGAAGCCGGTGGTCTGGCTCACCATGCGCGACGCCGGCACGATCTGGCTGGTGTCGACGCCGAGTTCGAGTCCGAAGTAGTCGCGCCGCGTGCGCACCGCCATCACCACTTCCTCGAGCGCACAGTTGCCCGCGCGCTCGCCCAGGCCGTTGATCGTGCATTCGACCTGGCGCGCGCCGCCGATCTTGACGCCGGCCAGCGAGTTGGCCACGGCCAGGCCGAGATCGTTGTGGCAGTGCACCGACCACACCGCCTTGTCCGAGTTGGGCACGCGTTGGCGCAGCGCTGCGATGAACCCGCCGTACAGTTCGGGGACGGCATAGCCCACGGTATCGGGGATGTTGATCGTCGTCGCGCCCTCGCGAATCGCGGCTTCGAGCACACGGCACAGGAAGTCGACATCGGAGCGGTAGCCGTCCTCGGGCGAGAACTCGACGTCGTCGCACAGGTTGCGCGCGAAGCGCACCGCAAGCTTGGCCTGCTCGAACACCTGCTCGGGCGTCATGCGCAGCTTCTTCTCCATGTGCAGCGCGCTGGTGGCGATGAAGGTGTGGATGCGCGCACGCGCCGCACCTTTCAGGGCCTCGGCCGCGCGCGCGATGTCGCGGTCGTTGGCGCGCGCGAGCGAGCACACCACGCTGTCGCGCACTGCCTGCGCAATCGACCGGACCGCCTCGAAGTCGCCGTTGGACGAGGCCGCGAAGCCGGCTTCGATCACGTCGACTTTCAGCCGCTCGAGCTGGCGCGCGATGCGCAGCTTCTCCTCGCGCGTCATCGAGGCGCCGGGCGACTGCTCGCCGTCGCGCAGCGTGGTGTCGAAAACGATCAGCTTGTCGGCCATGGCGTGCTCCCGGGGATGTGCTGGATCTCAGGCAACCGCGGTCGACGGCTGCATGGCGGCGCTGCGCGAGCGGGCCCGGCGCACACCGGACACGATCGCGCTGAACGACGCGGTGGTGATGCTGCGATCGACGCCGACGCCGAACACGGTGTGCTCGCCCACGCGCAGCTCGATGTACGCCGCGGCGCTCGCGTCGGCCCCGCCGCTGATCGCGTGCTCATGGTAGTCGAGCACGCGGATCGGCTCGCCCACGTGCACCTGCAGCGCGGCAACGAAGGCGTCGATCGGCCCGTTGCCGACGCCGCCGATCGGCTGGCGCGATCCGTCACCTTGCAGCCACTGGGCGTGGACGGCGACGCTGCCGTCGCTGCGCTCGGCGATCGATACCTGAGAGACCGCAGGCGACCCCAGGCCATACTCGGCATCGAACAGCCGCTTGAGCTGCGGCGCCGTCACTTCCTTGCCGGTGTCGTCGGTCATGGCCTGCACGACGCGGCTGAACTCGATCTGCAGCCTGCGAGGCAGTTCGAGCCCGAACTCGTGCTCGAGCAGGTAGGCGATCCCGCCCTTGCCCGACTGGCTGTTGACGCGGATCACCGCGTCGTAGCTGCGACCGAGATCCTTGGGGTCGATCGGCAGATACGGCATCTCCCAGATGTCGCCTTCACGACGCGCCGCGAACGCCTTCTTGATCGCGTCCTGGTGCGAGCCTGAGAACGACGTGTAGACAAGATCTCCGACATAGGGGTGACGGGGGTGCACCGGCAACTGGTTGCAGTGCTCGACGCAGCGCCGCACGTCGTCGATGTCGGAGAAGTCGAGGTTCGGCGTCACGCCCTGCGTGTACAGGTTGAGCGCGATGTTGACCAGGTCGACGTTGCCGGTGCGCTCGCCGTTGCCGAATAGACAACCTTCGACTCGGTCGGCCCCGGCCATGAGCGCGAACTCCGCCGCCGCGGTGCCGGTGCCGCGGTCGTTGTGCGGGTGCACCGACAGCACGATCGCATCGCGGCGTGCGAGGTGCCGGTGCATCCATTCGATCATGTCGGCAAAGATGTTGGGCGTGCTGTGCTCGACCGTCGACGGCAGGTTGACGATGCACTTGCGCTGCGGCGTCGGCTGCCAGACCTCGGTCACCGCATCGACCACGCGCTTGCTGAATGCCAGCTCGGTGCCCGAGAACATCTCGGGCGAGTACTGGAAGACGAATTCGGTGGCGCTCTGGCGCGCCGCCAGGTCGCGGATCAGCCGTGCGTGCGAAGCGGCCAGTTCGACGATGCCGTCCTCGTCGAGCCCGAGCACGACGCGCCGCATCACCGGCGCGGTTGCGTTGTACAGGTGCACGATCGCGCGCCTGGCCCCGACCAGCGACGCGAACGTGCGCTCGATCAACTCGGGGCGCGCCTGCGTCAGCACCTGGATCGTCACGTCGTCGGGAACCAGACGCTGCTCGATCAGCATGCGCACGAAGTCGAAATCGGTCTGCGACGCCGAAGGAAAACCGACCTCGATCTCCTTGAACCCGATGTCCACCAGCATGTCGAACATCCGCAGCTTGCGCTGGCTGTCCATCGGCTCGATCAGCGCCTGATTGCCGTCGCGCAGGTCGACGCTGCACCACGCCGGGGCCCGGGTCAGGACGGCGTCGGGCCAGCGGCGGTCGGCCAGACATACCGGTGCGAACGGGCGGTACTTGGTCTGCGGTTGCTTCAGCATGGGTTCCTCTGGTGTTCGCAACCCGCATTTCAGACAAAGCAAACGGCCCGCTGCGGGTTGCATACGGGCCGTGAGATCGGGAAACGATTGGACGTGGACGATCAGCGAGCCCGTGGGTCTCCTAGCAGTAGAGCCAGAGCGATCGCGTTCGGCAGCATCATGGGGTGCACTGTAGCACGCCCGACCGCCGCGTTCGCAGGGCCGGCGGCGGCGCCTTCAGCGATGAAGGCCCTCTTCGTCGGGTTCGTCCGTCGAGGTCGCGATCACGCTGACCGGCTTGCCCTTCGCGCGCTTGTAGCCGTAGACCGCGTAGCCCGAGAAGCCGTAGACGCAGAAGGCCGCGAACAGCACCAGCGGCGGCGCGATGTTGACCACCGCGATCGCCAGCGCGATGGCGACGATCACGATGAACGGCACCGAGCGCTTGAAGCTGACATCCTTGAAACTGTAGAAAGGCACGTTGGTGACCATCGTCAGGCCGGCGTACAGCGTGACGGCGAACGCCGTCCAGCCCAGCCATTCGACGCGCGCGGCATCCTTGAAGCCGTAGTCGTCGAGCACCCAGATGAAGCCGACCACCAGCGCGGCGGCGGCCGGACTCGGCAAACCCTGGAAGAACCGCTTGTCGACCACGCCGATGTTGGTATTGAAGCGCGCCAGCCGCAGCGCGGCACACGCGCAGTACACGAAGGCGGCGATCAGCCCCCACTTGCCGAGCCCCTTGAGCCCCCACTCGTAGACGATGAGCGCCGGCGCGACGCCGAAGCTCACCATGTCCGACAGGCTGTCCATCTGCTCGCCGAACGCGCTTTGCGTGTTGGTCATGCGTGCCACGCGACCGTCGAGGCTGTCGAGCACCATCGCGCTGAAAACGCCGATGCCGGCGACGTCGAAGCGGCCGTTCATCGCCATCAGAATGGCGTAGAAGCCACCGAACAGCGCCGCCACCGTGAACAGGTTGGGCAGGATGTAGATGCCCTTGCGCCGCGGCCGCAGCGGCGGGGGAACGACGCCCTCTTCAGCGTGCGGTTGCGACAGGTCGCTCATCGTGCCGCCATTGTGCGCGCGACCGTGCCGACCCCGGCCAACGTCGATTCCGGCGCTGGCCGACCAGCTCAGTTGCGGCTCTTGTCGACCAGCTTGTTGGCCTTGATCCACGGCATCATCGCGCGCAGCTTCTCGCCGACCACTTCCACCGGGTGCTCGGCGGTCAGGCGGCGCCTCGACAGCAGCGTCGGCGCGCCGGCACGGTTCTCCAGGATGAAGCTCTTGGCGTACTCGCCGCTCTGGATGTCGGCCAGCGCCTTCTTCATCGCCGCGCGCGAGGCCTCGCCGATCACCTTGTGACCGGTGCTGTACTCGCCGTACTCGGCGTTGTTCGAGATCGAGTAGTTCATGTTGCCGATGCCGCCTTCGTACATCAGGTCGACGATCAGCTTGAGTTCGTGCAGACACTCGAAGTACGCCATCTCCGGCGCATAGCCGGCGTCGACCAGCGTCTCGAATCCGGCCTTGACCAGTTCCACGCAGCCGCCGCACAGCACCGCCTGTTCGCCGAACAGATCGGTTTCGGTCTCCTCGCGGAACGACGTCTCGATGATGCCGGCCTTGCCGCCGCCGTTGGCCGCGGCGTAGCTCAGCGCCAGGTCGCGCGCCTTGCCGGAGCGGTCGGCGTGCACTGCGATCAGGTGCGGCACGCCGCCGCCTTGCGTGTAGGTGTTGCGCACCGTATGGCCGGGCGCCTTGGGCGCGACCATCCAGACGTCGAGGTCGTCGCGAGGCATCACTTGGCCGTAGTGGATGTTGAAGCCGTGCGCGAACGCCAGCGACGCGCCCTGGCGGATGTTGGGCGCGACATCGTCGCGGTAGACCGTGGCGATCTGCTCGTCGGGCAGCAGGATCATCACGACGTCTGCCTGCTTGACAGCGTCGCCGATCGCCGCCACCTTCAAGCCGGCCTTCTCGGCCTTGCCCCACGACGCCCCGCCGCGGCGCAGGCCGACGGTCACCCGCACACCGCTGTCGTTGAGGTTCTGCGCGTGGGCGTGGCCCTGCGAGCCGTAGCCGACGATGGTGACGTTCTTGCCCTTGATCAGGCTGAGGTCGGCGTCCTTGTCGTAGTAAACCTTCATGTGTTCTCCAGTTGTTCTGTCGAGGTCTTCGCAATCCGAGCTACACCTTCAGTATCCGCTCCCCGCGACCGATCCCGCTGGTGCCGGTGCGCACCGTCTCGAGGATCGACGCGCGGTCGACGGCGTCGATGAACGCATCGAGCTTGGCCGCGTCGCCGGTCAACTCCACCGTGTAGCTCTTGTCCGTCACATCGACGATATGGCCGCGGAAGATGTCCGCCATGCGCTTCATCTCGTCACGCTCCTTGCCGACCGCCCTCACCTTGATCAGCATCAGCTCGCGTTCGGTGAAGCTGCCTTCGGTGAGGTCGACCACCTTGACCACCTCGATCAGCCGGTTCAGGTGCTTGGTGATCTGCTCGATCACCTCGTCGGAGCCGTTGGTGACGATCGTCATCCGCGACAGCGACGAATCCTCGGTCGGGGCGACGGTCAGGCTCTCGATGTTGTAGCCGCGCGCCGAAAACAGCGCCACGACCCGCGACAGGGCGCCGGGCTCGTTCTCGAGCAGCACGGCAATGATGTGCTTCATCTTTCGTTCGTCCTTCGGACTCTTCAGCGCCGGCGGCGGTCACCGCCGGGCCTTGGTCGCGTGCTTCGAAGTCAATCGTTGCGGAAACGAACCTCCGGCCACTGTGCGGCACGGCCGCGGTGCCGGTAAGCACCGCCTCCTGCCGCGCAGGGGCTCAGAGATCCTCGGAACCGAGCAGCATCTCGGTGATGCCCTTGCCGGCCTGCACCATCGGCCAGACGTTCTCGGTGGGGTCGGTGCGGAAATCGAGGAAGACCGTGCGATCCTTCAGCCGGATCGCCTCGCGCAGCGCCGGCTCGACATCGGCCGGCTTCTCGATCAGCAGGCCCACGTGACCGTAGGCCTCGGCGAGCTTCACGAAATCGGGCAACGCATCCATGTAGGTGTGCGAATAGCGCTTGCCGTAGTCCAGTTCCTGCCACTGCCGCACCATGCCGAGGTAGCGGTTGTTCAGCGACACGATCTTCACCGGCGTCTTGTACTGCGCACAGGTCGACAGCTCCTGGATGCACATCTGGATCGAGCCCTCGCCGGTGATGCAGAACACGTCGGCCTGCGGCTTAGCGAGCTTGATGCCCATCGCGTAGGGTAGCCCCACGCCCATCGTGCCGAGGCCGCCGGAGTTGATCCAGCGGCGCGGCTCCTTGAAGCCGTAGAACTGAGCGGCCCACATCTGGTGCTGGCCGACGTCGGAGGTGATATAGGCATCGCTGTCGCGGGTCAGCTGCCACAGCGTCTCGACCACCTGCTGCGGCTTGACGACTTCGGTGCTGCGCCTGTAGCTCAGACACTCGCGGCGCCGCCACTCGTTGATCTGACTCCACCAGGCGGCGAGCGCGATCGAATCGGGCTTGGCGCTACCCTCTTTCATTTGATCGATCAGCTCGCGCAGCACGTCCTTGACGTCACCGACGATGGGAATGTCCACGCGCACGCGCTTGGAGATCGACGAAGGGTCGATGTCGATGTGGATGATCTTGCGCTCGACCGATGCAAAGTGCTTCGGGTTGCCGATCACGCGGTCGTCGAATCGCGCGCCCACCGCGAGCAGCACGTCGCAGTGCTGCATCGTCATGTTCGCCTCGTAGGTGCCGTGCATGCCGAGCATGCCGAGGAACTTGGGGTCGCTCGACGCGATGGAGCCGAGCCCCATCAGCGTGTTGGTGCATGGGAAGCCGAGCCAGTCGGCCAGCTCGCGCAGTTCGGCCGCCGCATTGCCCAGGACGACGCCGCCACCGGTGTAGATGTAAGGCCGCTTGGCCTGCAGCAGCAACTGCACGGCCTTGCGGATCTGGCCGCCATGGCCCTTGCGCACCGGGTTGTACGAGCGCATCTCGATGCGCTCGGGGTAGGCGAACGCGGCGGTCTTCACCGACACGTCCTTCGGCACGTCGACCACCACCGGCCCCGGTCGACCGCTGCGCGCGATGTGGAAGGCCTTCTTGATGGTCGGCGCCAGCTCGCGCACGTCCTTGACCAGGAAGTTGTGCTTGACCACCGGGCGCGTGATGCCCACCGTGTCGCACTCCTGGAAGGCATCGAGCCCGATCGCCGGCGTGGGCACCTGGCCGGTGATGATGACCATCGGGATCGAGTCCATGTACGCGGTGGCGATACCGGTCACCGCGTTGGTCACCCCGGGGCCCGAGGTCACCAGCGCGACGCCCACCTCGCCGGTGGCGCGCGCGTAGCCGTCGGCGGCGTGCACGGCGGCCTGTTCATGGCGCACCAGCACGTGCTCGATGCCCTGCTGCTTGTACAACGCGTCGTAGATGTAGAGCACCGCACCGCCGGGGTAGCCCCAAAGGTACTTGACCCCTTCGGCCTGCAGGCAGCGAACGATGATCTCGGCGCCGTTGATGACGTCGGCGCTGGCTGAGTTGGCTTGCGGTTGCGCCGAAGCGGCGCGCTTGACTTCCGCGGCAGACATGTCCATTTCGAACCTCTGTGAATTTCTCTGACGAAAAACCATCGGTGCCCCTACTCGCACCCTCGTGAGGTGGACTTGGAGCCTGCGCGAACCATTCATCGGTGAGCCGTGTCGGCCGCCGCGATGATCCAAAGGAGCGTTGTGCGAAGCAGCATTATGTCACTGCAGGCCGCGTCGTCCGCTGCACCCCGTGTCCGTGGGTGCCCCGGTGCCATAATCGCGCCGCCCAAAAACTGCCGGGGCTCGGGCGCCGGTTCCTCGCACCATTGGCGACCGACCAAGAACTGTCCGATTTCCTCAGGAGTGTCGAGAGGCGGGCTTTCAAGCGAACGGCGTTCGCCGTCCGCGACGACGAGGCGGCGCTGGACATCGTGCAGGATTCGATGATTCGATTGGCCGAGAAATACGCCGATCGCCCGGCGGCCGAGTTGCCGCTGCTCTTCCAGCGCATCCTGTCCAACGCTACGATGGACTGGTTCCGGCGCCAGCGCGTGCGCAATGCCGTGATGCAAAACTTCTCGGACTTCGAGACCGAGGCCGAGGCTGGCGACTTCGATTTGCTGGAGACTCTGCACTTGTCGGAAGACTCCATCGGCACCGAAAGCGCGGCCGACAGCGTCGGGCGGGCCCAGATCCTGCTTCAGATCGAGCATGAAGTCAGCCAGCTGCCACAGCGTCAACGGGAGGCCTTCCTCCTCCGTTACTGGGAGGAGTTCGACGTGACGGAGACGGCCGCCGTCATGGGTTGTTCCGAGGGCAGCGTCAAGACCCACTGTTCCAGGGCGGTTCATGCATTGGCGAAGGCCTTGAAAGCCAAGGGAATCACACCATGACCGGCATGCCACGCACCCCGCCCGGCGCCGCCGAGACGGTGCCGAACCCCGACGCACTGGAGGCGAGGGTCGGACTGCGCATCGCCGGCGCCCTCGCCCGTAACAGCGACAACCTCCCCCACGACATCGCCGAGCGCCTCAAGGTCGCCCGGCTGCGCGCCGTCGAGCGCGGACGCGAGATGCACAAGCTGCAGACCGCGCCGGCACACCACCGGCAAGGCGGCACGCTGGTCCTGGCTGGCCCGCCGTCGTGGTGGTTGCGGCTCGCCTCGTTGGCCCCGCTCGCGCTGCTGCTGGTTGGGCTGTTGTGCATTCAGCGCAGCTACGTCGACCAGCAGGTGCGCGCGGCCGCCGAACTCGATGCCGCCATACTGACCGACGACCTGCCGCCACAGGCGTACAGCGACCAGGGGTTCGCCGAATACCTGCGTTCGCCGCACACGGTGGAATGATCGCCTGGCGCCGTGGCATTGCACTGGGCGCCTCGGCGGCCACAGTGGCGCTGGCCGTCTTGTGTCTCGGCTTGGTCGCCGGCGCCTCGGCACAGCCGCCGGCGCAAGCCAGGCGTCAGGCCGACCCGTCGGGGCCGTCCTGGGCCTCGCTCAGCCCCGAACAGCGCAAAGTGCTGGCGCCACTGCGCAACGACTGGTCGTCGATCGACGCCAACCGCAAGTCCAAGTGGCTGGAGTTGGCGGCGCGTTACCCCAGAATCTCGCCGGCGGACCAGCAGCGGTTGCAAGAGCGCATGACCGAATGGGCGCACATGACTCCGCAGCAACGCGCGCAGGCCCGGCTGAACTACCAGCAGGTCAGGCAACTGCCGAACCAGGAGCGGCAATCCCAGTGGCAGGCGTATCAGGCGCTGCCCGAGAGCGAACGCAAGGCGCTGGCCGAGCGCGCCCGGTCGTCGGCCCGAGCCAATGGAGGCGCCAAGCAGCCGGCCCCGCGCACGAACAAGCGCAACCTCGTCGCCAACCCGTCGCAGGCCACATCCAGGGTCAGGTCGGTTTCCCCCACGGTTGTCCAAGCGGCCCCAGGCGCCACGACGACGTTGGTCACGCGCCAGCCGTCGCCTCCGGCGCACCAGCAAGCCGGCATGCCCAAGATCGCCGCGACGCCTGGCTTCGTCGACCGGCGCACCTTGTTGCCACAGCGCGGCCCGCAGGGCGCTGGCGTGCGCAAGCCTGCTCCGCCCGCGAGCAAGCCATGACCGGCGGCCCGCCGCCATTGGCGGCGGCACTGCCAACGCCCGGCCTGTGGCGCCGGCTGGCGTGCATGTCGTACGAAGCCGTGCTGTTGTTCGGTGTGGTGATGGCTGCCGGCCTGGCCTACGGCGTCTGGACCGACCAGCGCCATGCCCTGCAGGGCAGCGCCGGCCTGCAGGCGTTCCTGTTCTGCGTGCTTGGCGTGTACTTCGCCGGCTTGTGGTCGTGGCGCGGTCAGACGTTGGCGATGAAGACCTGGCACATCCGCGTGCTGGCCGCCGACGGCCGGCCGCCGCGCCGGCTGCGCGCGCTCGCGCGGTATGTCGCAAGCTGGCTGTGGTTCCTGCCCGCGCTGGCGTCGGCGCACGCGGCGGGCATCCGCAGCGTCGGCTTCATGGCCAGCCTGGTGGCCGTGGGCGTCGCAGCGTATGCCGGGATGGCCCGCCTGCGCGCCGACCGCCAGTTGCTGCACGACGTGGTGTGCGGTACGCGGCTGGTCGACACCAGGGCCGCCCCCTCGCCTGCAAGAATGCAGCATGACGCACCCCCATGAGGCGCGCTCGGGCGTGCAGCGCATCGTGCACGCGACGGGCTACTCGATGGCCGGACTGTCGGCCGCCTGGCGCCACGAGAGCGCCTTCCGCCAGGAATGCGTGCTCGCCGTGGTGATGCTGCCGGCGGCCTGGTGGCTGGGGCGCAGTTGGGTCGAGACGGCCCTGCTGGCGGGTTCGGTGATCGCGGTGCTGATCGTCGAGTTGCTCAACTCGGCCGTCGAATCGGCAGTCGACCGCATCTCGGCCGATCTGCACCCGCTGTCCAAGCGCGCCAAGGATCTCGGCAGCGCCGCGGTGATGCTGTCGCTGCTCGCTTGTGCGGCCGTGTGGTGCGCGGCGATCTGGCAGCGCTGGGCATGACGCCGCCGAAGCTGCGCATCTGCGTCTACTGCGGGTCACGCCCCGGGGCCGACCCGGCGTACCTGCGCAGCGCGCGTCAGATGGGAGCGGCGATCGGCCGGCGCGGCTGGGAACTGGTCTACGGCGGCGGACGCGTCGGCATGATGGGTGCGCTGGCCGACGCCGCGCTCGCCGCTGGCGCCAGTGTCGACGGCGTGATTCCGCGCTCGCTGATGCAACGCGAGGCCGGCCACACCGGGCTGACGCGTCTGCAGGTGGTCGACACGATGCACGAGCGCAAGCGCTTGATGGCCGAGCACACGCACGCTTTCGTCGCGCTGCCGGGTGGCGTGGGCACGTTCGAGGAGTTGTTCGAGGTCTGGAGCTGGCGCCATCTCGGCTACCACGACCGCCCGCTCGGCCTGCTCGACGTGGCGGGCTACTTCCGGCCGCTGCTGGCGATGATGGAGCAGGCGCAGCGCGACGGCTTCGTCACCGCCGAGCAATTGGCGATGGTGACACCGCGCGAATCGCCCGACGCGCTGCTCGACGCGATCGAACGCTTGACAGCGAACAGCGCGTCCGAGGATCTGCGGCGCATCTGAAGGGGCTCGGGCGGCCGCCCGCGCAGAGATCGTCCGCCTGAGCACCCGCTCGATTCGAGCGCCGCCGGGTCCCGCCTAGACCGCGGCCTCGTCGGTCTCGCCGGTGCGGATGCGCACCACCTGCTCGACCGCTGTGACGAAGATCTTGCCGTCGCCGATCTTGCCGGTCTTGGCAGCCTTGACCACCGCATCGATGCAGCGATCGACCTCGCTGTCTTTGACGACCACCTCGATCTTCACTTTCGGCAGGAAGTCGACCACGTACTCGGCGCCACGGTACAGCTCGGTGTGGCCCTTCTGGCGGCCGAAGCCCTTGACTTCGGTGACCGTCAAGCCGGAAACGCCGACCTCGGCCAACGCCTCGCGCACTTCTTCGAGCTTGAATGGCTTGATGATCGCGGTGATCTGCTTCATGGCGGTGGCTCCGTCGAGGCGAGTCGGTTTCGCTGACATTTAAGCACGGAACCCCGACGTGATGGGGTAGCGCCAGTCGCGCCCGAACGCGCGATGCGTGATGCGAATGCCGATCGGCGCCTGCCGGCGTTTGTACTCGTTGGCCTTGATCAGGCGCGTCACGCGCTCGACATCGCTGCGCGCGAAGCCGGCAGCCACGATCTGCTCGATGCCCTGATCGTCTTCCATGTAGCGCGCCAGGATCGCGTCGAGCACGTCGTACGGCGGCAGGCTGTCCTGATCGGTCTGATTGGGGCGCAATTCGGCCGACGGGGCGCGCGTGATGATGCGTTCGGGAATCACGGGCCCGATCGTACCGTCGGCGCGACGGCTGGCTTGCTGGTTCTTCCACCTCGCGAGCCGGTACACGAGCGTCTTGGCAACGTCCTTGATGACCGCGAAGCCGCCGGCCATGTCGCCGTACAGCGTGCAGTAGCCGGTCGCCATCTCGCTCTTGTTGCCGGTCGTCAGCACGATCGAGCCGTGCTTGTTCGACAACGCCATCAGCAGCGTGCCGCGGATGCGCGCCTGGATGTTCTCCTCGGCGGTGTCCTCCGGCAGCCCATGGAACTCCTGCGCCAGCGACGCGCGAAAGGCGTCGAACATCGGCGCGATCGCGATCTCGTCGTAGCGCACCCCGAGGCGCTGCGCCATCTCGCGCGCATCGAGCCACGAGATGTCGGCGGTGTACGGCGACGGCATCATCACGGTGCGCACGCGCTGCGCGCCCAGCGCGTCGACCGCGATCGCCAGCACCAGCGCCGAATCGACGCCGCCGGACAGCCCGATCACCGCGCCGGGGAAGCGGTTCTTGCCGATGTAGTCGCGCACGCCCATCACCAGCGCACTCCAGGCCTGCTGCTCGAGGCTCGGCATCTCGCAGCACTGGCCGCTCGGCGCATGCTGCGCATCGAGATCCACCCACACCAGACCGGGCTCGAAGCTCGGCCCGCGCACGACGATGCGTCCGCGCGCATCGGCGGCGAACGACGCTCCGTCGAACACCACTTCATCCTGGCCACCGACCAGGTGCGCATACAACAGCGGCACGCCGACGTTGCGGGCGCACTCGGCCATGCGGGCCTCGCGCTCCTCGCCCTTGTCGAGGTGGAACGGCGAGGCGTTGAGGACGCACAGCACCTGTGCGCCGGCGCTCACCGCGGCGGCGGCGGGCTCGTCGAACCAGGCGTCCTCGCAGATCAGCACGCCGAATCGCCGGCCACCGGCATCGAACACCACGGGAGCGAGCCCGGCCTCGCGGCCGCTGACGAAGTAGCGACGCTCGTCGAACACTTGATAGTTGGGCAACTCGCGCTTGCAGTAGGTGGCCTGCACCCGCCCCTGCGCCAGCACCGATGCCGCGTTGAAGCACACCGGAGCGGCCAACGACCGCGTGCGCGCGACGACCACCGTGCGGCTGCGTGCCGGATGGCCGAGCAGCACCGACAGCCCCTGCAACGGCGCCAGCTCGACGGCCAGCGCCGCGAGTTGCTGCTCGCAGGCGTCCATGAAGGCCGGACGCAACAGCAGGTCTTCCGGCGGGTAACCCGACAGCGCGAGCTCCGGTGCGATCATCAGCGCTGCGCCGCCGGCATGCGCCGCTCGCGCCGCCTCGGCGATCAGCTTGGCATTGCCGGACAGGTCGCCGACGGTGGGGTTGATTTGCGCCAGCGCGACGCGGACCTTGGACACGTGCAACGGTGACGGTGAGCGGGTGACGACGACGCGCGGCAAGACGCGCAACGCGAGCAACAACGGTCCGGACGATTATGTCATCCGGATCGTCGACGATCCCGCGGCGCTCGATGGTGCTGCCTGGGACGAGCTGCTGGCGCGGCAGGCGCTGCCCACACCGTTCATGAGCGCAACCTATATGCGAGCCCTGCACGAGTCGCGCAGCGCGTGGCCCCGAACGGGTTGGTCGCCGCGCTTCGTCACGCTGTGGTCGGGCGCGCGGCTGTGCGCAGCCGCACCGGCGTACCTGAAGACGCACTCATGGGGCGAGTACGTGTTCGACTGGGCCTGGGCCGACGCCTATCGACGCCACGGCTTGCACTACTACCCCAAGCTCTTGGTCGCGGTGCCGTTCACGCCGGTGCCGGGCACACGCCTGATGGCCGAGGACGATCGCGCGCGCGACGCGCTGGTGGCCGCGCTGCGCCGCGTGGCCGCCGCCGCCCAGCTCTCGTCGGCGCACGTGCTGTTCCATGACGAGGTCGATGCGCGGGCGCTGCAGCGCGCCGGCTGGCTGGCGCGCGCCAACGTGCAGTTCCACTGGACACGCGACGCGTCGGCTCCGGCGCGCGACTTCGACGACTTCCTGGCGCGACTGCAGCACGACAAGCGCAAGAAGATCAATCAGCAGCGCCGCAAGGTGGCGGCAGCCGGCGTGGCCTTCAGCGTGCACGAGGGCGGCGCGATCGACGAATCGCTGTGGGGCTTCTTTCACCGCTGCTACACGCTGACCTATGCCGCCCACGGTTCGACGCCTTACCTGACGCGCACATTCTTCGCCGCGATGGCCGCATCGATGCCCGAGCACTGGGTGCTGTTCGTCGGCCGCATCGCGGGAGAGCCGGTCGCGACGTCGCTGGTCGCGCTCGATCGCGGGCGTCGCGCCGCATTCGGCCGCTACTGGGGCGCCACGCGCTTCATTGACAGCCTGCACTTCGAGGCGTGCTACTACCAGCCGCTGCAGTGGTGCATCGCCAACGGCTTCGAGCGTTTCGAAGGCGGCGCGCAGGGCGAGCACAAGATGGCACGCGGCCTGATGCCCACGCCGACCGCCTCGGCGCACTGGCTGGCGCACCCGGCATTCGCTCGCGCGGTCGACGACTTCCTGGGTGCCGAGCGCGAGGGCGTGCGCCACTACGTCGACGAGCTGAGCGAGCGCGCGCCGTTCCGGCGCGCATCGTGACGCGGCTGTCAGGGCCGCTTGAAATCGCCCGCCAGCATGAAGGCCATCGATTCGGGCTTGATCTGCGCGCGCAGCGCCTGGCTCACCGGTCCGGGCTGCAGCGCGGCCAGCGCCGCGTCGACGCGACCGGCGAAGGCGAACGTGCGGTCGAGTTCGAGATCGCGTTGCAGCGCCCGCGCGAGCCGGTCGTCCTGCGCACGCGCCAGGCGCCGGAAGTTCAGCAGCGCGGCCTTGGCCGACGCCACCTCCCGATCGCTGAAACCCTCTTGCAGCGCGCGCGCCAGTTCTTCGCGGTAGGCCTGTTCGACCTTGTCGGCATTCTGCGGTGCGAAGATCGCGCCGCCGATCCAGCGCGTGTGGGCATCGAGGTCGCCCCAATCCAGGTAGCTGAAGACGTCGTACGACAGGCCGTCGCGCTCGCGGATGCGCTTCCACAGGCGCGAGTCGCCTCCGCTGCCGAGAATGAAGTTGGCCAGCATCAGCGCCGGATACACGGCGTCGCTGTCCGACAGCGGCAGGTGCAACTCGACGCCGAGCGTGGCGTTCTGCTTGTCGGGCGTGCGCACCACCTCGCGGCCGGGCGCCATCGCGTAGCTGGGCCGCGCCACGCGCTCGACCGGCTCGCTGGCCACCCAGTCGCCGAAGCCGGCGGTCAGGGCGCGGCGCACCGCGTCGGCATCGAAGTCGCCCACCGCGGCGAAGCGCCCCTGCGAGGCGCCGTAGAAGCGGGCGTGGAAATCCTTCACCTTGTCGATCGTCACCGCCTGCGAGTCTTCGAGGCGCTCGTCGAGACTGCGCGCATGCCGCACGTCGCCGCGCGGGTACGGGTCGCCGCGCCGCGCCAGCGCGTTGCTGACGATCGCCTGCGGGTCGTCGCGCTGCGCCTGGATATCGGTGGCGGTCTGGCGCTTCAGTTCGTCGAGCGCTGCGGCAGGGAACTCCGGCGTGCGCAGCAATTGCGCCAGCAGCGCGATCGCCTCGGCCACGGTATCGCGCCGCGAGCGCATCGTGACGCTCACTTCGTCGCCGCTCGAGCCGATCTGCAGTTCGGACTTCAGCGCGTCGAGCCGGTCCTGGATCTGCACGCGGCTGAGCCCTGCGCCGCCCTTGTCGATCAACGCCGCGGTGTACTCCGACACCTCGCGCAGACCCGTCAGGCTGCGCTCCTGCCCGAGGCGCAGCGCCATCGAGATGCGCACCGTCTGGCCGCGCGTCGGCTTGGGCAGCAGCGCTACCTTCATGCCGTTGGCCAGCACCGCGCGCTGCGTATGGGCGTCGATGTTGGCCGGCGACGGGTCGAACGCCGCCACCGCTGCGGCCGTGGGCTGCGGCTCGAAAGTCTTCATCTGCGCTGCCACGTCGGCCTCCTCGGGCGGCGGGGCGCGCAGCGGCTTGTCGGTGGGCACGTAAGTTGCCAGCGTGCGGTTCGATCGCACCAGCCACTGCTGCGCCACGCGCTGCACGGCGTCGCGGGTCAACGCCTTCACCCGGTCGCGGTCGAGGAAGAACAGCCGCCAGTCGCCTTGCGCGACGGTCTCCGACAGCACGAGGCCGATCGTCTCGGGGTTGCTGTACTGCTGCTCCCAGTGCTTCAACCATTTGACCTGCGCGCGCTTGAACTCCTCGTCGGTGATGCGCTCGCTGCCGAAGCCTTCGACCACCTGGGTCAACTCCTGCGCGCTGCGCGCCGGGTCCTGCCCGGCGGCCAACTGCGCGCCGAACAGCGCCACGCCCGGATCGGCCATCGCGATCGCCTCGGCGTACACGGCCGACGCGAGACCGCCTTCGACCAGCCTCTTGTGTGCTCGGCCCGCCGGGCTGTCGCCGACGATCTGCGCGATCAGTTCGATCGCCGGGTAGGCGGGGTCGGGCCCGGCCGGAATGTGATACCCGAGCATCACCTGCGGTGTGCCGCCGATGCGGCGCAGCGTGATGCTGCGCTCGCCGTCCTGCACCGGATCGAGCGTGTACAAGCGTGGCAGCGCGCGCTTCGGCCGGGGAATGCGGCCGAACGCCTGCTCGATCCAACCCAGCGTGCGCGCCGCGTCGAACTTGCCTGCCACGATCAGCGTCGCGTTGTCGGGCTGGTAATAGAGGCGATAGAAGGCCTGCAGACGCGCGATGTCGACGTTCTCGACGTCGCTGCGCGCACCGATCGTCGACTTGCCGTAGTTGTGCCACTGGAACATCGCCGCCAGCGTCTTCTCGAACAGGATGCGGCCGGGATCGTTCTCGCCCATCTCCATCTCGTTGCGCACCACCGTCATCTCGGTATCGAGGTCCTTGCGCGCGATGAACGAGTTGACCATCGCGTCGGCCTGCCAGCCGAGGTACCAGCGCAGGTTGTCGTCGTTGGCCGAGAAGCTGGCGAAGTAGTTGGTGCGGTCGACCCAGGTCGAGCCGTTGGCGCGCAGGCCGCGCTTGGAGAACTCGGCCCATACCTTCTGATGCCTGGGCGTGCCCTTGAAGATCAGGTGCTCCAGCAGATGCGCCATGCCGGTTTCGCCGTAGTTCTCGTGGCGCGAGCCGACGCGGTAGGTCACGTTGACGATCGTCGTCGGCTTGCTGTCGTCGGGCGCCAGCAGCACCTGCAAGCCGTTGCGCAAGCGGTACTCGGTGATGCCCTCGACTTCGGTCACCGGCTTGGGCAGCGCCGCAGCCGACACCGCCGCCATCAAACCCAGGCCACCCAGCAGCGCTCTGACGATGCGCATGAATCGAACTCCCTAGTGTCGTGAGTTGGAAATGCGTGACACAAGCGCCACGACGCCATCGCCCGGCTCAGCGGCTTCAGTGTAGGCAAGCGCCCCGCGCGTCCGCGTCGTTCGGCGAAAGACCGATGGCCGGGCGTGGGCAGCGGTTCAGGCGGCCCCGCGTGCCGACCACGCCTGAATGCCGGCGCGCACCTCGGCGCGCGCCGCGTCGGGACCCAGCCATCCCAGCACCTTGACCCACTTGCCCTGCTCCAGATCTTTGTAGTGCTCGAAGAAGTGCTGGATGGTCTTCAGTCGCAGCGGGTTGAGGTCGGAGTACGCCTGCCATTGGGTGTAGAGCGACAGCACGCGGTCCACAGGCACCGCGAGCAGCTTGTTATCGCCGCCGGCCTCGTCGCGCATCTGCATCACGCCCAGCGGTCGGCAACAGACGACGACACCGGAGATCAGCGGCACCGGCGTGATCACCAGCACGTCGACCGGGTCGCCATCGTCGGCCAGCGTCTGCGGGATGTAGCCGTAGTTGCACGGGTAGTGCATCGAAGTCGACATGAAGCGGTCGACGAACAGTGCTCCCGATGCCTCATCGACCTCGTACTTGATCGGGTCGGCGTTCATCGGGATTTCGACGATGACGTTGAACTCGTCGGGCGCCCGCGCGCCTGGACCGACGTTGTGCAGACTCATTTGCAGCCTCGCCCGCACCGGGGAAACCCGCATTCTAAGGACGATCGGCCGACCGTCGTCGGGCCGCCACACCGCATCGCTTAGGATTCGCGCCGTGCGAACCGCCCCGCCGGCGCTGCAGCCGGCAAGGAGCAGCGGTCGCGAACGAATCAGCCGTTGATTGAGGAAGGAGTCTCCATGTCGATGACCATGGCGTTGTATGTGGCGCTGGCCTGCGGATTGGCCGCGGTGGTTTACGGATTCGTGCAGCGCGGTCTCATCCTGAGCAAGGATCCGGGCAGCGCCCGCATGCAGGAGATCTCGGGCGCGGTGCAGCAAGGCGCTGCCGCGTACCTGGCGCGCCAGTACCGCACGATCGCCATCGTCGGCGTGGTGCTGGCGATCCTGATCGCGATCTTCCTCGGCGGCAAGACGGCGGCGGGCTTCGTGCTCGGCGCCGTGCTGT
Organism: Burkholderiaceae bacterium; assembly: GCA_022072045.1. Taxonomy (GTDB): domain Bacteria; phylum Pseudomonadota; class Gammaproteobacteria; order Burkholderiales; family Burkholderiaceae_C; genus JAEUPI01. The sequence continues at coordinate 1,834 of JAJVIL010000019.1, read as the reverse complement.
CGGGCGCCTGCGGCTTCATCGGCATGAACGTGTCGGTACGCGCCAACGTGCGCACGGCGCAGGCCGCCACGCAAGGCATCGGGCCGGCGCTCGACATCGCGTTTAAGGGCGGCGCCATCACCGGCATGCTGGTGGTCGGCCTTGGGCTGCTCGGCGTGGGCGCGTTCTTCTGGTATGTGTCGGGCGGCACCAAGGTCGACTCCGAAACGCTCAAGCCGCTGCTCGGCCTGGCGTTCGGCGCCTCGCTGATCTCGATCTTCGCGCGTCTGGGCGGCGGCATCTTCACCAAGGGCGCCGACGTCGGTGCCGACCTGGTGGGCAAGGTCGAAGCCGGAATCCCCGAAGACGACCCGCGCAACCCGGCGGTGATCGCCGACAACGTGGGCGACAACGTCGGCGACTGCGCCGGCATGGCGGCCGACCTGTTCGAGACCTACGCGGTGACCTTGATCGCCACCATGGCACTGGGCGCGCTGATGGTGATCGGCGCACGGACCGAGGCGGTGGTGTACCCGCTGGTGCTGGGCGGCGTGTCGATCATCGCCTCGATCATCGGCTGCAGCTTCGTCAAGGCCAGCCCCGGCATGAAGAACGTGATGCCCGCGCTGTACAAGGGCCTGATCGTCGCCGGCGTGATCTCGCTGATCGCCTTCTACTTCGTCACCACCAAGATGTTCCCGCAGCCGGTCGACGTGACCGGCGGCGGCAAGGTCAGCGCGATGGCCTTGTTCGGTGCCTGCGTCGTCGGCTTGCTGCTGACCGCCGGCATGGTGTGGATCACCGAGTACTACACCGGCACCGACTTCAAGCCGGTCAAGCACGTGGCGCAGGCCTCCACCACCGGCCACGCCACCAACATCATCGCCGGCATCGGCGTCAGCATGAAGAGCACGGCCTGGCCGGTGATCTTCGTCTGCATCGCGATCCTGGCGTCTTACTGGCTCGCCGGGCTCTACGGCATCGCGGTGGCCGCCACCTCGATGCTGAGCATGGCCGGCATCATCGTCGCGCTCGACGCCTACGGCCCGATCACCGACAACGCCGGCGGCATTGCCGAGATGGCCGAACTGCCCGACAGCGTGCGTGACATCACCGACCCGCTCGACGCGGTGGGCAACACCACCAAGGCGGTGACCAAGGGCTACGCGATCGGCTCGGCCGGCCTGGCCGCGCTCGTGCTGTTCGCCGACTACACGCACTCGCTGGACACGCGCGGCATCACCGCCAGCTTCGATCTGAGCAACCCCAAGGTGATCATCGGCCTGTTCATCGGTGGCCTGATTCCCTACCTCTTCGGCGCGATGGCGATGGAGGCCGTCGGCCGCGCCGCGGGCTCGGTGGTCGAGGAAGTGCGCCGCCAGTTCCGCGAGATCAAGGGCATCATGGAGGGCAAGGCCAAGCCCGAGTACGGCAAGGCCGTCGACATGCTCACCGCGGCGGCGATCAAGGAAATGATGATCCCGTCGCTGCTGCCGGTGGTGGTGCCGATCCTGGTGGGCCTGCTGCTCGGCGCCGAGGCGCTCGGCGGCCTGCTGATGGGCACCATCGTCACCGGCCTGTTCGTCGCCATCAGCATGTGCACCGGCGGCGGCGCGTGGGACAACGCCAAGAAATACATCGAAGACGGCAACTTCGGCGGCAAGGGCAGCGAAGCGCACAAGGCCGCTGTCACCGGCGACACCGTGGGCGACCCCTACAAGGACACCGCCGGCCCCGCGGTCAACCCGCTGATCAAGATCATCAACATCGTCGCGCTGCTGATCGTGCCGCTGCTGCCGGTGCCCGCGGGCTCGACGGCGCCGGCGCACGGCACGCCGGCGGCGGTCGCCCCGGC
>JAJVIL010000039.1 GCA_022072045.1 Burkholderiaceae bacterium | reverse complement strand
GCGCGATCGCCGCCATCGACGCCAGCGCGCGACCGGCGCGGCCGATGCGAACGACGATGGCGGCGATGGCGAGCATGCGAAGGCCGTGCGGTTGCGCCGGATTATCCGAGCGCACCTGCAGCAGCCGTTCCCCCGACGCCGGGGGGAAAACGGTAACCGCGCTGTGGCCACCCGCGGCAGCGCGGGCACGCGCTTACGGGATGAAGTCGAGCGTCTCCGGCAGCGGCCCGGCGATCGGCACTTCGAACAGCGGGCCGTCGCCGTCGGGGTCGATCACGCTCGTGCCGCGGCTGACGAAGAAGGTGGCGATCTGCGTCTGCGCACTGATCGCCACCGCCGGGCCGAGGCCGCCGGCGGCGATGTTGGTGAGGAAGGTGTGCGGGTTCTTCGGTGTCGCGGCGTTGGCGGCGAAGGCGAGATCGTTGCGGAAGAAGGTGGCGCGGTCGGCCAGATCGCCGGCCCGGATGAGTGCGCTGGTCGTCGGGTTAGGCACGGTCTTGTCGCCCTTGGCGAACTGCACGATCACCGGCTTGGGCGCGTTGCCGGGCAGCGGCTGCCTGCGGATGTGCTGCGCGTAGCTCACCGGGTTGCCGGACTGTTGCACCCACTGGAAGCGGTCGAGCGCCCGCTGGATCGCCATCGCACCGGGGACGCCGTTCACCAGCGGCGCTTGATCGCGCAGCGGGATGTTCTCGTCGAACTGCAGATTGAACGGGAACGGCAGGCCCGGTGCCGGCGGCAGATTGATCAGGCCACGCGCGGCCAGCGCGATCGCCGTCAGCAGGCGGAAGCTCGGGCTCAGGCGCGCGATCTCGGTGATCGAGCCGCCCGGCACGTTGACCACGCCGGCCTGCAGGTTGCGCTCGACGCCCATCGCGATGGTGCCGTAGATGCCGCCGAAGCTCTGCCCGGCGTAGTAGATGCGCCGCGCGTCGAGGTCGACGCTGCCGTCGCCGTCGACGTCGACACCACCCTCGATCTGGCGCACCAGTTGCATCAGGTCGACCACGGTCTGGCGCAGGCCATCGCGGCTGCCGACGATGTCGCGCGGCGCGGCGGCATTGACACCCTCGGTGGAGTCGATCGTGCCGTTGCCGTCCTGGTCGATGCCGCGACCGCCGGCGGGCACGACGACCGGCGCGCTGCCGCTGGGCAGCACGTCGAGCGTGCCGAGCGCACCGCCGCCGTGCCCGACGACGTTGATCGAGACGGTGGCGATGCCGTGCGCGGCGTAGATCGAGGCCTGCGTCCATGGCGCGCCGTACATGCTGTCGGTGAAGCCGTGGCCGAAGATCGCCACCGGCCAGCCGCCGGCGGGCTTGGGGCCCGCGGGCAGGAACATCTGCACCACGAGGGCGTTGCTGCCCTGCGGCGCCGGTCGCCCGCCCAGCGTGTCGGTGGGCGCGATGACCTTGCCGGCATCCTCGTAGTCCGGTGACGCGAAGCGGCCGTAGGCGATGCTGCCCACCGACCCCGGCACGATCTGCAGCGCGGGGGTCGGCAGGAAGCTCGGCGACGGCGCGCCGCTGGTCGCGATCTGGCGGTTGAACCGGATCTGCAACCCCGGCACCGCGAACACCGCTCGCGCCGCGCCACCGTTGCCGATCATGAAGTCCACCGGCGCCGGCCGCGAGCGCTTGATCTGCTGCGCGATCTTCTGCAGATCGGCGGTGATGCTCTGCGTGGTGAACACGCTGGCCGCGACGATGCGGTGGCGGTGCCAGCCGCCGCGCATGCCGTCGCGCAGGTCGCGGTCGTACTCGTGGCTGCTGCGCAGGCTGTCGTCGAGCGATCGCGCGCGCTCGATGCGCTGGCCGCCGGCGTCGCGCACGCCGCTGGTGACCACCAGCAGATAGCGCGAGTGCTGTTGCAGCAGCTCGTCGGGCTGCAACGCGAGGGTGTTGGTGGCGGGGTCCCACACCACCTGATTGACGCCGACCCGGTGGCCGAAGCCGCGCAGGCTGAGCGTGTCACCCAGATTGACGAGGTAGACAGTGTCGCTGGCGACGCTGGCCGGATCGATCGCGCCGGTGAACGGGATCGTGATGCGCGGCTGGGTCGAGAAGCCGTCGAGCCCATTGATCACCGCGAGGTCGGCGCACTCGGGCGCCGCCGCGCCGCCGCAATCCGACGGCAGCGGCAGGTTGACGCGACGAAACGTGGTGTTGCTCCAATCGCGCACCGTGAAGCGGTCGCTCGGAAACGGCGTGGCCGAAGGATCGGTGCTGCTGAAGCGCACCGAGACGCCGGCCGCGGCGCCGAGGGTCGTGCCGAGCAGCGCGGTGATCGCTGCGAGCCGCCGCAAAGCGAGTTGACCCATGACCGGTCTCCGCAGAATTGGAGCGGGCCACTCTAGGTGGCCCGGCGGCGCTCAACAAGCAGGGGGTTTCGCCAATCCGCCGTTTCGGCGAGGGCGGGCGCCCGTCCGCTGCGCCGGCGTTCAGGCCGACGTCAGCGCGGCGGTCGCCGCGGTGGGCGCCGGCGCTTTCGCGGCCGCGGTACCCAGCAGAGAGAAGAGGTCCTTCGGGTCGGCGAGTTCGGGCACCAGCGCCGCCGCCGAGCCGAGGCCCAGTTCGCGCGCGCTGTCGCGCAGCCAGCACAGCGCCGAGAAGTCCTCGAGCGCGAAGCCCACCGAGTCGAACACCGTGACCTGCCGCGCGTGCTCGCGGCCGGGTGCACGGCCTTGCAGCACCTGCCACAGTTCGGTCACCGCGAAGTCGGGCGGCATCTGCTGAATGTCGCCTTCGATGCGCGTCTGCGGCTCGTACTCGACGATCACGCGTGCCATGCGCAGCACGTCGGGGTGCAGTTCGGTCTTGCCGGGGCAATCGCCGCCGATGGCGTTGATGTGCATGCCCGGTTCGATCATCGCCGCGTGCAGGACCGCGGCACGCGCCTTGTGGGCGGTGGCGGTGGTGACGATGTCGGCGCCGCGCACCGCCTCGGCGATGCCGGTGCAGGCCCGTACGCGAAGGCCGCGCACGGCGTGCAGGTGGCGCTGCAGCTTGGCCGTCGCGGTGGGGTCGAGGTCGTAGGCGCGGATCTCTTCGATAGCCAGCAGGTGGTGGAACGCCAGCGCCTGGAACTCGGCTTGCGCGCCGTTGCCGATCAACGCCATCGTGCGGCTGTCCGGCCGCGCCAGCGAACGTGCGGCCAGTGCCGAGGTGGCCGCGGTGCGCAGCGCGGTGCACAGCGTCAGCTCGCTCAGCAGTTCGGGCGCTCCGGTGGCGACGTCGGCGAGCACGCCGAAGGCCATCACCGTCGGCAGGCCGAGTCGCGTGTTGCCGGGGTGCCCATTGACGTACTTGAAGCCGTAATGCACGCCGTCGCTGATCGGCATCAACTCGATCACGCCATTGCGCGAGTGGCTCGCGAGGCGCGCGCTCTTGTCGAACTGTGCCCAGCGGCCGAAATCGGCCTCGATCGCGTGCGCGAGCCGGCGCAGCGCGCCGGCGATGCCCTGCGCGCGCACGATCTGCGCGACGTCGCGAGGGGTGAGCAGTAGCGGCATGGGGAGCATTCGACAGCGTCGATTCATTCTTCCGCGCCGCCGCGACAACGAAAAGCATCGACAATGCGTCAGATCTCTTGGTTTCTTGACAAAGTGGTAAAGCAAACTGACACTTTGTTAAATGGACGATCTGGACCTGCGGCTGATCGCGCTGTTGCGCCAGAACGCCCGCAGCACGGTGGCGACGCTCGCGCACAAGCTCGGCGTGTCGCGCGGCACGATCAAGAACCGCGTCACGCGCCTCGAGGACGACGGCGTGATCACCGGCTACACGGTGCGCCTGAAGCCCGACGTGCAGCCCAACGAGATCAAGGCCTGGACCAGCATCGCGGTGGAGGGCAACCAGATGCGCAAGGTGGTCGCCGCGCTGCTCGGCGAGCCCGGTGTCGCGGCGGTGCACGACACCAACGGGCGCTGGGACCTGCTGGCCGAGATCCGCTCGTCGAACCTCACCGAACTGGGGCAGGTGCTCGAGCGGCTGCGCCTGATCAAGGGCATCGGTGCCACCGAGACCAGCATCCACCTCATGACCTACAAGGTGAGCTGACGGGCGCGACCGTTCAGTGCGCGGCCTCCGGCGTGCCGAGCGCGAGCACGCGGCTGCGGCCGCGCTGCTTGGCGGCCAGCAGTTGCCGGTCGGCCGCCTGCAGCAGCATCTGAGGCGACAGCGGTGCGCGAATCGAATCGGAGACGCCGGCCGAGAAACTGAGGCCGCTCAGCGTGTCGCCGTCGATCTCGAAGCGCTGTTGCCGCCACAGCGCGAGCAGATGCGACACCTTGCGCTGCGCGGTGGCCGCATCGGTGCGCGGCAGCAGCAGGCAGAACTCTTCGCCGCCGTAGCGGCAGGCGACGTCGCTCTTGCGGCAATGCGAGGCCAGCAGGCGGCCGAACGCCGCCAACAAGGTGTCGCCGGTGTCGTGGCCGTAGCGGTCGTTGACCGCCTTGAAGTGGTCGAGGTCGATGATCGCCACCGCCATCGCCTGGTGCTCGCGCTGCGCCAGCGCCAGCGCGGTGGGCAGCGACTCGTTGAGGTAGCGGCGATTGAACAGGCCGGTCAGCGCGTCGCGCACCGCCTGATCCTTCAGCGCTGACTGCAGCGCCTGCACCTCGGTGATCTTGCGCGACAACTGCGCATTGGCGGTCTCCAGCTCGGCCTTGGCGCGTTCGCTGCGCCGTCGCTGCGAGGCCTGCTCGTCGAGCTTGTGCTGCAGGCGCATCAGCTCGGTCTGCAGCGCCGCGGCCTGGTAGCGCGCGCGCGATGCCAGGTGGGCGCGCGCCACGTGGAGCTGCTGCCAGACCCGCATGTGTGCCAGCGCCTGCGCGGCATCGCCCAGGTGCTCGTGAATCTCCGAGCGCAGCGCAAAGTACCCGCAGCGCACGCGCAGGCTCAGCCCCTCGGCGGCGTCGCGCTCGTCGGCGCCCACCAGCGGCAGCACGCGGTCGAGCGCCTGCAGCGCCGGCTCCCAGCGACCTTGCTGCCGCTCGAGCAGCGCCGCCGCGATCGCCAGCTCGACGTGCTCGTCGGGGATGTCGGCGCGCGGCGCCGCCAGCGCCAGCTCGAGCAGCTCGCGGCCGCTGTCGAGCTCGCCGGCGCGCAGCGCGGCGATCGCCAGCGTCTCGAAGGCGGTGGCCATGGTGCCGCGGCCGGTGGGCCCGGTGGGCAGGCTGCGCACCTGCAGCACGTCGAGCATCGCCTCCTGGGCACGGCCGAGCTCGGTCAGGCAGATGATGCGGTTGACCAGCAGCACCGACAGCAGGCGCGCGTTGCTCAGCTCGTTGCAGCGCGCAATGCCCTGGTCGAGGTAGCGCAGCGCCTCGTGATAGTCGCCGATCTGTTGCAGCTCGTGCGCCAGGTTGCAGTACAGCACCGCGTCGAAGCCGCGACCATGCGTGGGCCCGGAGTCGCGCAGCGCCTGGTACATGTAGGCGAAGGCCTGCTCGGAGCGGCCCTGCGCCGAGTAGCAGCCGGCGATGGTGTTGAGCAGCACGCCGCGCTGCTCGTGCTGCAGCACCTGCAGGCCGGGTTCGCGCAGCGGCAGCACCAGCTCGAGCGATGCTGCGAACTTGCCCTCGCGCCAGAGACAGCGCGCCAGCCCGGTGCCGGCGAGGATGGAGCCCGGCCGGTCGTCGATCTGCTCGAACTGCGCCTGCGCGGCGGTCAGCTCGACGCGCGCCTCGGCGGGCGTGCCGAAGTACAGCAGGTGGTAGCCGATCGCCAGCCGCGCCCAGGCCTCGCCGGGTCGATCGTCGTGGGCCAGCGCCTCCTGCAGTGCCTGGCGCGCCAGCTCGATCGAGCGCGCGGAATCCTGGTGCAGCAACTGCCACGCTCTGCGGGCGAAGCGGAGCCCTTTCGATGCTGCCGACGTGACCCCCGGGCGCGACATGCGCCGATTATCGAGTCGGTGCTGCGCGCGCGCCAGCCGCTGCGCGCAGCGCTGCTAGGGGGATCGCCCTCGCGATGAGCCCGCGACGGCGGCTGTTACATGCTGCGCCGGTACTGCCCACCCACCTCGAACAGCGCCGCGGTGATCTGGCCCAGCGAGCAGCAGCGCACCGCCGCCATCAGCACCTCGAACACGTTGCGCTCGTCGATCACCGCCTGCCGCAGGCGCTGCAGCATCGCCGGCGCCTCGGCGGCGTGGCGCGTGTGGAAGTCGTGCAGCCGCTTTAGCTGCGAGCGCTTTTCTTCCTCGGTCGAGCGCGCCAGCTCGATGTGCTCGGGCACCGGGTCGCCGTGCGGGTTGCGGAAGGTGTTGACGCCGACGATCGGGTACTCGCCGGTGTGCTTGAGCATCTCGTAGTGCAGGCTCTCTTCCTGGATCTTGCTGCGCTGGTAGCCGGTTTCCATCGCGCCGAGCACGCCGCCGCGCTCGGTGATGCGCTCGAACTCGGCCAGCACCGCCTCCTCGACCAGCTCGGTCAGCTCGTCGATCACGAACGAGCCCTGGTTCGGGTTCTCGTTCTTCGCCAGGCCCCATTCGCGGTTGATCACCAGCTGGATCGCCATCGCGCGGCGCACGCTCTCCTCGGTGGGCGTGGTGATCGCCTCGTCGTAGGCGTTGGTGTGCAGGCTGTTGGCGTTGTCGTAAGTGGCGATCAGCGCCTGCAGCGTGGTGCGGATGTCGTTGAACGCGATCTCCTGCGCGTGCAGGCTGCGCCCGCTGGTCTGGCAGTGGTACTTGAGCTTCTGGCTGCGCTCGTTGGCGCCGTAGCGGTCGCGCATCGCCACCGCCCAGATGCGGCGCGCGACGCGGCCGAGCACGGTGTACTCCGGGTCCATGCCGTTGCTGAAGAAGAAGCTCAGGTTGGGCGCGAAGTCGTCGATGTGCATGCCGCGCGCGAGGTACGCCTCGACGAAGGTGAAGCCGTTGGACAGCGTGAACGCGAGCTGGCTGATCGGGTTGGCGCCGGCCTCGGCGATGTGGTAGCCCGAGATGCTCACCGAGTAGAAGTTGCGCACGTCGTGGTGCACGAAGTACTCGGCGATGTCGCCCATCACCTTGAGGCTGAACTCGGTGGAGAAGATGCAGGTGTTCTGCCCCTGGTCTTCCTTCAGGATGTCGGCCTGCACGGTGCCGCGCACGTTGGCCAGCGTCCATTCGCGGATCTTCGCGCCTTCGGTGTCGGTGGGGTCGCGCCCGTTGTCGGCCCTGAACTTGTCGAGCTGCTGGTCGATCGCGGCGTTCATGAACATCGCCAGGATCGTCGGCGCGGGGCCGTTGATCGTCATGCTCACCGAGGTGTTCGCCGCGCACAGGTCGAAGCCCGAGTACAGCACCTTCAGGTCGTCGAGCGTGGCGATCGAGACGCCGGAGTTGCCGACCTTGCCGTAGATGTCGGGCCGCGGGTCGGGGTCGGAGCCGTACAGCGTGACCGAGTCGAACGCCGTGCTCAGCCGCTTGGCCGGCATGCCTTCGCTCACCAGCTTGAAGCGGCGGTTGGTGCGGAAGGCGTCGCCTTCGCCCGCGAACATGCGGGTCGGGTCTTCGTTCTCGCGCTTGAACGCGAACACGCCGGCGGTGTACGGAAAGCTGCCCGGCACGTTCTCGAGCAGCAGCCACTTCAGCAGCTCGCCGTGGTCCTCGTAGCCCGGCAGCACCACCTTGCGGATCTTGTTGCCCGACAGCGTGGTGTGCACGAGCTGCGTGCGCACCTCCTTGTCGCGGATCTTCACGACGTACTCGTCGCCGGCGTAGGCCTTGCGCATCTCGGGCCACATCGCCAGCAGCTTCTTCGCCTCGGGCGCGAGCCTGGCCTCGCGCGCCTGCGCCAGCGCGAGCACGGTGTTCTTGGCGCCGTCGCGCTTGGGATCGTCGTCGTGCAGCATGCGCGCGGTCTCGCGCAGCTGCTGCAGCTCGCGGGCGATGCGCGCCTGCTCGCGTGCGCGGCGCTTGTAGCTTCGCACCGCGTCGGCGATGTCGGCCAGGTAGCGCGTGCGCGCTGCCGGCACCACCGGGTGCTGGTGCGTGCTGTGGCGCGTGGCCACCGGCGGCAGCCGGCCTTCGGCCAGCCGCAGGCCCAGCGCGGCGAGCCGCGGCTTCAGCGCCTGGTAGAGCGCGCTGACGCCGTCGTCGTTGAAGCGGCTGGCCATGGTGCCGAACACCGGCATCGAATCGGGCGGCTGCTTGAACGCCTGCCGGTTGCGCTGCACCTGCTTGGACACGTCGCGCAGCGCGTCGGCGGCGCCCTTGCGGTCGAACTTGTTGATCGCCACGAACTCGGCGAAGTCGAGCATGTCGATCTTCTCGAGCTGGCTGGCCGCGCCGTACTCGGGCGTCATCACGTACACCGGCACGTCGACCAGCGGCACGATCGCGGCGTCGCCCTGGCCGATGCCCGAGGTCTCGACGATCACGAGGTCGAACGCCGCGCACTTGCAGGCGGCGATCACGTCGGGCAGCGCGGCGCTGATCTCGCTGCCGGTGTCGCGGGTGGCGAGGCTGCGCATGTAGATCCTGCGGCCGTCCCCGTCAGGCCGCGCCGAGCCGGGGGCTCCCTCGGGGTGCGGTTCCGCGGCGTCGGCCGCAGGCGTAGGAGCCGAACGACCCCAGGGCCCGATCGCGTTCATGCGGATGCGGTCGCCGAGCAGCGCGCCGCCGCTCTTGCGACGTGACGGGTCGATGCTGATCAGCGCGACGCGCAGGCGATCGTCCTGGTCGAGCCGCAGGCGGCGGATCAGCTCGTCGGTCAGCGACGACTTGCCCGCGCCGCCGGTGCCGGTGATGCCGATCACCGGCACCTTGGCCGCCTTGGCCTGCGTGCGCAGCGCCTTCAGCAGCGGGGCAGCGACGCCGCCGTTTTCGAGTGCGGTGATCAACTGCGCCAGCGCGCGCCAGGCGGGTTCGCCATGGCCTCGCAGCAGCGCGAGATCGGTCGGCGCGTGCGACCCCAGATCCTTGTCACAGCGCATCATCATCTCGCCGATCATCCCTTGCAGACCCATGCGCTGGCCGTCTTCGGGGCTGTAGATGCGGGCCACGCCGTAGGCCTGCAGATCGCGGATCTCGGCGGGCACGATCACGCCGCCGCCGCCGCCGAACACCTGGATTTCGGCGCCGCCGCGCTGGCGCAGCAGATCGACCATGTAGCGGAAGTACTCGACGTGCCCGCCCTGGTAGCTCGACACGGCGATGCCCTGCACGTCCTCCTGCAGCGCCGCGGTGACGATCTCGTCGACCGAGCGGTTGTGCCCGAGGTGGATCACCTCGGCGCCCATGCCCTGCAGGATGCGGCGCATGATGTTGATCGCCGCGTCGTGGCCGTCGAACAGGCTGGCGGCGGTGACGAAGCGCACCTTGTGGGTCGGGCGGTACTCGGCCAGGGCCTTGAACTCGGCGGACAGGTCGGTCATCGGTGTCTCCGGCACCCCGCGCGCGGACCCGCGGCGAGACCGGCAGTCTAGGCGCAGCGGCGCGCCGCCGTGATGGCCGAATCGCTCGGCCCTGTGAGCGTATTTGCCAGAATCCGGCCATGCCCCCGACCCCCAGCCCGGTCGCGCACACGGTGGCCGGCGCGTTTGTTGCGGGCGCCGTGCTGCGCCTGGACGCCGCCGCCCGCTCGCGGGTGCTGGCGGCCTGCGGGGTCAGCCCGCAGGCGCTGGCGTCGCCAGGGGCGCGAGTCGATGCCGCAGCCTTCGGCCGGCTGTGGCTGGCTGTCGCGCGCGAGCTCGACGACGAGTTCTTCGGTCTCGACTCGTGGCGCATGAAGGTCGGCAGCTTTGCGCTGCTGTGCCGCGCGCTGCTGTCGCACCAGACGATCGGCGGCGCGCTGCGCGAGGCCCGGCGCGGTTTCGCGGTCTTCCTCGACGACCTGCGCGTCGAGCTGACGGTCGACGGCGCGCGAGCCAGGCTGGTGCTGCACAACCGCATCGCGGCGCCGGCGGCGCGGCGCTTCGCCGACGAGGCGCTGCTGGTGATGCTGCACGGGCTGTTGTGCTGGCTGGCGGGGCGGCGCGTGCCGATGCGCGCAGCGCATTTCGCCTGGCCGCGGCCACCGCATGCCGCGGAGCACCGGCGCATGTTCTGCCCGACGCTGCGCTTCGATGCGCCGCTGACCGCGCTCGAGTTCGACGCCGGGGTGCTCGCAGCGCGCCCCGCCGCCACCGCGGCCACGCTGCGCGAGTTCCTGCGCGATGCTCCGCTGTCGGTGTTCCTCAAGCAGGTCGGCGGCGCCCAGTGGGCGCAGCGGCTGCGCGCACGGCTGCGCCGCGGCGGCGACTGGCCGAACGTCGAGACCGTGGCTGCCGAATGGGGCGTCTCGGTGGCCACGTTGCGCCGCCGCCTGGCCGCCGAAGGCACTGGTTGGCAGCCGGCCGTCAACGAGCTGCGGCGTGACCTTGCGCTGCGTCTGCTCGACGACGGACGCCACAGCGTCGAGGCCGTCGCGATGCACCTGGGTTACGGCGATGCGCGATCGCTGCAGCGGGCCTTTGGCAAGTGGACCGGGGTGGCCCCCGGCGCCTTGCGCCGGCGTTGACGCGGCCCGCGCCGTCGCCGCGCGCTGCCCGCGCCCGGGGCCTGCCGCGGGTTGGCCCGACCCCCAACCCCGGGGTGGTGGCCGCTTCGAGCCCCGGTAGCATCGTGACATCGTTCACACAGCTTCCCGCCGCGCCCGGCTCTCTTCCCGGCGCCGTGCCCCCGAAGGCCACCGCGTGCGACCCACCACCGACCTGCTGCCTTGGGCGCTGCTCTCGATCGCCGCGTTGGTGATGTCGGGCGCGGCGGCCGACGCGCTGCGCCGGGCCGACGCACGCGAGTTGCAGACGTTCGAATCCAAGGCCTGCGATCCCGCGCAGCCGGCGTGTGCGTCGGCCGATGCGGCACCGCGGCGCTACGTGTTGGCCGCGGATTCGTTCGCGCTCGATTCGGCCGAGTTGCCCAGCGAGCTGATGCGGCCGCTCGACGCGGTGGCCCGCGCGCTGCGCGAACAGCCCGCGCAGACGGTTCGCATCGAGGTTCATACCGACGCCTCGGGTCCGCCGGAGGCGCGCCGCACACTGACGCAGCGGCGCGCCGACGCGGTGAAGGCGTATCTGGTCGAACATGGCGTCGACGCCGGCACGTTGTACGCGGTGGGCATGGGCTCGCTGGTGCCCAGGCCCGGCCGCGATCCGTATGCTGCGGCCAATCGCCGCGTCGAGGTCTCACGCCTGTAGCGCCCGCGCCGGCGGCTACCCTACCATCGGGGTCTGCGCCCCGCCGCACCGCAGCGCTCGACCCGGGGCGCGGCGCGTGGTCTCCCCGATGAGCAAGGCCTTCACCCGCGAAACCGACACCGACGACGAGAGCGACGCCGGCGCGGCGCCGCTGCCAGTCGGAGCCAAGAACTACATCACCGTGCAGGGCTACCGTCGTCTGCGCGCGGAACTGCTGCAGTTGATCGACCAGGAGCGGCCCAAGGTGGTCGAGGTGGTGTCGTGGGCGGCCTCCAACGGCGACCGCTCGGAGAACGGCGACTACCTCTACGGCAAGAAGCGCCTGCGCGAGATCGATCGCCGCATCCGCCACCTGACCAAACGGCTCGACATCGCCGAGGTGACCGACCCGTCGGTGCACCGCGGCAGCGACCAGGTGTTCTTCGGCGCCACCGTCACTTACGCGAACGCGCGCGGCGACGAGCGCACCGTCACGATCAAGGGCATCGACGAGGCCGACAGCCTGGCCGGCGAGGTGAGCTGGGTGTCGCCGATCGCGCGTGCGCTGCTGAAGGCGCGCGAGGGCGACGAGGTGCGGCTGGCCACGCCCGGGGGCGTCGAAACGATCGAGGTGATCGAGGTCCGTTACCCCGGAGCCGCGCCGCCCGATTGAGCCGGCGTCGCTCGAGCCCTCAGGGCTTCACGCGCCACACCCGCAGCACAGGCGGGCAGCGACGAATCGCGCGCAGCACGTCGGCCAGGTGCTGGCGGTCGCGCGCCGTGATCCGCAGGCGCAGCTCGGCGGCCTCCGACGCGGGCTCTTCGCCCATGTCGATGTGCGTGATGTCGGCCTGCGCCGCGCTGATGGCGCCGGCCACCTGCGCCAGCACGCCTTTGCCGTTGCGCACCAGCACGGTGACCGCGGTCTCGAACGCGCGCGTCGGCTCCTCGGCCCACTCGACGCGCATCCAGCGCTCGGGGTCTTTCTCGGCCTGCTTGCGTGCGACGCGGCATTCGGCGGTGTGCACCAGCAGTGCTTCGCCGCGCCCGAGGTAGCCGACGATGGCGTCGCCCGGGATCGGCCGGCAACAGGTGGCCAGATGCAGCGACGCGCCCTCGCTGCCGTCGACCACCACCAGCGGCTGGCCGGGGCCGTCGTCGCTGCCATAGCGGCCCAGGGTCAGCATCACGGCATCGGGCCGGGTGCCTTGCTCGAGCATGAACTTCGAAAGCTGCTTGGCGACGATGGTCGCGATCTTCTTGCCGATCGCGAGGTCGGTCAACAGTTCGCCGCGCGTGCGATTGCCGCTCCAGCGCAGCACCTGCTGCCACAACGCGTGGTTGGCCGGGTCGTCGGGTGGCAACCGCAGCCCCTCGGCGCGCACCGCCTGCGTGAGCAGCCGTTCGCCCATCGCGTGCGACTCCTCGATCTCCATCGTCTTGAGGTGGTGGCGGATCTTGGAGCGTGCGCGGCCGGTGCGCACGAAGTTGAGCCACGACGGGTTCGGTCGCGCGCCCGGGGCGGTGACCACCTCGACCACGTCGCCCGAGTGCAGCTCGGTGCGCAGCGCCACCGGTTCGTTGTTGATGCGCGCGGCCACGGTGTGGTCGCCGACATCGGAGTGGATCGCGTAGGCGAAATCGACGGGCGTCGCGCCGCGCGGCAGCGACAGGATCTTGCTCTTGGGCGTGAACACGTACACTTCGTCGGGAACGAGGTCGACCTTCACGTGCTCGAGGAACTCGCTCGCGTCGCGCGTGTCGTCCTGGATGTCGAGCAGCGACTGCACCCACATCGTGCCCAGGCGCTGCGCCTCGTCGGAATCCTTGTCCTTGGTCTTGTACAACCAGTGCGCCGCGATGCCCGACTCGGCCACCGCATGCATCAGCGCCGTGCGGATCTGGAACTCGATGGCGGTGCCCAGCGGGCTCACCAGCGTGGTGTGCAGCGACTGGTAGCCGTTGAGCTTGGGGATCGCGATGTAGTCCTTGAAGCGGCCGGGCACCGGCTTGTAGAGCTGGTGCAGCACACCGAGCGCCAGGTAGCACTCGTTGAGCGTGCTCACGACGATGCGAAAGCCGAAGATGTCGCTCACCTGCGCGAAGCTGGTGTGCTTGTCGCGCATCTTGCGGTAGATCGAGAACACGGTCTTCTCGCGTCCGCCCACCTGCACCTTGATGCGCGCGGCAGCGAAGGCTCGCAGCACATCCTGTTCGACGCGCGCGACGATGTCGCGGCGGTGGCCGCGGGCGCGCTCCAGCGCCTTGGACAGCGCGGCATGTCGCCACGGGTACAGGCACGCGAACGACAGCTCCTGCAGTTCGCGGAACGCCTGGTTCAACCCGAGGCGGTGCGCGATCGGCGCGTAGATCTCGAGCGTCTCGCGCGCCATGCGGTGGCGCCGCTCGGGCGCGATGGCCTGCACGGTGCGCATGTTGTGCAGCCGGTCGGCGAGCTTGATCAGGATGACGCGCACGTCGCGCGCCATCGCCAGCAGCATCTTGCGAAACGATTCGGCCTGGCCCTCCTCGCGGGTGGAGAACTGCAGCTTGTCGAGCTTGGTGAGGCCGTCGACCAGGTCGGCCGTCGGGGCGCCGAAGCGCTCGATCAACTGCGTCTTGGTGACGCCGCAGTCCTCCATCGCGTCGTGCATCAAGGCGGCCATCACCGCCTGCGCGTCGAGCCGCCAGTCGGCCACCAGACCGGCCACCGCGATCGGGTGCGTGATGTAGGGCTCGCCGCTGTCGCGGAACTGCCCGAGATGCGCCTCGTCGGCGAACTTGTACGCCTCGCGAATCAACCTCAGCTCGGGCTTGCCGAGGTACGACAGCTTGTCGAGCAGCGCCGCGAACGATGCCGCCTGCGGCTTGGGCGCCACCGGTGCCGCGGTGGTCGCGCGCTGCAGCCCCTGCAGTGCGGATGGCAGCAGTTCGGCGGCGAACGAACGAATGCCCATGGCTTCACTTTAGCGCGGAAGGCCATCGCGCGCCGCGTGCCGGGGTACTGCCCGAGGCTCGGCCGGCGCACGAAAAAAGGCGCCCGCAGGCGCCCTTGCCGTGCAGGCGGCGCGGCAGCTCAGATCGGCACGCGGCGCAGCATCTCGACACCGATCTCGCCGGCCGCGATCTCGCGCAGCGCCGTGACACCGGGCTTGTTCTTGCTTTCGATCTTGGGCGCGTGGCCTTGGCTGAGCATGCGTGCCCGATAGGTCGCGGCCAACACCAGCTGGAACCGATTGGGTACGTGCTGCAGGCAGTCTTCGACGGTGATGCGGGCCATGGGCAGGGATCCTCGGGGGTTGCGCCGGCTATGACAGGCCGAGCGCTTCGAACACTGGCGACTTGTTGCGCCGCTGCGCGGCGAACTTCAGGCGCTGCGAGTGGACGATCGTCTTGAGATCGAACAGCGCCGTCTCGAAAACGGCGTTGATTATAACGAAGTCGAATTCCCGGGCCCGCGTCACCTCGGCGCGGGCATTGGCCATGCGCGTCTCGACCACCGAGGGCGCATCCTCGCCGCGACGCAGCAGCCGCTGGCGCAGCTCGTCCCAGCTCGGGGGCAACACGAAGATCAGCACCGCGTGCGCGAACAGCCGCTTGATCTGCAGCGCGCCCTGCCAGTCGATTTCGAGCACCACGTCCTCGCCGGCGGCCAGGCGCGATTCGATCGCCGAGCGCGACGTGCCGTACAGGTGACCGTGCACCTCGGCCCATTCGAAAAACTCGCCGGCCGCCACCATCTCGCGAAACCGCGCCTCGTCGACGAACCAGTATTCGCGTCCGTCCTGCTCCTGCCCGCGCGGCGCTCGCGTGGTGTGCGACACCGACAGCGCGAGGTGCGCGTCGAGCGCGAGCAGCGCGTTGACCAGGCTCGACTTGCCGGCGCCGCTCGGGGCGGCGACGACGAACAGGTTGCCCGGTGTCTCGATGCGGGCTTCGGCGGCGCTGGCCTTCTTCACACCGCGCAGTGTAGGGCCCGGACACGCGCGGGCCGCGGATCGCGGGCAAGGCGGCGTGACATAGGCGTGCCCAAGCGGTGCCGCCGCCTCGCCAAGGCGAACCGCCGGGCCCGGCTCGGGCGCTTTAGGGTGTGTCCGGGGCCGACGAGGCGGGTGTCGCGCCTAGCATCGGCGACGATCATCGAGCAGCGAGCGCTGGCCATCATGAAGACGCTGTCGAGCCTGGATGCCGCGTTCCTGTACCTCGAGACGCCCGAGATGCCGATGCATGTCGGCGCCCTGAACGTGTACGAGCTGCCCGCGGGCTACAAGGGCCGCTTCGCGCGCGACCTGCGCCGGCACATCGCCTCGCGCCTGGCCGTGCTGCCG
Organism: Burkholderiaceae bacterium; assembly: GCA_022072045.1. Taxonomy (GTDB): domain Bacteria; phylum Pseudomonadota; class Gammaproteobacteria; order Burkholderiales; family Burkholderiaceae_C; genus JAEUPI01. The sequence goes on along the minus strand of JAJVIL010000039.1, from coordinate 23,342 downwards.
GCGCTGCGGCGCAGGTTGTGGTGGATGCCGCTGAACCTCGCCAACCCGGCGTGGGTCGACGCCGAGCCCGATCTGAACCAGCACGTCGTCGAGATCAGGCTGCCGAAGGCGGCACGCAGCGGCGAGGGCATGACCGTGCTCGAGGCGCAGGTGGCGGTGCTGCATCCGGTGCTGCTCGACCGCAGCAAGCCGTTGTGGAAGTTCCACGTGCTCGAAGGCCTCGCGCCCAGCAGCGATGGCCGCCGGCGGATCGGCTTGTACAGTCAGCTGCACCACGCCGCGGTCGACGGCCAGGCCGCGGTCGCGCTGGCCAACGCACTGCTCGACCTGACGCCCGATCCGCGCACGATCGAGTCCAAGCCCAGCCAGCGCGCCAGGAAGTTCAGGCTCAGCATGGGCGAGTCGCTGCGCGGCGCGCTGGCCAGTCAGATCCGGCAGGTGACCCGCATCGTCAAGGAGTTGCCCGCCACCGTCGGCACGCTCGGCGGCGCCGCCGGCAGTGCGGTGCAGGGCCTGCTGGCCAACAGCACGCTGCTCGGTGGCAAGGGCGGCTCGGGCAATGTCACGCTGGCGCCGAAGACGCCATTCAATGTCTCTGTCACCGCCGGGCGCGCGTTCGCCGCGGTGTCGCTGCCGCTGCCCGAACTGAAGGCCGTCGGCAAGGCGCACGACGCGACGATCAACGACATGGTGCTGATGGTGGTGTCCACCGCCATGCGCCGCTACCTCGGCGGGAAGCGCGCGCTGCCGAAGAAGAGCCTGATCGCCGCGGTGCCGATCTCGCTGCGCAAGCCCGGCGATGCCACCGCCTCCAACCAGGCGTCGATGAGCCTGATCAGCCTGGGCACGCACATTGCCGATCCGATGAAGCGGCTGGCGCACATCCGTCGTGCGAGCGCGTCGATGAAGTCGACGCTCGGCAGCGTGAAGAGCATCCTGCCGACCGACTTCCCGTCGCTCGGCCTGCCCTGGCTGATGGAGGCGGCCGCGACGCTGTACGGGCGCGCGAAGGTGGCCGACCGCATCCCGCAGGTGGCCAACGTCACGATCTCGAACGTGCCGGGGCCGGCGGTGCCGCTGTACCTGGCGGGTGCGCGCATGCTGGCCAACTATCCGACGTCGATCGTCGTCCACGGCGTGGCGCTCAACATCACGGTGCAGAGCTACGCCGGCGCGCTCGACTTCGGCATCATGGCCGATGCCGCGGCGATGCCCGACGCCAAGTCGTTCGCGCAGGCGGTGGAGACCGCGTTCGACGATCTGCTCGCGTTGCCGTCGCCCGACGAGCAGCGCGCCGACGAGCAGGCGCCGGCGGCGCCGGTGGGCCGCGCGGTGCGCTCGGCGCGCACGCCAAAGGAGCCGCGTCGGTGCAGGTGAGCGCGCGCGGCATCGCGATCGAGGTCGACGACCAGGGCCCGCCCGGCGCGGAGCCGCTGCTGATGGTCATGGGGCTGGGCATGCAGCTGACGGCGTGGCCCGAAGCACTCGTGCAGCGGCTGATCGCGCGCGGCTTCCGCGTCATCCGCATCGACAACCGAGACGCCGGCCTGAGCCAGGGCTTCGACGCCGCCGGTGTGCCCAACCTGCTGTGGGCCGCACTGCGCCATGCGGCGCACCTGCCGGTGACGAGCCCCTACCTGCTCGGTGACATGGCCGGCGACGCGCTGGGCGTGCTCGACGCGCTGAACCTGCAACGCGTGCACGTGTGCGGCGCATCGATGGGCGGCATGATCGCGCAGCACCTGGCCAGCGCGCACCGCCAGCGCGTGAAGAGCCTGACGCTGATGATGACCACTTCCGGCGCGCGCGGCCTGCCCAGGGCGCAATGGCACGTGCAGTGGGCGCTGCTGTCGCGGCCGCGAGGCCGCGGCGACGAGGCGGTGGCGGCGCACCTGCAGCGCGTCTTCGAGCTGATCGGCAGCCCGGCGTACCCGGCGGACCCCGGGGTGATGCGCGCGCGCATGCTGGCCAGCGTGCGCCGCGCGTACCGGCCCGCCGGCACCGCGCGCCAGCTGCTGGCCATCGTCGCCGACGGCGACCGCTCGCCACTGCTGCCGCGCATCGGCGCGCCGACGCGCGTGATCCACGGCGATGCCGACCCGCTCGTGCCGGTGCCCTGCGGCCTCGACCTCGTGCGCCGCATCGGCGGCGCGCAGTGCGACATCGTGCCCGGCATGGGGCACGACCTGCCCGAGGCGCTGTTCGACAGGTTCGCCGACGGTATTCGCGACAACGCCGCACGGGCGTCGTAGAGCTGCCTTCGTGCTGCGTTCGGGCCTGATCCGCGAGGATCGCCGCTGGCCGCGCCCCTAATCGATCTCTTGCGCCTGAACGTCGAGTGGAGCGTCAAGTGCCTGTCGTGGCTTCGTGCCTTCGTGCACACAGGCGACGGAAACAGCACGCCGCTACACCGCGCAGTACTTGTCCTGGATCTCGCGGTCGGCCAGCAGGTCGGCCCCGGTGCCGGTGTGGACCAAGACTCCCTGGTCGAGGATGTAGGCGCGGTCGCTGATACTCAGCGCGCGCTCGACGTTCTGTTCCACCAGCAGAAGGGTCGTGCCTTGCGCCTTCAGTCGGCGGAACAGCTCGAACATCTCGTCGACCAGCACCGGCATGATGCCCTCGGAGGGTTCGTCCAGCAGGATCATGCGTGGCCGCGCCATCATCGCGCGGGCGATCGCCAGCATCTGCTGTTCGCCCCCGCTCATCGAGGTGCCGTCCTGTTCCATGCGCTCGGCCAGACGCGGGAAGGTCTTGGCGATCTCGTCGATGCGCTCGCGTTCGGTGTGGCGCTCCTTGCCCGCGATCAACCCCAGCCGGAGGTTCTCGCGCACCGTCAGCCCGGGCACGATGCGCCTTTCCTCCGGCACGTAGGCAAGCCCCAGGTAGTAGCGCGTCTGCGCAGGTTGGGCCAGGATCTCGTGACCATTGAAGCGCACCTGCCCGCTGCGCTTGCCCATCAACCCCATGATGGCGCGCAGCGTGCTCGTCTTGCCTGCGCCGTTGCGGCCCATCAGCGTGACGATCTCGCCCGTACGCACTTCGAAGTGCAGGCCCTGCACGACGTGGCTGTGGTCGTACCAGGCATCGAGTCCGTTGACTTCGAGCATCAGCCCTGCCCCAGGTAAACACGCCGCACGTCGGCGTTGGCCTTGATCTCCTCGGGCGTGCCCTCGGCCAGAAACTCGCCATGGTGCAGCACCAGGAGCCGTTCGCAGATGCCCATCACCAGCTTCATCTTGTGCTCGACGATGATGACCGAGCGTTCCTGCGAGAGTGCAGTGATCAGGTCCATCATCACCACCGTCTCCTCGGGCGACATGCCCGCGGTGGGCTCGTCCATCAGCAACAGCTCGGGCTCCGCCGCCAGTGCCATGGCCACTTCCAGCGCGCGCTGCTGACCATGCGCCAGGTCGGCGGCAGGTCGGTCGCGCAAGCCGGCCAGGCCTACCCGCAGCAGCAGTTGGTCGGCACGCTCGGTCACGTCCCGCATCGCCGCGCGCGGGCCGAGCAGTTGATAGCGCGCGTGGCGCATCTGCACCGCCACTCGCACGTTCTCGTGCGCGCTGAGCTGCTTGAAGACGTTGGTGACCTGGAAGCTCTTGGCGATGCCGATGCGCGCGAACTCATGCTGCTTCAGGCCGGTGATGTCGCGGCCCTTGAATTTCAGCCGCCCCGCCGTGGGTGCAAAAGCGCCGCTGACGACATTGAAGAAGGTGCTCTTGCCCGCGCCATTGGGGCCGATGATCGCGCTCAGCTTGTTCGGCTGAAAGCGGGCCGAGACATTGTTCAGCGCGATAAAGCGGCCGAAGTGCTTGCTGACGCCTTCGACTTCGAGGATGGCACCAGCCGCATTCATGCACGTGCCCCGCGGTCCAGCCGATTGATCAACGTGCCCCAGATGCCGGCCGGGAAGTACAGCACGAAGAACATGAACACAGCGCCCACCACTGCCATCCAGTGGCGCGTGAGCGTCGTGACCACGTCTTCCAGCGTCAGGAACACCGCGGCGCCGACAAAGGGCCCGAAGAAGGTGCCCATGCCGCCCAGCAGGCACATCATGACCGCCTGGCCCGACTGGAAGTAGTGCAGGCTTTCAATCGGCACGACGCTCAGGTGCAGCGCGCGCAGCGCACCCGCCAGCCCGCAGATGCCCGCCGAGATCACGAACACCAGCAGCTTGGTGCGCGCCACGTCGTAGCCGCAGGCCGACGCCCGCTGCTCGTTCTCGCGCACGGCCTCGATGACGGCACCGAACGGCGACGCCAGCACGCGCGAGACGAACCACAGCGCCGCGGCCACGAAGACGAGGATGACGTAGTACTTGGTCACCGGATCGAGGAAATTCAGCGTCCACGGCCCGATCTCGATGGCCGGCACCTCGATGCCGCGCAGGCCGTTCTCGCCGCCGGTCCAGCGTTCTGCCTTGTAGAAAGCGTAGTAGACGACCTGCGCCAGCGCCAGCGTCACCATCGCGAAGTAGATGCCGCGCGTGCGGATGGCCAGCCAGCCGATCATCAGGCCCGCCACCACGGCCGCGGCAACGCCCAGACCCAGCGCCGGCAGCCAATGCCAACCCAGGTGGACCATTGCGATGCCGGTCAGGTAGCTGCCCACGCCCAGGAAGGCGGCATGACCGAAGCTGAGCAGCCCCGTGTAGCCGAACAGCAGGTTGAAGCCGACCGCGAAGAGGCCGAAAATGAGAATGTTGACCGCCAGCGCGTGGTAGGGCAGAAGCAGCGGAAACACCAGCAGGAACAGCAGTACCGCAGCGACGCGATGGCGCCGGATCAAGGCAATCGCACTCATCCGAGCAGCCCCGCCTTGCCGAACATGCCCTGTGGTCTGAGCAGGAGCACCAGCGCCATCAGCACGAAGATCGACAGATCGGCCAGGTCCGGTGCAAACAGCGAGGTCATCGCGAACACGACTCCAACCAGCAAGCCGGCCACCACAGCGCCCACCAGCGAGCCCATGCCGCCGACGACCGTGACGACGAAGCTCTCCGCCAGCACGTGCACGCCCATCTCCGGATTTACGGCACGCGTCGGCGCGGCCAGCACACCCGACAGTCCGGCGATGGCGCAGCCGATGCCGAACACCATCAGCCAGACACGCGAGATGTCCACGCCCAAGACGCGGCAGATGTCGCCGTCGCGGCTGCCGGCGCGGACGATCAGGCCGTAGCGTGTCTTCTCCAGGAACAGCCACAGCGCCGCCACGACCACCGCGGTGGCGCCGATCAGGAACAGCCGGTACAGCGGGAAGTAGCCGAAGCCGAGGTCGACCGCACCGCGCAGCGCCGGCGGCGTCGAAGTGGGCACGCCTTCGATGCCGAACAGTACGCGGATGGCCTCCATCAGCACATACGACAGCCCGTAGGTGAGCAGCAGCGGATAGTCGATGCCGCGGCCGTACAGCGGCCGCACGAGGAAGCGTTCGACCACCAGCCCGACCGCCCCGACCACCAGCGGCGCGATCACCAGCCCGAGCCAGAAGCTGCCGGTCAGGCCGGTGAAGTACACGCCGAGGAACGCGCCCACCATGAAGAACGCGCCGTGCGCGAAGTTCACCACCGTCAGCATGCCGAAGATCAGCGACAGCCCGATCGCCAGCAGCGCATATATCGCGCCGAGTGCGACGCCGGTGAAAAGCTGCAGCGCCAGCAGCGAAGGAGTGATCTCCATGCGACGACCGTGACGTTCAGCTGACCTTGTAGCCCAGTTCTTCGCAGGTGCGCAGGTTGTTCTCGTTTGCCGGCTCGATGTGCACCACGTTGAACACGTCGTTCTTGTCCTTCATGCCCGTGCTCTTGCTCTCGACGATGATCACCGACTGCACCGACTGGTGGTCGCACTTGCGGTAGAACTGCGGCCCCTTGTACCAGTCGTACTTGAGCTGGCTCAGCGCGGTCGACACCGCCGACGACTCGACCGACTTCGCGTTCAGCACCGCTTGCAGGATGCTCCTCACACCGGCGTAGCCGAGCGAACCGTAGTCGCCAGGCACCGCGCCGTTGTAGGCCTTGCGGAACTTGTCGTTGAAGGCCTTGGCCGAAGGCACCCTGTCCTCGATGCCCCAGTAGTACGAGGTGCCGCCGCCGACGCCCTCGAACGGCTCGGCGCCGCCGGCCAGCCGCGCCGTGAAGAGCAGCACCGGAGTGATGATCTTCGTGTTCTGCTTGATGCCGAAGTCGGTCGCCTGCTTGACCGAGTTGAGGAGGTCGCGACCGAAGTTGCACATCACCAGCAGTTCGGGCTTCAGGGCCTGGATGCGCGGCAGGAAGGCCGAGTAGTCGGCGGCGCCAATCGGATGGCGGATGTCGGCCAGCGTCTTCATGCCGAACGCCTTGCCGGCGCGCTCGAAGCCGCGCACCATCTCGTGGCCGTAGGCGTAGTCGGCGGTCAGATAGACCACGCCCTTGTTGCCGCCAACCTTCGGGAAATAGTAGCGGCCGACCGCGCCGGCGGTGAGGTGCGGGACCAGCGCCTCGTGGAAGGTGTACAGACTCGAGTCTTTCACCTCGTTGATCGCGTCGGACTGGCTGATCGAGTTGAAGATGACCTTGCGGTCGCGCGCGACCGCGTTGATCGCCAGCTGCGTCGAGGCCGACAGCGAGCCGACGATGAAGTTCGCCTTGTCCTTCTCGATCAGCTCGAGGGTCCGCGTCGCGGCCTCGCCGGGGTTGAGCTTGGTGTCGCGCACCAGCAGCTCGCACTTGCCACCGTTGAAACCGCCGGAGTCGTTCCACTCCTTCACGGCCAGCTCGGCGGCGCGCACCTGATCCTGCGCCTCGGTGGAATAGGGGCCGGTGAGTGGAACCGGAAAGCCGATCTTGATAGGCCCGGTCTGGGCACGGGCGATGTTGAACAGCGCGGGCGCGGCCGCGACGGCCATGCCGCCGACGATCAGCTGGCGGCGACGGGGGCTCAGGGGCTCGGTGCTCATGGGGGTGTTCTCCTTCGGGTTGACAGGGCGCAAGCTTCCAACTTACGCAGCGGCCTCGGTGGCCGGGAAGTTCAGCTCGACGACGACGCCGTTCGGGTCGTCGACGAACAGCTGGTGCAGGCCGAGCAGCGGCACGGCGCGTTCGCGCGCGGCAATGCCCATCGCGGCCAACCGCGCGCGCATCGCCGCGAGTCCGGTGGCGAAGAACGCCAGGTGATCGACGCAGCCGTTGCCGCGCAGCCCGGCCTCGTCGCGCTCGCCCAGGTACTGCTTCAGGCCTTCGGGATCGTCGCGGTCGACGCCGATGATGTGCACCGAAGCCTGCGCGTAGTCGTTCAGACCTTCCGGGTACAGCCAGAGGCCGGGAAAGGGGAAAGGCGGCCGCGGTCCGACGCGCATGCCCAGGGCCCGACAGTAGAAGCGCTCGCAGGCCGCCAGGTCCGGCGTTCGGATCGAGAAGTGATTCAGCACCAGGCTCACGGGGTCACCGGCGGTCGAGCTGTTCAAGGTTCCCGGGCAGTATTGAGCAGACGCTCAATAATAACATCATGGAAAACCTGAGCAACCGGACAGGTTCGATGACAGGCTTGGCCACGCACCGACCGGACTTCGACTTTCCGGGGACTCGCCGCAAGCCTTTCGGGCCAGGCAAGGCGAGGATGGGGCACTTTCTCGATGGGCGGGCCCGCCGGGGCAGCGGTCCATGCGCCGGATCAGGCGGGGCTTGCAGTCCTTCCCAAGGCGGGCGGTGATCCGCCTCGTCGGTCGCCCGGTCGCCGCTGCGTCACTGGCCTGCAGTCGTCCGTAGGCATGCCCTGACAACAGGTCGCCGCTGTTCGCTTGGCCCTGACACGCAGTCACGCCGCATGCACGCTCGGTGGGCTCGCGTCGCCCAACGCTCCTCGTCCGCGGCGCACAGAAGCTGCGGTAGCGACACGGCCGATCCCGGAAAGAAACACGTCGACAGCGGCATCCACGATCCGCTCAGGGTCGGCGATGTTCTGGTTGTAGATGAAGCGCCGGATTCCGATGTACAGGATCTGGCCTTGCAGGCCCCAGGCGGCGTCTGATTCCACCGTTGCGATGGGCACCTTCTCGGGCGAGGGGAGACCATAGGCATGCCGGACCTCCGCGCAGATCGGCAGCACGATGCGGCTGTTCAGACGGCTGAGATAGCGCTCGCTGATGTTCACCCCGCGCAGGCCGGCGAAGAAGAAGATGCGGATCCAGTCATGGGAGTAGATGACCGACAGGTAGCTCTTGTAGAACCTGCGCAGGCGCGCCTCCAGCGGGACGGACCGGTCTTTGAGCGCGTCTTCCCACTCGTTGGCCCAGCGCCTGAGGTAGACATGCTGGTAGACCTGCTCCACCAGTTCTTCCTTGGTAGGGAAGTACCTGAACAGCAAGGCGTTCGTGACCCCCAACCTCGTCGACAGATTCCGTGTCTGGCCCTCGAAGCCCACCTCGGCGAAGTACGCGATCGCCGCTTCGACGATCAGCATCTTGCGCTCCGCGGGGGGGAGACGTCGCCTGACGGGTTGAGTGGCCGCAATTGCGGCGGGCATAGATTCCCGCTTGCGCTTGGTCGACGGGCTCGTCGTCGCGCGCTTCACTGTGGGCATGTGCGTCCGAAGGAACTTTGGGTTCTCATGAACGCATTGTAGGTCTCGACGGGCATTGACAAGCAGCGACGCCAGACCTATAAATGAGCATCTGCTCATCACACACCGGGCAGAGCCCAGCCGGCCTACCGCCACCTGCACAGAATGATCTGGAGTCGCCAGGAGCTCGACGCGGTCCTTCCACGACAGGCTTTCCCCTCGCGGCCGGCATCAGTCTCGACCCTCATACGTGTTGAACGCCCTCAAGGAGACGCACATGACCAAGCGGTACGATGAAGACAAGTTCACTCTCGCTCATCTGCGAGAGGTCGCCGAGCGGTGCAGCAACTGGGGGCGATGGGGCCCTGACGATGAGGCAGGGACGCTCAACTTCATCGGGCCGCAAGAGGTCGTCGCGGCCTCCGGCTTGGTGAAGCGAGGCCGGGTCTTTTCGCTGGGCCTGAACTTCGACCGCAACGGGCCGCAGAAGGGCCTGTGGGGCAACCGCTACAACCCCATCCACGTGATGCTGGCGACCGGCACCGACGCCGTAGCCGGCAACCAGGACGCGGGCGGGCTGCGCTTTGCCGACGACGCGGTGTCGATGCCGCTGCAGTGCGGCACGCAGTGGGATGCGCTGGGCCACATCTTCTTCGACGACAAGATGTGGAACGGCTACGACGCCAGGCTGGTCGATACCAACGGGGCGCAGAAGAACGGCATCGAGAAGGTCAAGGACCGCATGGTCGGCCGCGGGGTCCTGCTCGACGTAGCGCGCCACCTGGACCGCAGTTCGCTCGATGACGGCGAAGCGATCACGATCGCCGATCTGGAGGCCACGGCCAAGGCGCAGGGTGTCGAGATCCGCCGCGGCGACTTCGTCATCGTCCGAACGGGACACATGGAGCGTTGCCTCGTCAACGGCGAGTGGGGTGGCTACGCCGGGGGCGCTGCCCCGGGCCTCTCCTTCGGGACCGCCGAGTGGATCCACAAGCAGGAGATCGCGGCGATCTGCACCGATACCTGGGGCTGCGAGGTCCGCCCCAACGAGACCGACGAGTGCACCCAGCCCTGGCACTGGGTGGTCATCCCGAAGATCGGCATCACGATGGGGGAGATCTTCTTCCTGAAGGACCTTGCCGAGGACTGCGCCAAGGACCGGGTCTACGAGTTCATGTTCGTCGCCCCGCCGCTGCCGATCACGCGCGCCGTCGGTTCGCCGATCAACCCGATGGCCATCAAGTAGCACAGCGCAACCGCGGCCGCCGGAGTGCTCTTGTGCCACCCGGCCCGCGCATCGAATCTCTTATCTAGACAGGAGCAGTCATGATTCGTCAGATCAAGAAGGGCAAGGCCCCGCAGGCCAAGCTCGACGCAGGTACCCAAGTGCAAGCGACCGTCCAGGCCATCATCGCCGACATCGAGAAGCGGGGAGAGGCGGCCGTTCGCGAGTACTCGCAGAAGTTCGACAAGTGGGATCCGAAGTCGTTTCGCCTGAGCCAGGCGCAGATCCAGTCGTGCATCGACTCGCTCACGCCCCAGGCCCGCGCGGACATCGAGTTCGCCCAGGCGCAGATCCGCCGCTTCGCGCAGATCCAGCTCGCGACCCTGCGTGATGTGGAGATCGAAACGCTGCCCGGCGTCGTGCTCGGTCACCGCAACATTCCGATGAAGTCGGTCGGCTGCTACGTCCCCGGCGGCAAGTACCCGCTGATCGCCTCGGCCCACATGAGCGTCCTCACCGCCAAGGTGGCGGGGGTGGATCGGGTGGTTGCCTGCGCGCCGCCGTTCGACGGCAAGCCGTCCAACGAGATCGTGGCTGCCATGGCGTTGGGCGGGGCCGACGAGATCTATGCGCTGGGCGGCGTGCAGGCGATCGCGGCGATGGCCATCGGTACCGAGAGCATGGACCCGGTGGACATGCTCGTCGGGCCCGGCAATGCGTACGTGGCCGAAGCCAAGCGCCAGCTGTTCGGGCGCGTGGGCATCGACCTGCTCGCCGGTCCCACCGAGACCATGGTCATCTGCGACGACACGGTCGATGCGGAGCTGGTCGCGGTCGACCTGCTCGGTCAGGCCGAGCACGGCCCCACTTCTCCGGCCGTCTGCCTGACGACCAGCAAGAAGATCGCCGATGAACTGCCGGCTGCAATCGAAACCGTGCTCGCGCGCCTCGACACGAGAGCGGTGGCGGCGCAGTCCTGGGCCGACTACGGCGAGATCATCCTGTGCGACACCGACGAGGAGATGCTGCAGGAGTCGGACCGCATCGCCTCCGAGCACGTGCAGGTGATGACCAAGGATCCGGACTGGTTCCTGCGCAACATGCGCAGCTACGGCGCCCTGTTCCTCGGACCCCGCACCAACGTGTCGTACGGGGACAAGGTGATCGGCACCAACCACACGCTGCCGACGATGCGCGCGGGCCGCTACACCGGCGGGCTGTGGGCCGGCAAGTTCATCAAGACGCACACGTATCAACGCGTCTTGACCGACAAGGCTTCCGTGATGATCGGCGAGTACTGCTCGCGGCTGTGCGCGCTGGAGCACCTGCCCGGTCACAAGGAACAGGCCGACATCCGGGTCCGGCGGCTCGCCGAGAAGGTCTGAGGGCAGCGGCATGCTGTCGGGTCTCGACAAGCGGGTCGCCCTGGTTACCGGGGGAGCTGGCGGCATCGGCAAGGCCATCTGCGTGGCCCTTGCCGAGGCCGGCGCCAACGTCATCGTCGGCTACAACCGGTCCGGCGACGCTGCCCGAAGCCTTGCCGGCGCTCTGCCCGAAGTCGCCGGCGGACACATGGCGGCGCAGGCGCAGGTGACAAGCAGCCGCAGTCTCGAGGAGCTCCATCGAAATATCGAGCAGCGCTTCGCGCGTGTCGACATCGTCGTGAACTGCGCCGGCATGACCCGCTTCGTCGCTCACTCGGACCTGGATGGGCTGGACGACAAGCTGATCGACGAGATCCTGGCCACCAACGTTCGCGGTCCGTTCGCCGTGGTCCGTGCGATGCTGCCCCTGCTCAGGAAGTCGGAGCACGCCGTCGTCGTCAACATCTCTTCAATCGCGTCGGTGACGGCCAACGGCAGCAACGTCATCTACTGTGCCTCCAAGGCTGCGCTGGACAACATGACCAAGTCACTGGCACGCGCACTGGCGCCCACGATCCGCGTGTTGGCGGTTGCGCCGGGACTGGTGGACACAGAGTTCATCGCCAATCTCGACGAGCAGTGGCGCAACGAGCAGGTGGCGAGGACGCCGTTGAAGTCGCTTGCGACGCCCCGGCATGTCGCCGAGGCGGTCGTGGCAGCGACTCGACTCTCCTCCACCACAGGGGCTGTCATCCCGGTGGATGGGGGCCGACCTCTCGCGTGACCTCGCGCGTGAGCAGGGCACCGCGGGTGCGGTGCACAAGAGGCGCGCGCTTGGCCGCAACGTCCGGGACGGTGTGGGACAAGAAGACCTTACGGCACAACGGGTCGGGAGCGCCGCGGCCTCCCCGAAAGGCTACTCGATGTTCTGCACCTGACCCCGAGCGAGTTCGCCACAATGCGGTCAGGGCAACCCAAGGAAGCGGCCACCCTCTAGTTCAAAACTGTCCGCCTTCCGGGGGAACGTCAGCTGGCGGGCGCATAGCGCGATAAGCCAATGGGTGAACGTCCTCAGGGCCCGAGAGCTCGGCATTCATGCGGCGCTCGCGAGGACGGGAAGCGGTCAACTACCGGATTCAGGTTCGAGGCACGGCCATGCCGCTTGGCCGCCGCCAGCGCAACGCCCGCGCCGGATCGGGTCCGGCGAACACTGCGCAACCGCGCGGCCGGCGCGCAGCGACGCAACATCTCAAGGCCACCACGGCGGATCGTCACGGGAGACGGGATCATGCTTCGAGCGCTCGCTACATTGCTGTTGTTCCAATGCCTCGGAGAAGGCGTTGCCTATGTGCTGCGGCTGCCGGTGCCCGGCCCGGTGATCGGGATGCTGCTGTTGTTCCTTCTCGTCAGCGTGCGGCCTCGGGTTGCCGACGCGATGGAACCCACCGCGCTCGAGCTGCTGCGCCACCTGTCGCTGCTGTTCGTTCCGGCGGGCGTAGGCATCATGGTCTCCGCCGGCACGATTCGCGGCAATGCACTCGCGGTGGTCGTGTCCATTGCCGTCAGCACGACGCTTGCGATCGCGGTCAGCGCATGGGTGACGCGCGCGCTGCTGCGCCGCCGCCGCGAGCCGGCCGCCCGCTAGGACGAAGCCATGCCGCCGATGCCGAATCTCAATGCCATCTGGGTCTATCTGGCGGCGACGCCGCTGCTCGGACTGACCGTCACGCTCCTGGCCTACCAGGCCGCCCTGGGCATCTACGCAAGGACGCGCTTCAGTCCGCTCGCGAACCCGGTGCTGATCGCCGTGGCGCTGCTCGTCGCGCTGCTCCAGATCACGGGCACGCCCTATGCCACGTACTTCGAAGGTGCGCAGTTCGTCCATTTCCTGCTCGGCCCGGCGACCGTCGCGCTTGCGCTGCCACTGTACCGGCAGTGGCCGAAGCTGCGGCGCGCCGCACTGCCGCTCCTGGGCGGCCTGATCGCGGGGTCGGTGACGGCGATCGCATCGGCGGTCGGCATCGCCGCGTTGCTGGATGCCTCGCCGCAGACGATCGCGTCGCTGGCTCCGAAGTCGGCGACGACGCCGATCGCGATGGCGGTCGCGGTCGAGATCGGCGGCATCCCGTCGCTGACCGCCGTGCTCGTCATCGCCACGGGCGTGTTCGGGGCCGTGTTCGCCGGCTCCATCCTGGACCTGCTGCGCATCGCGGAGCCCGAGGTGCGGGGATTTGCACTCGGCATCGCGTCGCACGGCATAGGCACCGCGCGCGCGTTCCAGGTCAGCGAGGACGCGGGCGCGTTCGCCGGCCTCGGCATGGGGCTCAACGGTGTCTTCACGGCGATCGTCGTCCCGGTTCTGATGCCCGTGGCCGCGCGCTGGCTTGCCGCGTGAGCCGACACGGCCGGCCGATGGCGGGGCGATCGCCCAGGATCGTCATGCCGTTGAGCATGGTGCCGATCAGCAGCGTACCGACGACGTTGAGCACGCCGCCGCGACCGCCCGACAGGCCGATGCCGCCGAGCACGATCACCAGCACGACGTCGTAGATCAGTGTCGAGTTGTAGATGCGCGTGGGCATGCTGTTGACCGGGCCGCCATGACGATGCCGGCGAAGGCGCCGATCAGCGCCGCGAGCACGTACTCGAGGACGACGATGGGGCGCGTCGGCAGCCCCGTGGCCAGCGTCGTGAACAGCGACGGCACTTCGGCGTGGGCGACGAGTCAGCCGTTGGCGAGGCCGAACGCGAGCGCCAGCGGTGCCGAGCTGGCCAGCGGCATGCCGTCGGCGACCATCTGCAGCAGCAGTCCCGACGGCACGGCAAGCGCCGCGATCATCGAGATGTCGATGCCGCGACCGATCACGACCAGCGCCATGCCCAGCTCCAGGATGCCCAGGATGGCGACGTTCTGCACCAGGGTCAGTAGGTTCTGGACCTTCGCGAACCCGGGCAGGAACACCGCGAAGCCGAGCGCCAGCGCGACGAAGATCGCGAACACGATCGACTGCTGCCTGGCGCGGAAAGTCTTCATCGCGGTCGCGCGTCAGATCAGCGCCGGCGCCAGCCGCTGGCGCAGCACGCGTTTCATGATCTTGCCGTTCAGGTTGCGCGGCAGCGGCCCGGTGCCTATGGCCCAGGTCTCGGGCACCTCGTAGTCGGCCACGCGCTCGGCGCAGAAGGCGCGCAGCGCCGCGGCGCTGGTCGCGCCGCCAATCGCGCGCACGTCGGTCGATACCGAGCCCCGCGAGGTGTGTTCTTGCGGTACGTCGCATATCGTGCACGGTGAAATGCTCGATGTCGAGCTCATGCAATCGCTTGAGAGGTACGTTCAGTGTGTCCGGGCTGACATGGTCGTAGCGGTTGCGGCGCTGCTCCCCGTTGCGCCGATGGATCAGGCGTCTTGCAGGGAAGACGTAGGGCCGACCGAATGACAGTACCCTCGCTTCCTCGAGCCACGCGATCACTGGCGCCGACAGCGGAATGCGGATCGATGACCTGGTCTTCGTGTCGTCCTTCGCAAGCGTCCAGATGCCCTCTTCGAGATGGAAGGCATCCCAGCGCGCCGACAACAGCTCCATCTTGCGAACACAGAGCGCGAGCAGCAGCCACACGGAAAGCTCGTTCTCGCGTCCGAAGTTCGGGGTCTCGCGCATCGTCCTGGCCAGGCGTGCCAGCTCTTCGAGCGTCAACCATCGTTCGCGCGCGCGCTCCTCGCCGCCAGCGTCGAGAAGCTCGAAGTCCGCGGCGGGGTTCCGCTCGACCATTGGTTGCGCACGGCCATCCGGAACATGAAGCTCAGATGACGCAGCGCGTCGTTGGCGACCGTGGGTGCGCCGTCGGCAACGATGCGGGTCAACACATGATCGATGTGTGCCGGCTGAACGTCGGGCGGCGCAAGCTTGCCCCGGACCGGTCGGACGTGCCGCCGCAGCACACGCGCAACGACCTCCGGGTGCTTGTAGCGGGGTTCGATGTAGCGCGCCAGCCAGATGTCCGCGAGCCGATCCACGGTCGGCGCGTCGAGCGCGAGTGCCTTGTCGGCTTGCTTGGCCGCAGCGACGTCGATGCCTCGCTCGATCTGCAGCCGCTCTTGCCGCGCAAGCTCGCTCGCGTGGACCCCGAAACCCCCACAGTAACCCCCACAAAAGGCGCGCGCTTGGCTGCAACGCCCCGGGACGGCCTGGGACAAAAAGACCTTACGACATAACAGGTTGAGCACGTTCGCGGGATCGCCATGGACCCCCGAAACCCTACTCGATGTTCTGCACCTGCTCGCGCAGTTGCTCGATCAGCACCTTCATGTCCACCGCAATGGTGGTCAGCTCGAGCGTCGCCGACTTCGAGCCCAGCGTGTTGGCCTCGCGGTGCAGTTCCTGGATCAGGAAGTCGAGCCGCTTGCCGATCTCACCGCCGGCATTCAGCAGGCGTTCGATCTCGTCGAGGTGGGCTTCGAGCCGAGCCAGCTCCTCGGCGACGTCGATGCGCAGCGCGAACGCCGCGGCCTCGCTGAGCGCGCGTTCGCGCGGCGACTCGGTATCGGCAGCCCCGGCGGCGGCGAGCGCGTCGTTGAATCGCTCGATGAAGCGCTGCTGCTGGCGCTGCACGAGCGCGGGCACCAGCGGCTTGGCCTGCGCGGCCAGCGCGCGCAGCTGCCGCACCCGCTCGAGCATCCCCGCGACAAGGCGCTCGCCTTCGCGGCCGCGCGCCTCGCGCAGTCCGGCCGCGCAATCGCGCGCGGCCTGCAGCGCGCACGCCTGCACGTCTTCGTCGGCGCCTGCGCTCCGGCTCCACTGCAGCACCTCGGCCACGCTCAACGGGCGCGCGGCGGGAAGCCAAGTTTGCACGCTCGATTCCAGCCGAGCGAGGCGGCTCAACTGCTCGGGCGCAGGCACCGGGGGCCCCGCATCGCTGTCGCGATGTGTGACCACGCGCAACTCGATCTTGCCGCGTCGCACGGCGGCGCCGACGATCTCGCGCAGTGCCGGCTCGAGGCTGCGCAATTCGTCGGGCAGCCGCAGCGACAGGTCGAGGAAGCGGCCGTTGACGGAACGCAACTCCACCGTGACGCCGGCGCGTGAACTCGTGCTGTCTTGCGAGTGCGCAGGCGGGCTCGCGTGGGCGCTCGCGAAACCGGTCATGCTGTAGACTGCCATCGCCCTGTCGCGCCGCCAAAACTCAAATTATGTCAAAGCCGAAACCAGCGCCGTTGCCGGCCGGCACCGTGGTTGGCGGCTATCAGGTAGTGAAGAAGTTGGCAGCCGGCGGCTTCGGCGTCGTCTATCTGGCCGAAGACGAAAGCCGCCACCTGGTGGCGATCAAGGAATACCTGCCGGCCTCGCTGGCCGAGCGTTCGCCGGGCGAACTGACGCCGCGCGTCAAGCCCGAGAAGCAGCCGCTGTACCGCCTGGGCCTGAAGAGCTTCTTCGAAGAAGGGCGCTCGCTGGCGCAGATCTCGCACCCGAGCGTGGTCTCGGTGCTGAACTTCTTCCGCGAGAACGAAACCGTCTACATGGTGATGAACTACCTGCAGGGCGACACCCTGCAGGACTTCATCGTCACCGCGCGCGACCTGAAGCGCGACAAGGTGTTCCGCGAGTCGACGATCCGCTCGCTGTTCGACGAGATCCTGCGCGGCTTGCGCATCGTGCACCAGCACAAGATGCTGCACCTCGACATCAAGCCGGCCAACATCTTCATCACCAACGACAACAAGGCGGTGATGCTCGACTTCGGCGCCGCGCGCGAGGTGCTGAGCAAGGAGGGCAACTTCATCCGCCCGATGTACACACCCGGCTTCGCCGCGCCCGAGATGTACCGCCGCGACGGCACGCTGGGCCCGTGGACCGACATCTACGCGATCGGCGCGTGCATCTACGCCTGCATGCAGGGCTACCCGCCCAACGACGCGCCGCAGCGCATCGACAAAGACCGTCTCGCGCTCAGCCTCTCGCGGCTGCGCAACGTGTACTCCGACAACCTGATCGAAGTGACCGAGTGGTGCATGTCGCTCGATCCGCTGTCGCGCCCGCAAAGCGTGTTCGCGCTGCAGAAGGAGCTGGCGCGCGAAACCGAGCGCCGCTACACCAAGCTCAGCTTCGGCGAACGGCTGAAGCTGCAGCTCGAGAACCTCAAGACCGGCGCCAAACCGTGAGCCCGCACGTCGCTTCGCTCCTGCCCCCCGGCCCCGTGCCGGGCCGCTGCGTAGCCCGTGGGGCGCCGGCCGGCTCGGGAGCGGCCCGGCGCTCGGCCGGTCCGCGCTGACCACAAGAACGCCGGGCGAACATGCGCTTTTCCGTCTACCAGGTCAGCCGCAAAGGCGGCCGCGAGAAGAACGAAGACCGCATGGGCTACTGCTACACGCGCGACGCGGGGCTGTTCGCGCTGGCCGACGGCATGGGCGGGCACCCCGAGGGCGAAGTCGCCTCGCAGATCGCGCTGCAGACGCTGGCCGCCCTGTTCCAGCGCGACGCCAAGCCCACGCTGGCCGAGCCGCTGCGCTTCCTGCACGAGGCGATCATCGCTGGTCACCACCAGCTGCTGCGTTATGCCACCGAGAAGGCGCTGATCGACACGCCGCGCACCACCGTGGTGGCGTGCCTGATGCAGGGCAATGCGGCCTACTGGGCGCACTGCGGCGACTCGCGCCTGTACTTCGTGCGCGGCGACAAGCTGATCGCGCGCACGCGCGACCATTCGTACTCCGAGCTGCAGGAGACGCTGTCGCAGGTGGTGCCGGTGGGCGAACGCTTCAACCGCAACGTGCTGTTCACCTGCCTCGGCTCGCCCGGCAAGCCGGTGGTCGACACCGCCGGGCCGCTGCTGCTGCAGCCGCACGACCGCGTGCTGCTGTGCTCCGACGGCCTGTGGGGCAGCGTCAGCGATGCGGTGATCACCGAGCACCTGGCGGCGCGGCCGATCTCCGACGCGGTGCCCGAACTGGTCGAACTCGCGCTGCGCACCGGCGGCGCCAAGAGCGACAACGTCACCGTGCTCACCGCCGAGTGGGAGGCCGCCGAAGACGCCGACGGCGCCGCCGAGGTGCAGACGCAGGCGCTCGGCGAAGAGGTGTTCGCCTCGACCATCCAGGCCAGCCTGATCGGCGAGCAGCCCGTCGACGAACTCGACGAGGCCGAGATCGAGCGCTCGATCAAAGAGATCAACGAAGCGATCAAGCGCTCGTCGCAGAAGAAGCCATAGCTCGCGTCGACGGCGCTGCGGCGCGCCTTCGATGAAAATGGCGTCATGAGACCCCCAAGCTCACTGCGTTCGCGGCCCCCCGAGGGGGCGCGTCATCGGCTTCGGGCGGCCGGGCGCCAATGACCTACCTCCGCAGCCAGGGGCGTGCGGCCGACGCGCTGCGGCCGGTGCAGATCGAACGCGGCTACACCTGCCACGCCGAAGGCTCGGTGCTGGTGTGCTTCGGCCAGACCAGGGTGCTGTGCACCGCGTCGGTCGACGAGAAGGTGCCGCCGCACAAGCGCGGCAGCGGCGAAGGCTGGGTCACCGCCGAGTACGGCATGCTGCCGCGCGCCACGCACACGCGCGGCGACCGCGAGGCCGCGCGCGGCAAGCAAAGCGGCCGCACGCAGGAGATCCAGCGCCTGATCGGCCGCGCGCTGCGCTGCGTGTTCGATCTGGCCGCGCTCGGCGAACGAACGATCGTGCTCGACTGCGACGTGCTGCAGGCCGACGGCGGCACGCGCACCGCCGCGATCACCGGGGCTTACGTCGCCGCGCACGATGCGGTGGGCTGGCTGCTCGAGCACCGCAAGATCGCCGCATCGCCGCTGCGCAACCAGGTGGCCGCGGTGTCGGTGGGTCTCGTGCAGGGTACGCCGCTGCTCGACCTGGAGTACGCGGAAGACTTCGCCTGCGACACCGACATGAACGTGGTGATGACCGGTGCCGGCGGCTTCGTCGAGGTGCAGGGCACCGCCGAAGGCCAGAGCTTCTCGCGCCCCGAGATGGACCGCCTGCTGGCGTTGGCCGGCAAGGGCATCGGCGAGCTGCTCGCGGCGCAGCGCGCCGCGCTGGGCCTGCGCGCGTGAGCCGAGCCGCTGCCTCGCATGCCGCGTGCGCGCACCCGGGGAGGGTGGGTTCGGTGGCGCTCGGATGAAGCTGGTGCTGGCGTCGCACAACGCCAAGAAGCTGATCGAACTGCAGGCGCTGCTGAGCGGGCTGCCGGTGCAGCTGTTGCCGCAGCCCGCGCTGCAGATCGCCGAGGCCGAAGAGCCGCACGGCACCTTCGTCGAGAATGCGCTGGCCAAGGCGCGGCATGCCGCCGCGCTGGCGCAGGGGCCGGCGATCGCCGACGACTCGGGTTTGTGCGTCGATGCGCTCGGCGGCGAGCCGGGGGTGGCCTCCGCGCACTACGCCCCCGCGGTTGCCGAAGGCGGCGATCGCGAGCAACGCCGTGCGCGGCAGGACGCCGCCAACACCGCGCTGCTGCTGCAGCGCATGGCCGGTGTGACCGACCGGCACGCGCGCTTCGTCAGCACGCTGGTCGCACTGCGCCACGCGCGCGACCCCGAGCCGTTGATCGCCTCGGGCCGCTGGGAACTCGAGCTGCTGCACGCGCCGCGCGGCAACGGCGGCTTCGGCTACGACCCGGTGGTGCTCGTGCCGAGCCACGGCTGCAGCGTGGCCGAACTCGGCGCCGCGGCGAAGAACGAGATCAGTCACCGTGCGCTGGCCGCCGCCCGGATGCGCGTGCTGATGCAGGAGGTGTGGCGCCTTGGCTGAGCGCTCACCCGCAGGCGAGCGACGCCCGCTAGCCACCGGGGCTTCCGGGTCAGCGGGTGGCGACGCGACCGCCCCGCGCGCGGCCACCGTCGAGCACCACCTGCGGCCCGGGGTGCTGCACCTGGCGGCGCTGCCGCCGCTGGCGCTGTACGTGCATCTGCCGTGGTGCCTGGCCAAGTGCCCCTACTGCGACTTCAACTCGCACGAGATCCAGACCCCCTCGACGCCTTCGGCGTCGTCTCCCCACGGGGGAGCGTCCGGCTTGGGGCGGCCCGGACCGCCCTCGGCGCTGCCCGAGGCGCGCTACCTGCAGGCGCTGCGCGCCGACCTCGAGGCCGCGCTGCCGCTGGTGTGGGGCCGGCCGATCGTCAGCGTATTCATCGGCGGCGGCACGCCGAGCCTGTTTTCGCCCGAAGGCATCGATGCGCTGCTGTCGCAGGTGCGCGCGTTGCTGCCGCTGGAGCCGGCGTGCGAGGTGACGCTCGAGGCCAACCCGGGCACCTTCGAGCGCGAGCGCTTTCGCGCCTTCGCGCAGGCCGGCGTCAACCGGCTGTCGATCGGCGTGCAGAGCTTCGACGACGCGCTGCTGGCGCGCATCGGCCGCGTGCACGATGCCGCGCAGGCGCGCGCGGCGGTACACGAAGCGCGCGAGGCGTTCGATCGCTTCAACCTCGACCTGATGTACGCGCTGCCCGGCCAGAGCCTGCAGCAACTGCACGCCGACCTCGACGCCGCGCTCGCCTTCGAGCCGCCGCACCTCAGCGTGTACCACCTGACGATCGAGCCCAACACCCGCTTCGCGCTCGACCCGCCACCGCGGCCCGACGACGACCTGGCCAGCGAGATGCTCGACGCCATCGTCGAGCGCACCGCGCGCGCCGGTCTGGCCCGCTACGAGGTGTCGGCCTTCGCGCGGCCGGGCCGCGAGTGCGTGCACAACCTGAACTACTGGCAGTTCGGCGACTACCTCGGCATCGGCGCCGGTGCGCACAGCAAGCTGAGCTTTCCGCACCGCGTGGTGCGCCAGCAGCGCTGGCGCGAGCCGACGACGTACATGGCGCGCGCGCTGCAAGGCGCTGCGCTCAGCAACGAGCACGAGGTGGCGCGCGACGCGCTGGCGTTCGAATTCATGCTCAACGCGCTGCGGCTGCGCGAGGGCTTTGCGGGCAACCTGTTCGTCGAGCGCACGGGCTTGCCGCCGTCGATGGTCGAGCCCGGGTTGCGGCAGGCGCAGGCGCGCGGCCTCATCGAGCGCGACGCTTCGTGGGTGCGCCCGAGCGCACGCGGCTTCGACTTCCTGTCCGACCTGCAGCAGATCTTCCTGCCGAAGCGCTGAATGCCGTGGCGGCGCCGGCGGCCAGGGGCGCAGCCTGTTCCGCGCCCGGGGGAGCGCGTCGGCGCGGCCGACCACGCTCAGAGGCGATGGATCGGGCCGGCGTTGCGCCCGAGGCGCTCGATCAGCGCGGCGGCGATGCGCGTGAGCGGCAGCACCGCGTGTGCCGCACCGTGGGCGATCGCCTCGCGCGGCATGCCGAAGACGACGCAACTCGCCTCGTCCTGGCAGATGTTGTAGCTGCCGGCCTCGCGCATCCGGCGCATCGCCTGGGCGCCGTCGGCGCCCATGCCGGTGAGCATCACCGCCAGCGCGTTGGGGCCCACCACCCGTGCGGCCGACTCGAACAGCACCTCCACCGATGGCTTGTGGCGGTTCACCGGCTCGTCGTCGCGCACCTGGGCCAGATAGTCGGTGCCGCTGCGCCGCACCGCCAGGTGGCGCCCGCCGGGGGCGAGATAGGCGTGGCCGGGCAGCAGGCGCTCGCCGTCGTCGGCCTCCTTGACGCGCAGGCGGCACAGCGAGTCGAGCCGCCTGGCATAGCTTGTGGTGAAGCCCGCGGGCATGTGTTGCGTGATCAGCACCGCCGGGCAATCCGGCGGCAGTTGCATCAGCACCGCCTTGGTCGCCTCGGTGCCGCCGGTCGAGGCGCCGATGAAGATGAGCTTCTCGGTCGACAGCAAGCCCAACGGCGCCACCTGCGCCGCCTGCCCGCCCGATACGGCGCGCTCCAGCCGGCGTACCTGCGCACGCGCGGCGACGCGGATCTTGCCGGTGATGTCTTCGGCCAGCCGCTGCAGACCATCGGCCACGCCGATGCGCGGCTTGGCCACGAAGTCCACCGCACCGAGCTCCAGTGCGCGCAAAGTGACGTCGGCACCACGCTCGGTGAGCGTGCTGACCATCACCACCGGCGTCGGCCGCAGTCGCATCAGGCGCGCCAGGAAGTCGATGCCGTCCATGCGCGGCATCTCGACGTCGAGCGTGATCACGTCCGGCGCGACGGCGCGGATCAGTTCGCGCGCGGCCAGCGGGTCGGCCGCCGTGCCGACGCATTGCATGTCGCTCTCGCGGTCGATCAGATCGGCCAGCAGCCTGCGCACCAGCGCCGAGTCGTCGACCACCACCACGCGGATCGGGGCCCGGGTGTCCATGGGCTCAGAACAGGTCTACCGACCCGCCGCGGGCGGCCTGCGGCGCCGCCCGCTCGGCGGCGGCACGCTCCTGCGCCGCGAGCGCGGCCGGGTCGGACGGCGTCAGCCGCTTGACCAGCGCCTTGCCGCTGGATGCCAGCAGGCAGACCTTGCGCGCGCAACGGTCGAGCACGTCCTTGCTGACCACGGGAATGCGCTCGAGCTGCAGGTAGTCGAGCACGAACTGCGTGTTGCGCTCGCCCACGTTGAGACTGGCCATCGCCGGAATCACCGCGCCGCCGCCGAACACCTTGGCTTCGAGCGACGAGCGCGACGCACCGCGCGCGAGCAGGTTGTTGATCAGCAGTTCCATCGCGTACGAGCCGTAGCGGCCGCCGTCGCCATCGGGCAGCATGAAGTGGTTCATGCCGCCGATGCGGCGCTCGCGATCCCACAGGCACGCCGCGATGCAAGAGCCGAGTGTGGTGACGATCAGCATGTCCTGGTCCGAGACGAAGTGCTCGCCGGGCATCACGCGCACGGCGTCGCGGCCGAAATTGGCGTCCCAGTAGAAGAACGACGCCTCGCCCGGCGCGCGCCGGGCGGTGCGCAGTTGCCCGAGCCGCGACGTCGGCGGCGGCGCGGGCGATGGCGCGGCGGCGGGCGGCGACATGCTCAGACCTTCACGTAGATCGTCTTTCCGCGCAGGCGGAACCATTGGCGTGCCTGCGTGAAGCCCCCCGAATGGCCGGCGTACAACAGCCCGCCCGGGGCCAGCGCCGCGTGCATCCGCTGCAGCACCGCGTGCTGGGTGGCGGCGTCGAAGTAGATCATCACGTTGCGGCAGAACACGATGTCGAACGGCGCACCGGGCGGCCAGTGCGGGTCGGCGAGGTTCAGCGTGCGAAAGTGCACGCGCCGCGCGAGCGCCGGCCGCACGCGGATGCGGCCGGCGTTGCCGCCCTTGCCGCGCAGGAAGTGCCGCTGCAGCCG
>JAJVIL010000062.1 GCA_022072045.1 Burkholderiaceae bacterium | reverse complement strand
CCAGGTCTGCGGCGGGCCACCGACCACGCGGCGCTGCTCGCCGCGCACCTGCCAGCGCACCGGCTCCAGCGCGAACCCCGGCGGCGGCGCCTGCAGCGCGTGCCAGCGTTCGAGTTGCGCCGCCGGCCACTGCCCGCTCAGGCTCGCGCCTTCGGCGGCCAGTGCGGCCACGTCGAGCCGGGTCGGGTCGAGGCTGCGCGCCGCCATCGGCCCAGTGTAAGCCGCGCGCGATGGGACAATTCGCGCATGGACGGCGCACCGCAATTGATCCTGGCGTCGACCTCGCGCTACCGGCGCGAACTGCTCGAGCGGCTGCGCCTGCCCTTCGCCGTGATGGCCCCGCAGGTCGACGAGGCCGCCGCGCCCGACGAAGCCCCGGCCGCGCTGGCACAACGGCTCGCCCTGGCCAAGGCCCGTGACGTCGCTGCGCGCGAACCGCAGGCCACGGTGATCGGCTCGGATCAGGTGGCCGAACTCGATGGCCGGGCGCTCGGCAAGCCCGGCAGCCACGAACGCGCGACGCAGCAGTTGCGCGCGATGCGCGGCCGCGCGGTGCGCTTTCACACCGCGGTGGCGGTGGTGCGCGCCTGCGATGGCTTCGAACGGCAGCAGACGGTGACCGTCACCGTGCGCTTTCGTCAACTCGGCGACGACGAGATCGAGCGCTATCTGCGACTGGAGCAGCCGTACGACTGCGCCGGCAGCGCCAAGTGCGAGACGCTGGGCATCGTGCTGGCCGAGGCCATCGAGTCCGACGACCCGACCGCGCTGGTCGGCCTGCCGCTGATCCGCACCAGCGCGATGCTGCGCGCCGCCGGCCTCGACCCGCTGGGCACGCCATGACGGCCGCGAGCCCACGCAGGGGCACCCTGGTGCTGGTGCCCAACGGGCTCGATTTCGGTGCGCCGCAGCCCATGCCTCTGAACCGCGTGCTGCCGCACGCGGTGATCGAGCGCGCCGCCGCGCTGACGCATTGGGTGGTCGAGGACGCCAAGACGGCGCGCGCCTTCATCAAGCGCATTGCGGCCGAAGTGCCGCTGGCCGCGCCACTGCAGTCGCTGTCGATTCGCGAACTGCCGCGCCCTGCCAAGGGCAAGGGTGGCGAGACGCCGGGCGGCACCGAGCGCGCCTGGGCCTCGCTGCTCGAACCCGCACTGACCGGACACGACATCGGCCTGCTGTCCGAGGCCGGCCTGCCGGCGGTCGCCGACCCGGGCGCCACGCTGGTCGCGCTGGCGCATGTGCAGGGGCTCGCGATCGAGCCCCTGCCGGGCGCGAGCGCATTGATGCTCGCGCTGGCCGCGAGCGGGCTGAACGGGCAGCAGTTCGCGTTCGTCGGCTACCTGCCGATCGACGGCGCCACCCGCGCGGCGCGAATCCGCGAGCTGGAAGCCAGCTCGCGGCGACAGATGCAGACCCAGATCGCGATCGAGGCGCCCTACCGCAACCCGGCGCTGCTGCAGTCGCTGCTGCAGCACCTGGCGCCGACGACGCGGCTGTGCGTCGCCTGCGCGCTCGGCTGGCCCGACGGCTGGTGCCGCATGCAGCGCGTGAGCCAGTGGCGCCAGGCGCCGCCGGCGATCTCTGCGCGGCTACCGGCCGTGTTCCTGTTCCAGGCCGGGTGAGCGGCTCGCGCGCCGGCGCACCTCGAATCGCACGACGGCGGCGCCCAGCGCGATGCCTGCAGCATCGGCGAACCAGTCGAGCCACTCGGCCGTTCGGGTGGCCGTGAAGCTCTGCGCCACCTCGATCGCGCCGCCGAGCAGCAGCAAACCCGCCAGCAGCGTCACCGTGCGCCGGTAGCCGCCGCGCACGCCGAGCCACACCAGGACCGCAAACGACAACCCGTGCTCCACCTTGTCGGCACCCGCGAACCACGGTCGCGGCGGGTTCGGCTGCGGCCACAGTGCGAGCACCACGCCGGCCACCACGGCGAGCCAGAACAATGCGCGCCACGGCGCCTCGCGCCGCGATGCAACTTCAGCCGCGGCTGCCACCGAGCAGCGAGGCCACCTTGCGGCGCGGCTTGATATTGGCCGACACCGTGCGCCGCGGGTTCAGCGGTGCCGGCTGCGACACCTCCCACGCCGGCGTGCCGCTGCCGCTGGGCTCGTAGGGCCGATCGAACAGCGGGTCGGCCGGCGCGCGCTGGGCACTGCGCTCGTCGCCCCGTTGGGCGAATCGGTCGCTGCGCCGATCGTCATCGTCGTCGCGCGAGCGGCGCGGCGGACGGCGTGGGCGCTCGTCGTCGAACTCGAACGGCTCGATCTCGATCTTCTTCTTGATCAGGCGCTCGATGTCGCCGACCATGCGCGAGTCGTCGCGTGTGGCCAAGGTGACTGAAAGCCCCGACTGGCCGGCGCGTCCGGTGCGGCCGATGCGGTGCACGTAGTCCTCGGCGTTGAACGGCACGTCGTAGTTGAACACCGCCGGCAGGTCGACGATGTCGAGGCCGCGCGCGGCGACGTCGGTGGCCACCAGCAACTGCACCTCGCCGCGCTTGAAGGCATCGAGCGCCTTGAGCCGCTCGTCTTGCGACTTGTCGCCGTGCAGTGCGGTGGTCTTCAGGCCATCGCGCTCGAACGCGCGCGCCAGCCTGGCGGCACCGAGCTTGGAGTTCACGAACACCAGCGCCTGCGACAGCTCGCGCTGGCGCAGCATCTGGCGCACCGCGCGCCGCTTGTCGTCATCGGCGACGCTGAAGAAGTGCTGTTCGACGGTGGAGGCCGTGGCGTTGCGCTGCGCGACTTCGACGGTGACCGGGTCTTGCAGGTAGCTTTGCGCCAGACGGCGGATCTCCGGTGAAAAGGTGGCCGAGAACAGCAGCGTCTGCCGCTGCTGCGGCAGATACGACAGGATGCGCTGCAGATCGGGCAGGAAGCCGATGTCGAGCATGCGGTCGGCCTCGTCGAGCACCACGTACTCGACCTGGTTGAGCACGCAGTTGCGCCCCTCGATGTGGTCGAGCAGCCGACCGGGCGTGGCGATCAGCACCTCGACGCCGGCCTTCAGCTCGGCTGCCTGCGGCTTGATGTCGATGCCGCCGAACACCACCGTCGAGCGCAACAGCGTGTGCTGGGCATAGGCCTTGACGTTGGCCGCCACCTGGTCGGCCAGCTCGCGCGTGGGCGCCAGCACCAGCGCGCGCACCGGGTGCCGCGCCGGCGACATCGACGCGTTCTCGTGCCGCAGCATCTTCTGCAGCAGCGGCAGCGAGAAGGCGGCGGTCTTGCCGGTGCCGGTCTGCGCGGCGCCCATCACGTCGCGCCCCGCGAGCACGATCGGGATCGCCTTGGCCTGGATCGGCGTCATCGTCTCGTAGCCCTGGTCGGCCACGGCGCGCAACAGCTTGGGGTCGAGCGCGAGGGTGTCGAAGCGGGCGGGCGCGGGGGCGGGTAAGTCGGGGTGTACTTCGTCGGTCATCGGATTGGGATTATCCCTGACCCGTGATCTCCGGCCCGGTGAGCTCGCCCGGCCGGCTGTGGATGACCATCCAGCGCGGCGCACGGAAGCGCACGATCCGCCAGTACAGCACCGTGTAGCCGACGCTGAACACCACGATGAACGACGCCAGCACCGCCGTGTTGTCCCAGAACAGCACCGCCGGCACCACGGCGCACATGCACAGCAGCCACAGATACGGCGAGGTCTTCGAGTTGCGCCGCGTCAAGCTCTTGGCCAGGCTGGCTCCCGCAGCCCAACGCACGACGCGGCGGTAGATCAATGAGTGCAGGTGAATGCCATCGGGCACGCCGGGCGAGCGATCCTGCAGCACGCGGCGGCGGTACATCGAAAAGAGCGTCTCGAACACCGGGTAAATGCAGGCGAGCAGCGGGAACATCGGCGACACCTGCGGGTTGCGGTGCAGCAGCAGGATCGCCACCTCGGCCATGTAGAAGCCGACGAAGTACGCCCCGCCGTCGCCGAGGAACACCAGCCCCGCCGGGTAATTCCAGATGAAAAAGCCGAGCAGCGCGCCGATGCCCGCCAGCGCCAGCCACATCACCGCGTGATCGCCGACCTGGAACGCCACGTACGCCAGCGCGCCGAGCATCAGCATCGCGCACATCGACGCCAGGCCGTTGAAGCCATCGATGATGTTGACCGAGTTGGCCACACCGGTGACCACGAACACGGTGACCAGCGCTGCGCCGAGCGGCATCGACACCACCCAGTCGAGCCCCGGGATCGCCGTGTACGTGATCACCGACTGCAGCGCCCACACCGCCAGCGCCGCCGACACCGCCGTGAAGAACAGGCGCCGGCGCGGACTGATGTGCTTGGTGAGGTCCTCCGCCAGTCCGGCCGCAAAACACGGCAGGCCGCAGGCCAGCAGCCACAGCGCGAGTGTGCCGGCCATTGGCTGCTGCCACCGCATCGCCAGCGCGCCCGCGAGCACGCCCGCCACGATGCCGATGCCGCCGATTCGCGGCACCGGCCGCACGTGAAACTTCTGCGGCCCGCTGAGGTCGCTGTCGTGCGCGCGGCTGGAGCGCCGCCCGCTGCGCACGGCCCACAACGTCACCAGCAGCGACGCCACGAAGGCCGCAAGCAAAATCGACATGGGGCGGCGATTGTAGGTTCGCGATCGGCCCCGCTGGGCACCGCGAACCCTGAGAACCCGCCTGGATAGAATCGCGCGGTCCACGGCAGGTGGGCGGCTCGCGCACTGCGAGCGCCTGAGTCGGCCGGTTTGTCAGGGGCGCAGCTCGCGCCGAGATGCCGACATCGATGCAACGCTTGATTTCATTCGCACACAGATGCCGCCTGGCGGTGGTCGCACTGGCGTGCGCGTGCCTGGCCGCCGCGGCCGTTGCGCAGGTGACCGGCGGCACGCCGATTCCGCAGATGCAGGATCCCGTGCTCGGCACGACGGGGCCTTATCAACTTCGCAGCGCGCCGGGCCAGGGCGGAGGGGGCACCGTGTACGTTCCCGCTGCGCAACCGCTCGCGGGCGCCCCGCCTCGGTACGTGCCGGGCGAGTTCGAGATCTACGTCAACCAGCTCGCCAACACGCCGCCGGAGGCGCCGATCCGCCGCTTCGGCGCCAACCTGGTGACAGGCATCCAGATGCTCACCGCGGTGCCGGCGGCCAATGTAGCCACCGCCGCGCCGACCCCAGGCGGCGCGCCTGCGCCGTCGACGGCAGCGGCCACAGCGGCCGTGCCGCAGGCACCGGCGATCGAACCGCAGGACTTCAACCCCCAGGTGCCGCCCGACTACGTCGTGGCCCCGGGCGACGAGATCCTGCTCACGCTGTGGGGCTCGGTCGATGCCAACCTGCGGCTGGTGGTCGACCGCTCGGGCCGCATCGCGGTGCCGCGCGTCGGCGCGATCGCGGTGTCGGGCGTCAAGGTGTCCGACCTCGACGAGGTCATCCGTCGGCGCGTCAGCCTGGTGTTCAAGAACTTCGAGCTGAGCACCGCGATCGGTCAATTGCGCGGCATCCGCGTCTACGTGGCGGGCTACGTCGTACGCCCCGGCAGCATGACGGTGAGCAGCCTGTCGACCGTGGTCAGCGCGCTGATCCGCTCGGGCGGCCCGTCGGCGGCGGGGAGCTTTCGCAACGTGCAGCTTCGCCGCGGCAAGGAGGTCGTGACCAGCGTCGACCTGTACGACCTGCTGCTCAAGGGCGACCGCTCGGCCGACCGCGTGCTGCAGGCCGAAGACGTGATCTACATCGGCCCGGTGGGGCCGCAGGTGGCGCTGATCGGCAGCGTCAACATGCCGGCGATCTTCGAGATGAAGACCGGGGAGACCATTGCCGACCTGCTGCAGATGGCCGGCGGCTTCTCCACCGTGGCCGACACGTCGCGGCTGGCGATCGAGCGCCTCGACGACCGCAACACGGTGCGCATCACCCAGATCGAGCTGCCGCAGGGCCAGACCACGCCGCTGCGCACCGGCGACGTGCTGCGCGCCTTCAACAGCACCGCGGTGGCGCTGCCGGTGCAGCGCCAGAACAAGCGCGTTCGCGTCGAGGGCGAGGTGGCGCGCCCCGGCGAGTTCGTGCTGCCGCCGCAGTCGACGATCGCCGACGCGCTGCGCGCCGCCGGCGGCGTGACGCCGGCGGCCTACGTGTTCGGCACCGAGTTCAGCCGCGAGAGCGTGCGCATCACGCAGCAGGAGAACTACGAGCGCGCGCTGCGCGACCTCGAGACCGACCTGGCGAAGGCCACGTCGACGCAACGCACGGCCACCGCCGACGAGGCGGCAGCGCAAACGGCGCGCGCCGCCAGCACCACGCGGCTGATCGAACGCCTGCGCGCCATCAAGCCGAGCGGCCGCGTGGTGCTGCAGCTTCGCCCCGACAGCACCGCGCTGCCCGAGCTGGCGCTCGAAGACGGCGACCGCCTGTACATCCCGCCGCAACCCACCACGGTGGGTGTGTTCGGCAGCGTGTTCAACGCCGGCAGCTACCTGTACAGCGGCAGCCGCAGCATCGACGACTACCTCAACCTCGCCGGCGGCCCCACCAAGGGCGCCGACCAGGGCAGCGTGTTCGTGGTGCGCGCCAACGGCAGCGTGGTGGCGAGCCCGCAGGGCAAGGGCTGGTTCGCCGGCAAGCAGGATCTCGCCGGCGTGCCGGCCGTGCCAGGCGACACCGTGTTCGTGCCCGAAGAGCTGGACAAGACCACGTTCGTGCAGAACGCGAAGGACTGGACGCAGATCCTGTACCAGTTCGGCCTCGGCATTGCCGGGCTGACGGCGATCAGGAACTGGTGATGCGCAACGAAGCGCCGCTGGTCGACCTCGACGCGCAACACGCCGTCGACGACGACGAAGGCATGGATCTGTTCGAGCTGATGTCGTTGCTCGGCCAGCACCTGAAGCTGCTGATCGTGGCGCCGCTGGCGGCCGGCGTGGTGGCGATCGGCATCACCTACCTGATCAAGCCCACGTTCACGGCGACCACCGTCTTTCTGCCACCGCAGCAGCACAGCGCGGCGACGTCGGCGCTGGCCCAGCTCGGCCCGCTGGCCGGGCTGGTGGGCGCGGCCGGCGCGATCCGCACGCCCGCGGACCAGTACGTGGCGCTGATGCAGAGCGTGACGGTGTCGGACCGCATCATCGAGCAGTTCGGGCTGATGCAGGAATACGACGAGGAGTACCGGTTCGAGGCTCGCAAGGAACTTGCCAAGAACGTGCGCATGACCATCGGCAAGAAGGACGGCCTGATCACCGTCGAGGTCGACGACCACAGCCCGCAGCGCGCCGCCGCGATGGCCAACCAGTACGTCAACGAACTTCGGCGCCTGACCGACACCATCGCCGTCACCGAAGCGCAGCAGCGCCGGGTCTTCTTCGAGCACCAGTTGCAGCAGACCAAGGACAAGCTGATCGCCGCCCAGCAGGCGCTAGCGGCGAGCGGCTTCAGCCAGGGCGCGATCAAGGCCGAGCCGAAGGCGGCCGCCGAAGGCTACGCCAAGCTGCGCGCGGAGGTCACTGCCGCCGAAGTGAGGCTGCAGACGATGCGCGGCACGCTGGCCGACGACACGCCCGAGGTGCGGCAGCAGCAGGCGGCGCTCGCCGCACTGCGCGCGCAGCTCGGCCGGCTGGAACAGGCCACCAACGTCAGCGGCGGGCCCGACTACGTGAGCAAGTACCGCGAGTTCAAGTACCAGGAGACCTTGTTCGACCTGTTCGCCAGGCAGTACGAGCTGGCCCGCGTCGACGAGAGCCGCGAAGGTGCGCTGATCCAGGTGGTGGACCCGGCAACGCCGCCAGAGAAGAAGAGCAAGCCCAAGCGGGCGCTGACGGCCATCGTGACGACGCTCGCCGTGGGCGTGCTGCTGGTGATGTTCGTGGTCATGCGCCACTCGTGGCGGCTGCGGCAGTCGCAGCGAGGGACGCCAGGCGCCGCCGCGCCGGGCTGAGAAAGCGTGCGCGCATGACCGTGCTCGTGACCGGCGGCGCCGGCTTCATCGGCAGCAACTTCGTGCTCGACTGGCTCGCGCAGAGCGACGAGCCGATCGTCAACCTCGACGCCCTCACCTACGCCGGCAACCTGGAGAACCTGGCGGCGCTCGAGGGCGACGCGCGCCACCGCTTCGTGCGCGGCGACATTTGCGACCGGCCGCTGCTCGACTGGCTGCTGAGCGAGCACCGCCCGCGCGCGGTGGTGCACTTCGCCGCCGAGAGCCACGTCGATCGCAGCATCCACGGGCCGGCCGCCTTCGTGCGCACCAACATCGAAGGCACGTTCCATCTGCTCGAGGCGGCACGCGCCCATTGGCAGACGCTCGCGGGCAGCGAGCGCGAGAGCTTCCGGTTCCTGCACGTGAGCACCGACGAGGTGTACGGCAGTCTCGCGCCCGCGGCGGCGGCGTTCACCGAGGCGCACCCGTACCAACCGAACAGCCCGTATGCGGCGAGCAAGGCGGCAAGCGATCATCTGGTGCGCGCCTGGCACCATACCTACGGTCTGCCGGTGCTCACCACCAACTGCTCCAACAACTATGGGCCCTATCAGTTCCCGGAGAAACTGATCCCGCTGATGATCGTCAACGCGCTGGCCGGCAAGCCCTTGCCGATCTATGGCGACGGCATGAACGTGCGCGACTGGCTGTACGTGCGAGATCATTGCAGCGGCATCCGCACCGTGCTGGCGCGCGGCCGCGTCGGCGAGACGTACAACATCGGCGGCTGCAATGAGATGCCCAACCGGCAGATCGTGCAGACGGTGTGCGCGTTGCTCGACGAGTTGCGGCCCGATGCCGCCGGCCCGCACGCACGGCTGATCACCTACGTGGCCGACCGGCCGGGCCACGACCGGCGCTATGCGATCGACGCGCGCAAGATCGAGCGCGAGCTCGGCTGGCGGCCGGCCGAGACGTTCGACACCGGCATCCGCAAGACGGTGCAGTGGACCCTCGACCACGCGGATTGGGTGGCGCACGTGCAGTCGGGCAGCTACCGCGAGTGGATCGAGCGCCAATACGGCAAGCAGAAGCCATGAAGATCCTGCTCTTCGGCTGCAACGGCCAGGTGGGCTGGGAACTGCAGCGAGCGCTGGCGCCGCTGGGCGAAGTGGTGGCGCTGGATTTCGACAGCAAGGACTTCGCTGCCGACTTCAGCCGCCCGCAGGAGTTGGCCGCCACCGTGCGTGCCGCGCGGCCGGCGGTGATCGTGAACGCCGCCGCCCACACCGCGGTCGACAAGGCCGAGAGCGAGCCCGACCGGGCACGCACCCTCAACGCCGAAGCGCCGGGCGTGCTGGCGCGCGAAGCCGCGTCGATCGGCGCCTGGCTGGTGCACTACAGCACCGACTACGTGTTCGACGGCAGCGGCACCCGCCCGTGGCGGGAAGACGACCCGACTGGCCCGCTGAGCGTCTACGGCCGCACCAAGCTCGACGGCGAACAGCGCATCCGCGCCAGCGGCTGCCGCCACCTGATCCTGCGCACGAGCTGGGTCTACGCGGCGCGCGGCGGCAACTTCGCGCGCACGATGATCAAGCTGGCCGCCGAGCGCGACGAGCTGCGCGTGGTCGACGACCAGATCGGCGCGCCCACCGGCGCCGATCTGCTGGCCGACGTGACCGCGCACGCGCTGCGCGCAGCGATGCCGAAGCCGGAGCTGGGCGGCACCTACCACGCCGTGGCCGCAGGCGAGACGAGCTGGCACGGCTACGCGCGCACAGTGATCGAATGGGCGCGCGCACAAGGGCTGCCGATGCGGGTGCCTGCGGAGCGGATCGTCGCGGTGCCGTCGTCGGCCTACCCCACCCCCGCTCGGCGCCCGCTGAACTCGCGGCTCGACACGCAGAGCCTGCGGCGCGCCTTCGGGCTCGCAATGCCGCCTTGGCAGCCTGGCGTGCTACGCATGCTGCTCGAAACCAGTAGATTGACCGTCGCGCCCAACTCCAACCAAACGTCGCCGTAGCAGTACCAGACGTGAAAACGACGAAGTACTTCGATGCCACGCGCCAGCGCCCCGACCGCGCCGAGATCCACTTGGCTTGGATAGAGTTCACTGTCGCTCACCCCCAAGTGGAGAAGCGCCAAGCTGATGGTCGGATCCGGCGCTGGGCGCAGATCGCCGCCTGCGAAGGACGTTGGCTTAGAGTTGTACTGCTCGAAGACGGCCAGACCGTTCACAACGCCTTCTTCGATCGGAGGTTCAAGCCATGAGAATCCGCTACTTCGAGGACACCGACACGCTCTTCATCGAGCTCAAGCCAGGCAAGGTGGCTGAGTCGCGCGATCTGGACGAGAACACATTGCTTGACCTCGATGACCAAGGCCAGGTGTTGGCTATTACGCTGGAGCACGCGACCGCGCGCGCCGAACTCAGCAGCTTCTCGTTCGACCGAGTGGCCGCGTAACACGGCTGGCACCCGGTCGCCAGCATAAGCCGCGCCTCCGACGCCTACCGATGACCCGCAAAGGCATCATCCTCGCCGGCGGCTCCGGCACGCGGCTGCACCCGGCGACGCTGGCCATCAGCAAGCAGTTGCTGCCGGTGTACGACAAGCCGATGGTGTACTACCCGCTGAGCACGTTGATGCTGGCGGGCATCCGCGACATCCTGGTGATCAGCACGCCGCAGGACACGCCGCGCTTCCAGGCGCTGCTGGGCGACGGCGCGCAGTGGGGCATGAACCTCAGCTACTGCGTGCAGCCGAGCCCCGATGGGCTGGCGCAGGCGTTCATCCTCGGCCGCGGCTTCGTCGGCGGAAGGCCCAGCGCGCTGGTGCTCGGCGACAACCTCTTCTACGGCCACGATCTGCAGCGCCTGCTGGCAGGCGCCACGGCACGTGCTACCGGCGCCACCGTGTTCGCCTATCACGTGCACGACCCCGAGCGCTACGGCGTGGTCGAATTCGACGCCGCCAAGCGTGCGCTGTCGATCGAAGAAAAGCCCGAGTCGCCGAAGAGCAGCTACGCGGTCACCGGCCTGTACTTCTACGACGAGCAGGTGTGCGACATCGCGGCATCGATCAAGCCCAGCGCACGCGGCGAGCTCGAAATCACGGAGGTCAACGCGCGCTACCTGGCGCAGGGCCGGCTAGATGTGGAGATCATGGGCCGCGGCTACGCGTGGCTCGACACCGGCACGCACGACAGCCTGATGGACGCCAGCCAGTTCATCGCCACGCTCGAGAAACGCCAGGGCCTCAAGGTGGCTTGCCCCGAGGAAGTGGCGTTCCGCAACGGCTGGATCGACGCGAGTCAGCTCGACGCGCTGGCACGGCCGCTGGCCAAGAGCGGCTACGGTCAGTACTTGCTGCGTGTGCTGACCGAAAGAGTGTACTAATGCGGATCACGCGCAGCGCACTGCCAGAGGTGCTGATCCTCGAGCCGAAGGTGTTCGGCGACGAGCGTGGGTTCTTCCTCGAGAGCTTCAACCAGCGCGCATTCGACACGGCAGTGGGAACGCACGTCGAGTTCCTGCAGGACAACCACTCTCACTCGCAGCGGGGCGTGCTGCGAGGCTTGCACTACCAACTTCCACCGCATGCCCAGGGCAAGCTGGTGCGAGTGGCCAGCGGCCGCGTGTTCGACGTGGCCGTCGACATGCGGCGCAGCAGCGCGACCTTCGGCCGCTGGGTCGGCACCGAACTCGATGCCAGCAAGCGCCGGCAGCTCTGGATCCCTGCGGGCTTTGCACACGGCTTTCTGGTGCTCAGCGAGACGGCAGACTTTCTCTACAAGACCACCGACTACTACGCGCCGGCGGCGGAGCGGGCCGTGCGCTGGGACGATCCGCAGGTGGCGATCGCCTGGCCCGACGCCGGCACGCCGATCAAGCTCTCCGATAAAGACCGCACGGCGTCATCGTTCGCGCAGGCGGCGACTTTCGCCTGAGACCGGGCACTCAGCTTAGCGGCGCCGGCTGCGCGATCGACTACACTGCGTTCACGTTATGAACGCACCCTTGCCACTACCCATCCCGCCCACCGACGACGCCCGCGCTCTCGAGGCACTGCGCCTGCTCGCCGCGCGCCCCGAACTCTCGCAACGCGAGCTGTCGCGGGCGCTCGGCATCAGCCTGGGCAAGACGCACTACGTGCTTCACGCGCTGCTGGACAAAGGGCTGGTAAAGGCACGCAACTTCAAGCGCAGCGACAACAAGATGGCGTACGCCTACGTCCTGACACCGGCAGGCCTTCGCCAGAAGCTGCACATGACTCGTGCGTTCCTGTCTAGAAAGGAAGCTGAGTTCGAGGCGCTGCAGAGGACCATCATCATGCTGCGCAACGAGCTCGACGCTCCCCGTGGCTGAAACGACACGGCTCTGCAGTCCGAATCAACCAAAGCTCCATGCTCAACGACAAAGCACTCCTCATTACCGGAGGCACTGGCTCATTCGGCAAGGCATTCGTCGGCACGGTGCTCGAGCGCTACCCGGGTATCCGCCGCTTGGTCGTATATTCGCGTGATGAGCTCAAGCAATACGAGATGTCGCAGGTGTACTCCGATCGCGTGCATCCGGGGTTGCGCTACTTCATCGGCGACATCCGAGACGAGGCACGCTTGCGCCGCGCGCTCGAGGGCGTCGACTATGTCGTGCATGCGGCTGCGCTCAAGCAGGTGCCGGCAGCGGAGTACAACCCCTTCGAGTGCATCAAGACCAACATCATCGGAGCGCAGAACCTCATCGAGGCCTGCCTCGATTGCCACATCCAGAGGGTAGTTGCCCTATCCACCGACAAAGCCGCCGCCCCTATTAATTTGTACGGCGCCACCAAGCTGTGCTCGGACAAGCTGTTCGTCGCCGCCAACAACATCAAGGGCAAGCGCGACGTTCGCTTCAGCGTGGTTCGCTACGGCAACGTGATGGGCAGCCGCGGCTCGGTGATCCCGTTCTTCCTGGAGAAGCGCAGCTCCGGCTCGCTGCCGATCACCGATCCGCGGATGACGCGCTTCAACATCTCGCTGCAGGAAGGAGTCGACATGGTGCTCTGGGCACTCGAGCACGCATGGGGTGGCGAAGTGCTGGTGCCCAAGATTCCGTCGTACCGGATCACCGATGTCGCACGCGCGATCGGCCCCGAGTGCCGGCACGAGATCGTTGGCATCCGCCCGGGCGAGAAGATCCATGAGGAGATGATCACTGCCAGCGACAGCTTCAACACCGTCGACCTGGGTCGTTACTTCGCCATTCTGCCGGCCGCGGGCACCTACCAGATCGAGGAGTACTGCGAACGCATGGGCGCGACGCGCGTGAACCCGGGTTTCGCCTACGACAGCGGCCGCAACAGCGAATTCCTCTCTGTCGAACAACTCAAGACGCTGATCGAGTCGTTTGAGGCGACTGCCCGGGCCTGAGCGTGCCATGTCGCACATCCCGTACAGCTGCCAGGACATCGACGACGACGACATCGCCGCCGTGACCGCGGTGCTGCGTTCTGAGTACCTTACCCAGGGACCGATGGTCGCCCAGTTCGAGGACGCGTTCGCGCGCCGCGTCGGCGCAAGGCACGCCGTAGCGGTCGCCAACGCGACGGCCGCCCTGCACGTTGCCTGCCTGGCCCTGGGAGTCGCCGCTGGCAGCCGCGTCTGGACCTCGCCGAACAGCTTCCTCGCGTCGGCCAACTGCGCGCTCTACTGCGGCGCCAGCGTCGACTTTGTCGACATCGACCCGGTGACTCGCAGCATGTCGGTCGCAGCCTTGCGCGGCAAGCTGGAGCGCGCCGCCGAATGCGACGAGTTGCCGCAGGTGATTGTCCCGGTCGACTTCGCAGGTCTGCCATGTGACCTGCGCGAAATGCGCGAGCTGGCCGACAAGTACGGCTTCGCGCTGCTGGAGGATGCCTCCCACGCCACCGGCGCCAGCTACCAGGGCCAGCCGGTGGGCAGCGGCCACGCCCACGCCACGGTCTTCAGCTTCCATGCGGTCAAGATCGTGACCACGGCCGAGGGTGGCATCGTCACGACGCGCGACGCGGCGCTCGCCAAGCGCCTGCGGTTGCTGCGCTCGCACGGCATGACACGCGAGCCGCGGGATCTGCTGGGCGAGGCCGATGGCCCATGGGTCTACGAGCAGCAACTGCTGGGCTACAACTACCGGCTCACGGACCTGCAGGCCGCGCTGGGCTGGTCGCAGCTTAGGCGGCTCGACGCGCTGCACAAAGCGCGCGTAGCGCTGGCCGACCGCTACGACCTGCTGCTGCGCGACCTGCCCTTGCTGCTGCCCGCGCGCTTGCCCGACCGGGTGTCAGCGTGGCATCTCTACGTGGTCGAGGTCGATGGCGCACGCACCGCCTGCCGCCGCGCCACGCTGTTCGACGCGCTGCGCCGCGCGCAGATCGGCGCTAACGTGCACTACATCCCGATCCACACACAGCCGTACTACACGTCGCTCGGATTCAAGCGCGGCGACTTCCCGGCCGCCGAGCGCTACTACGCGCGCGCGATCACGCTGCCGTTGTTCCCGGCGATGACGCACGCGCAGCAGGATCGGGTCGTCGACGTGCTTCGCGGCGCGCTGCGCTGAGCCCGGGCCGCACCATGGAACTCGCTCTGGGCACGGTTCAGTTCGGCTTGCGCTACGGCTTGGCGGACGGCCCCGCGCCGGTGGCCGAACGCGAAGTGCGGACGATCCTGGCGCGCGCGGCGTCGCTCGGCATCCGGATGCTCGACACCGCCGCGGTGTACGGCGACATCGAGGCCCGGCTGGCGGCGCTCGCCGGCGATGAACCGTTCCGGGTGATCACCAAGCTGGCTCCGCTGCCGGACGGGTTGCGTGCGGCCGATGCCGCAGGCTGGGTCCGCCGATCGCTCGACCAGGCAGCAGGCCACCTCGGTGGCCTACTGCACGGCGTGATGTTCCATCGCGCCGACGACCTGCTCGGCGACGCCGCGCAGGCCCTCTGGACCGCCGGCGCCGAGTGGTGTGCCACGCACGGCTGCAAACTCGGCGTCTCGTGCTACGAGCCGCAGACGCTGGCGCGAATCCGCGACTGCTTCCAGGTCGCGCTCGCCCAGCTGCCGGGCAACGCGCTGGACCAGCGGCTGCGACAGGCCAGCCCGGCCGCCGGGGTCGAGGTGCACATGCGCTCAGTGTTCCTGCAGGGGCTGCTGCTGATGCCGCTCGCGGAAAGCGCGCGCCGCATGCCGCGGGCCGCGCCAGCGCTGCAGCGCTGGCATGCCTGGCTTCGCGAGGCAGGGCTGACGCCGCTGGTCGGGGCGCTGGGTATCGCCAAGGGCGTACCAGGGCCGAGCCACTGCGTCGTCGGGGTCGACAACGTGGGCCAGTTCGAAGAGATTGTCGCCGCCTGGCGCGAGGCGCCGGTGCTGCACGCCGAAGCGCTTGCGGAGTCCGACCTCGGCGTCATCGATCCGCGCCTGTGGGCTTCGAAATGAGCCGGACCGTCGCCTTCATCCAGGCTCGCATGTCGAGCTCGCGCTTCCCCGGCAAGGTGATCGAGCCGCTGCAGGGGCAGCCGATGATCGTGTACATGGCGTGCCGCGCGCAG
This sequence comes from Burkholderiaceae bacterium, assembly GCA_022072045.1. Lineage (GTDB taxonomy): Bacteria > Pseudomonadota > Gammaproteobacteria > Burkholderiales > Burkholderiaceae_C > JAEUPI01. The sequence goes on along the minus strand of JAJVIL010000062.1, from coordinate 24,455 downwards.
CGGGCCTGCCTGCTCGACGACGTCGTGGTGGTGACCAGTACGCACGCCAGCGACGATCCGTTGGAAGCGGCTGCGGCTGCGGCTTCGCTGCCGACGTTCCGCGGCGAACTGGACGACGTGCTCAGCCGCTTCGTCGGCGCGGCACGCGCGCACCGCGCCGACGTCGTGGTGCGCCTAACCGGGGACTGCCCGCTGGTCGATCCGGCCGTCGTCGATCTGGTGATCCAGGCGCAGCGCGAACAGCAGGCGGACTACGCGAGCAACATCGATCCACCCTCGTACCCGGACGGCTTCGACGTCGAGTGCTGCACCCTCGATGCCCTGCTGCGCGCCGATCGCCATGCGCGGCAGGGCCCCGAACGCGAGCACGTGACGCTGTGGATGCGCAGCGAGGCCAGCGGACTGCGGCGATGCAACGTGCGTGCGGTCGCGGATCTGTCGCACTTGCGACTGACCGTGGACTACCCGGACGACCTCGAGGTCGTGCGACGCATCGCCGAGCAGGCGGCACACGACCAGCGGTTCGACCTCTACGACGTGCTGCGTATCCTGGCGGCGGATCCGCAGCTGCTGACACTCAATCCACACGCCCGCAACGAAGGCCTGACCGGGCCATCGGTCCAGGGCACGCCATTCAACGGAGACAAGCCATGAAGCGCTGTATCAGCTGCGGTCTGCCCGAGACGCACGAGACCATCTCGTTCGACGCCACGGGCGTGTGCAACATCTGCCGTCAGCACGAGTTCAAGAAAGACAAGATCGACTGGGCCGCCAACAAGAAGACCCTCGACGCACTAGTGGAGGAGCACCGCGGCCGCTTCGACTACGACTGCATCGTGCCGTTTAGTGGCGGCAAGGACAGCACGTGGACGCTGTACTACCTGGTCAAGCAGTACGGCATAAAACCTCTGGTCGTTCGCTTCGACCACGGCTTCCTGCGGCCGAACCTGGAGGAGAACGTCAAGCGCACGGTGCGCCGGCTGGGCGTGGACATCATGACCTTCACGCCGAACTGGAAGGTCGTGCAGCGGCTGATGCTGCAGTCCTTCCTCGAGAAGGGCGACTTCTGCTGGCACTGTCACACAGGCATCTTCTCGTACCCGATGTGGATCGCGATCGAGAAGAAGGTGCCGCTCATCTTCTGGGGCGAGCCGTCGGCCGAGTACACCGCCTACTTCAGCTACGGACAGAAGGAGGAGGTCGACGAGAAGCGCTTCAACCGCTACGTGAACCTCGGCATCAGCGCCGACGACATGTTCGTGCGGCTCGGCGGCACTGTCGACCAGCGCGACCTGAAGCCCTATTCGTATCCGCCGCTGAAGGAGCTGCGAACGCTCAACTACCGCTCGGTCTGCCTCGGCTCCTACATCCCTTGGGATGTCAAGACGCAGGCGCAGACGATCCAGTCCGAGCTCGGCTGGAAGGGCGACCAGGTCGAGAACGTGCCGCCGCAATACCAGTACGAGAAGATCGAGTGCTACATGCAAGGGGTGCGCGACTACATCAAGTATGTCAAGCGTGGCTACTCCAGACCCTCCCACCTGGTCGCCCTCGACCGGCGCAACGGGCGCCTAACCAAGGAGCAGGGCGAGCAGATGATCAAGGCGTACGAAGGCAAGCGCCCGCCTAGCCTCGACCTGTTCCTTGAGTTCGTCGGCCTGACCGAGGAGGAGTTCCTCGAGATCGCGATGGAGCACCAAGTGTCGCCCTATCGGCACGCCCCCGCGGCCACGCGTGAAGGGGAGCGGACCCGCGACTTCGACCGGTGGAGCCGCGACGGCGCGCTGGCCCGCGTCGATGCAGACGAGCTGCTGGCGCGCTGGCGCGCCAGACGCAACGCCACGGCGCCGGTGAAATGACGACGGCGGTGCGCCCGGTGGTCGGCGTCGTCGACTACCAGGCGGGCAACATCCAGTCGATCGTCAACGCGCTGGACCACCTTGGTGCTCAGACGAGCCGGGTGTCGGCCCCGGAGGATCTGCGCGACGTGAGCCACCTCGTGCTGCCGGGAGTTGGCGCCTTCGGATTCTGCGCGAACCGCCTGCGCTGTAGCGGGCTGCTGGCGGATCTCGAGCGCTGGACGTTGGTCGATCACCGCCCCTTGCTCGGCATCTGCGTCGGCATGCAGTTGCTCGCCAGCAGCAGCGACGAACTCGGCCACCAGACCGGCCTCGGTTGGGGTGGAGGCCGCGTGCGCAAGCTGGAGACGGACTCCCGGCAGATTCGGGTCCCGCACGTCGGCTGGAATACGGTGACCTTCGAAGAGGACTTCGGCGAGTTCCGCGGCGGCGACAGCGCCGACTTCTACTTCGACCACTCGTACGCCTACGACGCCCCGACGGCGGCGCATCGCGTCGCGCACTGCAGCCACGGCCGGACGTTCTGCGCGGTGATCCGTCGCGCTAACCTCGTAGCGGCGCAGTTCCACCCGGAAAAGAGCCAGTCGGCCGGCATGCGGTTCCTGCGCAGCTTCCTGGAGCTAGATCGCGATGCTTAAGAAACGCCTGATCCCCAAGCTGCTGATCAAGCATCGCCCGATGGGGCGCAGCGTGCGCCCTGTGCTGGTAACGACGCTGTCGTTTGCAGATGCCCAGGACGTCGGAGATCCGGTTTCACAGGCGAAGATCTACGAGGCGCAGCTGGCCGACGAGCTGACAGTGCTGAACATCGACGGCACACCCATCGCCGGCGACGAGGTCATGCTCGGCCTCATCGAGCGCCTGGCCGGCGAGACCTTCATGCCGCTGTGCGTGGGCGGCGGCGTGCGCACGATCGAGGACTTCGGTACGCTGCTGAACCGCGGCGCCGACAAGGTGAGCATCAACGCAGCGGCGCTCACCTCGCCACAGCTGATCGGCGACGCGGCCGGTCGCTACGGGGCGCAGTGCGTCGTCGTCTCGATCGATTTCCGCCGCGACACGCTGGACCGCTGGATGGTGATGCACAACCACGCGGCGCTGCCAACCGGACGAGAGCTGCTGGCCTGGGCGCGCGAGGCTGTCGACCGCGGCGCCGGAGAGTTGCTGCTGTGCGACGCCGATCGCGACGGCGGCGGCAACGGGCTGAACTGGCAGGCCGGCCAGCAGGTGGCGGCCGCGGTGCCGGTGCCGGTGGTGCTATCCGGCGGCTGCGGGCGCGCCGAGCACTTCGTCGAAGGCTTTGCGCTCGGCGGCGCCGAAGGCGTCGCGGCCGGGACCTTCTTCTGCTTTCGCGACCAGAACCCGATGCAGACCCGGGCCCACATCCGCAACGCCGGCGTGCCCATTCGCATGGAAACCTGATGCAGCTCGAACGTAGCGCGCATTGGCGCACTGACCGCATCGACCTGTTCCTGCTCAAGCCACAGCACGTCGATGCGGCCTACGTCGCCTGGTTGAACGACCCGCTGATCAACCGCTACCTCGAGAGCCGGTTCGTGGTGCACACGCTGGACAGCACGCGCGCGTTCGTGCAACGGTGTCTGGACAGCCCACAGACGCTATTCCTCGGCGTCCGGTCGAGCGCGCTCGCCGGCCGGCACGTCGGCAACATCAAGCTGGCGCCGATCGACGCCCGCCACGGGCTCGGCGAGATCGGCATCCTGATCGGCGACCGCTCGGCATGGGGCCAGGGTCTGGCCAGCGACGCCATCGCCGCGCTGGCGAATATCGCGAAGCACCAACTCGGCCTGCGCAAGCTCACCGCCGGCTGCTACGCGAGCAACGTCGGCAGCCGCAAGGCGTTCGCCAAGGCGGGATTCGAAACCGAAGGGGAACGGCGGGCGCACTTCCTGCTCGACGGTCACCCCGAAACGCTCATGCTGATGGCAAGATGGCTCGACTGACCTGCATTGACTCTGCACGCACGCGTGCCCTCGTTAAGCGGCCGCTGTTGCACTGCGCAGCGGCCCGCGTCCTGGCGTTGCTGAGCGCCGCACTGTTGAGTGCGTGCGGCGGCGGATCGGGCGAGGGCATCGCGACCGTGTACGAAGCCAGACTTGACGCGGCGCAGGCGCCGACATGGCTCACCGATCCCCAACGCGACGCCGCGAAGTGCGAGCCGCTGCCGACGCTGGTCGAGCCATCCGGCGATCGCTACGCGGTATCCAGCGCACCCTGGTGGATCGACCCCAACCACGCCGCGCCCGGCGCTGGATATCTGCATCTGGTGGCCTTCGCCTATCACCACGACTGGTCAAGTGACGGTGAGATCACGGTGCCTTCACCCGGACGGCCGATGGATCTTCGCAACGCTACCGTGCACTTGCGCTACCGGGCACCGACGCTGCGGCTGCCGCCGTCGGCCAAGCTGTACCTCTGGTTCCAGACCAAGATCTCGAGCGCAGCAGCGCCCGAAGGCCGCGTCTATGTCAACTACCTGCTGGACTCGCGGCCACTGCCTGTCGGCACTGCGGCCAGTGGATGGCTCGACGTCACACTTCGCCTGCCGACCGACGATTCGCAGTACCGATGCCTTGGGAGCAGCGCTTCACGCACCGACCGCTACGGCTGCGCCGCGAGCGTGGCCGATGCGCTGCGCGACTGGAACATCGACCTGGGTTTCGTCATCGTCTTTCCCGACGAGGGCGCCGCCGAGCAGATCTCGGGCAGCGTCGAGTTCCAGCGGGTGTCGATCGACCTGCCGTTCGCGAACCTGCTGACGCACGAGAACGCGCCAGCCGACCTCATCCGCGGTGCCAGCACCTGCCGCCTCTAACTCGCGACCACAACCCATGCGCAGATTCACTGCTTCCGAAGCGTACCTGGCGCGCGCCGAGCGGGTGATCCCGCTGGGCAGCCAGACTTTCAGCAAGAGCCGGACCCAGTACCCCTTTGGCGTCTCGCCGTATTTCATCACCCGGGCGCAAGGGGCCCACTGCTGGGATCTTGACGGCAACGAGTACATCGACTTCGTCAGCAGCCTGGCCTCGGTCACCCTCGGCTACAACGACCCCGACGTCACGCACGCGGTGACCGAGCAGTTGCAGTCGGGCGTGATCTTCTCGCTGCCGCACCCGATCGAGGCCGAGGTCGCTGAGCTCATCTGCGAGCTGGTGCCCTGCGCGGAGCTGGTGCGCTTCGGCAAGAACGGGTCGGACGCGACAGCCGGCGCGGTCCGCGTCGCGCGCGCGTTCACTGGCCACGACCGCGTCGCGGTGTGTGGCTACCACGGCTGGCAGGACTGGTACATCGGGTCAACGGCGCGCCGGCGCGGCGTTCCGCGCGCGACGCAGGAGCTGACCCACAGCGTGCCGTACAACGACCTCGATGCCCTGCGCGCGGTGCTGGTCTCCCACGCCGGCGAGTTCGCCGCGGTGGTGATCGAGCCGATGAACGTCGCTGCGCCCAGGCCGGGCTACCTCGAGGCCGTCAAGTCGCTGACCCACGAGCACGGCGCGCTGCTGGTGTTCGACGAGACCATCACCGGGTTCCGCTTTGCCAAGGGCGGCGCCCAGGAGTACTTCGGCGTCACCCCCGACCTCGCCACGTTCGGCAAGGGCTTGGCCAACGGCTACCCGGTGTCCGCCGTCGTCGGCCGCCGCGACGTCATGAAGCTGATGGAGGAGGTGTTCTTCTCGTTCACGTTCGGCGGCGAGGCGCTGTCGCTGGCCGCCGCCAAGGCAACGTTGACCAAGCTGAAGGCGCAGCCGGTGATCCCGACGCTGATCGCGCGCGGGCAGGCCATCGTCGACGGAACGCGCAGCATCGTCGAGGCCAACGGCCTGGCCGACGTCTTCTCTGTCAGCGGCCACCCGACCTGGAGCTTCCTCAACATCGCCGACGCCCGCGGCGCGACGGCGTTCGAGATCAAGACGCTGTGGATGCAGGAGACGCTCCAGCGCGGCGTGCTGTCAGTGGGCTCGCACAACGTCAACTACGCGCACAGCGAGTCCGACATCGCGGCGCTGCTGCAGGCCTACGCCGATGTACTGCCGATGATCGGCAAGGTGCTCGACCAGGGCACACTGCGCCAGGCGCTGCGCTGCGAGCCACTGGTGCCGCTGTTCAAGGTGCGATGACCATGGCTGCCGCGCGCATCGTGATCCGAGCCGACGCCTCGCTGGCCATCGGCTCGGGCCACGTCGTGCGCTGCATATCGCTGGCCCATGCTTTGCGCGCGCGGCACGCCCAGGTGAGCTTCGTGACGCGGTCGCTGGGGCTCGAGGCACAGGAGGCCGTGCGTGCGCACGGCTTCGACTGCGCCGTGCTGCCGTCGGTGCGCGACGAGGCCATCGACGACACCCGGGTGCCGCACGCCCGCTGGGCCGGGGTCGGCTGGCAAAGCGACGCGGCACAGACCGTCGCCGCCCTCGACGGGCGCCGGATGGACTGGGTGATCGTGGACCACTATGCGTTCGACGCCCGCTGGCATGAGTTCGTCGCCTCGCGCTTAGGCTGCGCGCTGGCAGCGATCGACGACCTCGCTGACAGGGATCTGGCGGTCGACCTTCTGGTCGACCACAACCTGTCCGATGACCACAGGCTCAAGTACGACGGGCGGCTGCCGGCACGATCGGTGCTGCTCGGCGGCCCGCGCTACGCGCTGCTCGGGCCGAGCTACGCCGCGGCCCGCCGCTACGCGTTTCACGAAGAGGTGCGCAGCATCGGCATCTTCATGGGTGGCTCGGACGCTGCCAACCTCAGCCTGCTGGCGCTGCAGGCATGCCGGCTTGCAGGTTTCGACGGAACCGTCGAGATCGCGCTCACGCGCCGCCACCCGCACTTCGCGGCCCTGCAGGCCGCTGCCTCCGAATCCGGCGGCAGCACCCGGCTCAGCGTCGACCTGGCTGACCTGAGCGGCTTCTTCGCGCGCCATGACCTGCAGATCGGCGCCGGTGGCGGCGCGACCTGGGAGCGGTGCTGCATCGGCGTGCCCACGCTGGCCGTCGTCGCCGCCGACAATCAGCGCCACGTGCTGCTGCCGCTGGCGCGCGCCGGCGCCGTGCGTGCCGTCGAATCTGTGCCGACGACGCTCGACGACCTGGCCGCGGCCGTCAGGCCGATGGTGGCCGACGCGGACCAGCGCCGGCGCCTGTCGCAACAGGCGATGTCCTTAGTGGACGGATCCGGCGCCGCCCGCGCCGCCGAGTTCCTCCTCGACACCCGACGATGAACATCAGCATCCTTTGCACCGATCCCCGCCACCCGGTCAATCCGTGGCTGCGCCGCTGGGCCGACGAGCAGGCCGGCCACCGCGTGTCGATCCATCGCGACCGGCGCGAGCTCGCCGGTGGCGACTTCCTGTTCCTGGTGTCGTGCCACCAGATGATCGGCAAGTCGCTGCGCGACCTCTACTACCGCACGCTGGTCCTGCACGCCAGTGCACTGCCGAAGGGCCGCGGCATGTCGCCGCACATCTGGCAGATCCTCGAAGGTGCCGACAGGCTGTGGGTCACGCTGCTGAACGCCGAGGACGCGCTCGACTCCGGCGACATCTGGCACCAGGTCGAGCTGCGATTCGATGGCACAGAGTTGCACGACGAGATCAATGCCAAGCTGTTCGCCGCCGAGCTCGAGCTGATGAGCTGGGCGCTCGCCCACTGCGACGGCGCGACGCCGCGCAAGCAATCCGGCAAACCCAGCCAGTACCGCAAGCGCACGCCGGCCGACAGTGCGATCGACCCCACCCGCCCGCTGGTCGAGTCCTTCGACCTGCTGCGCGTTGCCGACTCGGAGCGCTATCCGGCGTACTTCGACCACCGTGGCTGCAGGTACCGCATCCGCATCGACAAGCTGTGAGGCCATCGACCATGCACATCCACGACCGCCCGATCGGCTCCGGGCAGCGACCGTACCTCATCGCCGAGATGTCCGGCAACCACAACCGATCGCTGGAGCGTGCACTTGCCATCGTCGACGCCGCCGCACGTGCAGGCGCCGACGCCATCAAGCTGCAGACCTACACCGCCGAGACGATGACGCTCGACATCGATGCGCCCGGCTTCGTCATCGATGACCCGGGCAGCCTGTGGGCCGGCCGCCAGTTGCACGACCTCTACGACGAGGCGCACACGCCGTGGGAGTGGCATTCGCCGATCATGGCGCGCGCGGCTTCGCACGGTCTGCACTGCTTCAGCACGCCGTTCGACGACACCGCCGTCGACTTCCTCGAATCGCTCGACGTGCCGGCCTACAAGATCGCGTCGTTCGAATGCACCGACCTGCCGCTGATCCGCAAGGTGGCGCGCACCGGGAAGCCGATGATCATCTCCACCGGCATGGCCAGCTGCGCCGAGATCGACGAGGCAGTGCGCGCCGCCCGCGATGCCGGCTGTCGCGACCTGGTGCTGCTCAAGTGTACCAGCACCTATCCGGCGACGCCAGAGAACAGCAACCTGCGCACGATCCCGAACCTGCGCGACGCGTTCGGGTGCGAGGTGGGCTTGTCGGACCACACCATGGGCTGCGGCGTCGCGGTGGCGGCCGTCGCGCTGGGCGCCACGGTGATCGAAAAGCACTTCACCCTGCGCCGGGCCGACGGCGGTGTCGACTCGGCGTTCTCGTTGGAGCCGTCGGAGTTCGCGGCCTTGCGCGTGGAAACCGAGCGCGCCTGGCGGAGCCTTGGCCACGTCAGCTACGGCGGCACAGCGGATGAGGAGAAGTCGCGCGTGTTCCGCCGGACGCTGTACATCGCTCGGGACATGAAAGCCGGCGACGTGCTCACCGAGTCCACGCTGCGCATCGTGCGGCCGGGCTTCGGGATGGCGCCCAAATACTACGACACGATGCTGGGCAAGCGCATCAATCGCGACGCGTCTGCAGGCACGCCCCTTAGCTGGGAGCTAATCGCTTGATTGCTTCTTCGTCGAAAGCGGTGGAACGTATCGCCACGCTCGAGACAGATGTTCCCAGGAGCGGAGCCGGCGTGAATCGACTCGCAGGCTTTGCCGTGGCCTACGGCGCTTCTGCGGTTCTTCAGAAGGGGATTGGCTTCGCGCTCTTCCTCTGGCTCGCACACTCGCTCCCGGTCGGCGAGTACGCCCGCTTCGGGCTACTGTATGCGCTGCAAAGTGGCCTGGCCGCAGTGGCAGGGGCGGGGATCATTGAAGCGGTCATGGGCCTGCTTCGGGAAACCGAAAATCCGATATCGAGGCAACGATTGTTCGCCGGAGCAAACGCAGTCTTCGCTCTATTGGCCACCGCTTCCGTAGCGCTGATCGCGTTCGCGGCAAGCAAACTGTTGGCCCGCACGCAGGCATCCGGCGTCGAGCTTGGACTGGTTGCAGCGGTGGGGCTGCTGAGCGCTTTCGCCACCTTCCAGTCTCACCTGACTCGGCTCGAAGAGGATCACCCGGCGTCTCTGGCGATGGGTCTCCTGCCCGCCCTGGCCGGATGGCTCGGAGGCCTCGTCGGCTTCGCCGTCTCGCACTCGGTTTCTGCGTTCTTCTCCGGGCTTGCCTTTGGTCTGATTGTCGCGCTGATCGTCCTAAGGTTGGTCCGAGTCGGCATCTACGGCGTCAGCGCGCGCCGCGAGCATACAGGTCCCATTCTGGCGCGAATCGCCCCGTTTGTAGGCGTCGCGATTCTGGGCTGGCTTAGCGGGTACGGCAACACCTACTTGATCGACGCGGTTCTCTCTACGGTCGACGTAGCTCGGTTCACCTTTGCCTACACGTTAGCGTCGATCATGCATCTCGTGGCAACATCGCTAAACCAAGTCTGGAGCCCCCGCTTCTTGCGCATCATCCGTGTTCTCCCCTTCTATGAACTTGAGGCGAGAAATCGTCGCTTCTTCGCGCTGCAGGGCACCATACTGGGACTGATCGGCGCGGTTTCACTGGCTTTGGCCCCATGGCTGATCGGGCTGGGTGGCCCGCGGCTGGCAGCCTATCGCGACCTGCAGATTGAGCTCCTACTTCTGTTTGTCGGCTACGCGGTCATGATTCCCTGGTATCACGTGCAAAACTACTACTTCGCAGAAGGCAAAGGGAAGGAACTGCTCGGCGTCTCCCTTACTGCATCGGCAATCGGCATGCTCACGTGGCTCGGGGCGATGTGGTTGCTTGGCAGCACCGGCGTCTATGTCGGATTTCTTGCGCTCATGGCGGCGCGAATGCTGGGCACACTGGTCCGTGCGCGGATCGAATGGGGTGTGCGCATTCTTTGGGAGGGACCGGCGCTCGCCATTGCACTATTGAGTGTAGGTTGCCTGGCTTCGATCCATCCCTAGTCCACCGAACTGAATGCAGGCTCTGGTTGAGCTTCGAGTGGGTTACCGGGCATGAGTGTTGATGGCTTGGCAGTCGAGTTTGCCGACGATCAAGAAGTCGACTATCTTGATGGTCGAAATTTCGTTGGGCTAAGTCTGCCGATGTCATCCGCGCGAGCATCGAGAAATTTTGTCTGCGAACTTCGAAGACCCCGGACAGTAGAAGCAAGCAGATGATTAATCCCCTAATCACGAAGATCGCGCGCGATTGCTTTCGGATCGACCCGCCGATCAAAGTTCGAGCAGACGTGCTGACCGTCGCAAACGACAACAGCCGCAGCCTTCTACACGATGGCAAGTACTACTCACCGCTAGTTGATACGCTACAAGACGACTTGAGGGCGAGAGGCTTGCGTTGCATCAGCGTGGCGCGGATCATCTCCTCGCTCAAAGGGAAACTAAGCTACGGCACTGTGGTGTCGCCGGAAGGTGGCTTCGCGAGAGCGTTGGTGCAGAAGCGCCTAGCCGCTCTGTTCGCACGGCGATACCCGTATTCACGTATGGAAGAAGCCGAATGGGGCCGTATCTTGGATGGCACGCAAGCGCGAAAGATCATTGCCATCCAGCCATCGAGGGAGCTATGCACCGCGGCACGCCGCCGAGGCCTCTGGGTTGCTGACTTGCAGCATGGCGTGATTGCCGATATGCATCCGTGGTACGGTGCGGCATTTCGCGCGAACGAGCCGCTTGAACAGTTGCCGCACGCCTTTCTGTGCTGGGATGAAGGCAGCGCACGAGTGATCGCCAGATGGGCTCACAAGAGAGGATTGCAAACGCCGGTGATCGGCAACCGTTGGCTCGCCCGCTTCGTGAGACCCTCACCCGAGGACCGGCTCGTCCACGAATTGCAGCGCCGGTATGCGCCAGCCGCGGGCTCGCAACGCGCGATGATGCCTACCGTGCTCGTCTCTCTTTCGTGGGGCGAAGACAACATCTCGAACGGTTTCATCGCGGAGGGCTTGCTGCGTGCCATGCATAAGATGGCAGGCTCGATGCGCTGGGAGATTCGGCTTCATCCGAATCAAGTCCTCGGCTTCGCCAAGGAGGAAGGCCGTCGCTTCCGCAAATTCTACGAGCGGGAGTTGGTCAATATCGCCGCCTGGCACTTCGCTACGACGGCACCGCTGCCGATCGTGCTGCAGTCAGTCGACCTGCACATTAGTTGGACCAGCTCCGTTTGCATCGATGCCGCACAAATGGGCATTAGGTCGGCTTTGCTCAATCCGAGACTTCGCCAGATTGAGTCAATGCGGGAGTATTTCGGTCACTATCAACGTTGCGGGCTAGTCGACCTCGTCGCCGATTCTGAGGACGCTGTGCTGTCGTGGATCGCGGGCAATCTCCGAAGCAAGCGTGCGCCGGCAGAGCTCGATGCTTGCGATGCTGAGTATCGTGCCCTACTCGAGTTTCTGTCGAAATGACCTCTGCGGCTATTCCATTGGCATGGGGCCAAGGAGGCCACAGGCCGTCGCTGCTGACCCCTTGGCCCATGACTGCGCTGCTTGTGCTAGCCGTGCTGGCCTTTGAAACCCTGCACCCGCTCTTGCTCGTGAGTTACGGCACTCTCGCGCTGGCTTTCGTCCTCTCGAATGTCAGACGCTTCTATGCCATGAGCGCGGTCCAGAAGCGTGCGGTCGCGTTACTGTTGTCTGTACTCGCGTTGATGATGCCGATCGCGGTATTCAGAGAACCCGCTGCTCTTGCACACTTGCTCGTTGCGTTGCTATCGCTGGGCGCAGCGTACACATTGACACTGAATCTGCGCGGGTATGCGACGGCTGGCCGTCGCTGTCTGCTACTCGCACAGATATTTCTGGTGACGTACCTGCTCACCAGCGATCTCACCGCGCTCCCCCTGGAGAATCTACTGGAGGATACTAGTAGCAATGGAATAACCGCGGCGCTTGTCCTCTTGCAGGTCAATCATTCGACGCTGAGGTTCCTATTGGCGCGCCGCACATCGATCGCGACATCTACGATCACGCTAGCGATTTGTATAGCCGGCTACGGGCGCGGGTCGATTATTGCTGCATTGATGATCCTCGCGATCAATCTTTTCGCCTTGGTCTCATGGCGCAGCGCTGGCGCCGTCGTTTTGGGTATGTTCCTCGCAGTTGTCATTGCAGCGTCAGCCGTACGCACAATCGGAGGGGAGGCAGTCGAATTCATCGAACTCCATACCAAGATTGGTGCAGGGCTCGAGGATGAGCCTCGCCAACGTATGATTGACGACTACCTAGAGCAGATCGACGGCGCCACCGCCTTCAGCGGGGCGAGCTATCGAGGCACGAGCATAGAGAGCGACTTCAACGGAAATCCGCATAATTCGTATATCCGGGCGCACCACCTTTTCGGACTGCCCTATCTGGTAGTGATGCTTATTTTCCCGCTGCTCATACCATGGCGGCGGCATTCATGGCCTGTTGTTGCGTACTCGGCCAGCGCCCTACTAGTGTTGTTGATGCGCTCATTCACCGAGCCTGTACTGTTCGCCACACTGCTGGATGTGTTCTTCTTTGGGATCTGGTTCTCGCTCGCCGGTACAAGATCACTTCCAAGAAAAGCCCTGGATCTTGGCTCGTCGATCCGACACCGCGGCTGTGCCACGCTGTGAAAGACGCAGCCGGTGGGTGCATGCGGACGGACTTCGCCTCGCCATCGAACCCGCAACCCGTGGAAATGGGCTGCCTGCATTATGTCGAAGGCGATCAGTTGTTCGCGTCAGTTGGGGCTGCCGTGCTGAGTGGCGGCCCGAATGAACCACTGCGCGTTATTGCTCGTTTGCCACTTCCGATCCCAGCACACGCTCGCGCAGCGGTACGGCTGCTCGCACGATTCTCGAGAAGCCAAGTCACACACGTCGTGCCCTTTGCCGATCGGTTGATCGTGATCGGCTTTGGTCAGATCTGGTGCCTCGACCGCACAAGCGGCGGATTGCTGGCGCCTCCGGTGTCGCTTGTTGGCAAACGCCCCCTAGCGCTGTGCGCCACGCCGCTGGCCCTCTACTACGGAGAGTATCGGGACAACCGTGAGCGCGGCCCGATCCACCTCATGTTCAGCAAAGACGGCATCGGCTGGCAGTCGATCAGAGAATTCAGCGGGATTCGTCACATTCACGGTGTCTACCATGATTCATTCACCGACGCGTTATGGCTGACCACTGGCGACGACGATGCTGAGAGCGCTATCTGGTGCTCGCATGATGGTTTTAGAACGATTGAACGTGTGCTTGGAGGGTCGCAGCAAACGCGAGCAATTGGACTCATCTTCACCGAGCGCCATGTCTACTTCGGCTCAGACTCACCGCTCGAGGTCAATCATCTCTATCGAATCGATCGCAAGAACGGAAAAACGGAGAGGCTGATGGCGGTGGAGGGTTCGGTTTTTCATGTCGGCCGCGCCGGACCGTGGTTATTGTTTTCGTCAGCAGTCGAACCGAGCCGCATCAACCGTTCGCACGAAGCCACAATCTATGGTTCGGTGGACGGCACTGAGTGGCGAGTTCTCAGCCGGCACCGAAAGGATATGTGGCACATGGGCTACTTCCAGTACGGGCAGTTGGTGCTCCCCGGGGGTGACAATCGCACCGGCCGCCTCTGGTACAGCACTCTGGCGGTGGACTTGGACAATCGAATCTACTCCAGAACCCTCCCATGACCACCAGCGAACCGCGTCTGTTTGTCCCACGCAGCATTGAAGGCCTCACTCAGGACGATGTCTGGCGGTGGTTCCTTAATATTGAACGCGAGATCGGTCTGCTGTCACTGAGCAGCGCGGAGCGCAAGGCTTTCGAGAGCTACTACAGAAGCGCCGGGCTGCTTAGAGGCTGGCGAAGACCGTTCTTTCGTCACCACTACTCGCGACCTTTGTGGCTGGCGACTAGCAGGCTCTTCGGCACCACGCAGCAACCTCGCATCCTCGATCTGGGTTGCGGAACAGGGACCCAAAGCCTGTTGTTCGCCCTGCTCGGCGCCAAAGTGGTCGGCGTCGACATGGACGAACGCGCGCTGTCTGTCTTGTCGAAGCGGAAAGCTCTGTATGAGCAGACGAGCGGCCGCAGACTATGCCTCACGCTGCTTAGCGGCGACGTGTTTGAGCTGGACTTGCAGGGGCTCGCGCCGCTAGATGGTGTCTACTCGCTGTTTGCCTTCAACATGATGCAACCGACCGCGGAATTGCTGAATCGTCTTAGCCCTCGCCTCGACCACGGTGCAATCATTGCGATTCATGACGGCAACCGCGAGCACTTTTTCAATGCTATTTTTCGGCGTCGCTTCGCTTCGACAAGGGCGCTGCAGTCCATGCTGCGCAGCGTCGGGTTTTCTGAGGTGGAGCGCCTGGGTGGCTACGCTATCCCTCCCGTTTTTTGGGCTATTGTCCCGCGACAAGTACTAGACCCCGTGGATAGACTCCTAACGAAGAGCGAGCGCCTTGCCGTGTCGTATCTACACGTGGCACACCGGCCCGCTGACCTCCGGTTCACTGAGTACCGTAGAGGTGTTGCGGATCCTTCCGAGATGGGTGGACGGGCCGACGAATGCAGACTCGTGGAGTGCACCGCTGCTTGCGCCCCGGCATGAGGGTCTGCAAGATCGGCATCTACTGGAGGACATTGCGGCATCTGAAAGCCCGGCAAATTGTCGGTCGGCTGAAACTGAAGCTGCCTGCACCACGGCCTGATCTGCGCACCGCGCCTTCTGTTCGGCCTCGGGCCGGCTGTTGGATCGCACCCGCGCGACGCGAGCAGAGCTTGTTCGGCGACGGCCGAATGCGATTTCTCCATGCTGAGGAGCATCTCGACGTCGTCGGCTGGGACAATCCCTCACTGGCGCGACTGTGGCGTTACAACCAGCACTACTTCGATGATCTAAACGCCCATGGTGCGTCAGAGCGCCTCGCACTTCAGCGCTCACTTGTACATCAATGGATCGAGCAGAACCCGCCCGGCAAAGGCACCGGCTGGGAGCCGTACCCGGTGTCCCTTCGCATCGTCAACTGGATCAAGTGGGCGCTCGGCGGCAAACCTCTTGAGGCAAGCTGGCTCGACAGCTTGGCAGTGCAGGCGCGATGGCTAAGTCGGCATGTCGAGCACCATCTGCTGGGAAATCACCTGATCGCCAATGCCAAGGCGCTCATCTTCGTCGGCCTGTATTTCGACGGTGAAGAAGCCAATGAGTGGCTAACGTACGGCTTGTCGATACTAGGCCGCGAACTGGACGAGCAGATCCTCGCCGACGGCGGACACTTCGAGCGCAGCCCCATGTACCATGCCCTTGCGCTAGAGGACTTACTCGATCTAAGCAATGTCATCGGCGCACTAGCGTCGCCCGACTCGATTGCACGCCGGGCACTTTCCAGAGTTGTTGCGCCTCTTCCGGCCATGCTGCAATGGCTGCGCGCGATGACACACCCGGATGGCACGCTCGGTCTTTTCAACGACTGCGCGCAAGGTGTGGCGCCTGATCAATCCGAGTTGGAGCGCTATGCAGCAGCGCTTGACATCGTCGCACCGAACTCGGGGCAGGATCGAATGCAGCACCTGCGCGAAAGCGGCTATGTGCGTATCGAATGTGGGCCCGCGATCGCGCTACTCGACCTAGCCCCAATCGGCCCTGACTACTTACCAGGGCATGCGCACGCAGACACCCTGTCTTTCGAGTTGTCGCTCGATGGCGCACGACTGATTGTCAACGGTGGCACATCACGTTACGGCGAAGGCACTGAACGACTCTACGAGCGTTCGACCGCGGCGCACAGCACCGTTGAGATCGCAGGTCGCAACTCATCGGAGGTTTGGAGCGGGTTCCGTGTCGGTAGACGAGCGCGGCCGTCGGCGCCACAAGTGCGGATCACTGGCGACTCGGTCGAGATCACGTGCGCGCACGACGGCTACACCTTTCTGCCAGGTACGCCATGGCACCGGCGGCGATGGTTCTTCTCCCCTGCCACACTGGAAGTGCACGATGAGGTGTCAAATGGTGCTCTGCCATCACTTGCCCGCTTCATCATTGCACCGCAACTACAACTGCGAACCGCCGGTGCAAGACGCTTCGAGTTGTACGACAGTGGTCGATGTCTAGCGACCATTGACGTGCCCATGGGCCGCGCTTGGGTAGCAGCAACAAGGCATGCGCCGCGCTTCGGCGTAGTACTGCCCACTAGCTGCCTGACCGTGGCGCTCGATTGTGGGCGCGCGATCACCCGCTTCACCTGGCATGCACGTCCTGTTCCTTACTGACAACTTCCTGCCGGAGGTCAACGCCCCCGCCAGCCGCACCCACGAGCATTGCCGCCAATGGGTGGCCGCGGGAGAAACGGTCACCGTCATCACGTGCGCGCCCAACTTCCCGCAAGGGCGAGTGTTTGACGGCTACCGCAACCGGGTCTGGCAGCAGGAGGAGGTCGACGGCATCCGCGTGATCCGCGTCTGGAGCTACATCACGGCCAACGAAGGCTTCGCGCGGCGCGTCCTCGACTACCTGAGCTATATGCTCACCGCTTTCGTCGCCAGCCTGTTTGTGCGGCGGGTCGACGTCGTGGTGGCGACCTCGCCCCAGTTCTTCACTGCGGTCGCGGGCTGGGCCACGGGCGCGCTCAAGCGCGTGCCCTTCGTGTTCGAGTTGCGCGACCTGTGGCCCGAGTCGATCAAGGCTGTCGGCGCGATGCGGGAGTCACCCATCATCGGCTGGCTCGAGCGGTTGGAAATGTTCCTTTACCGGCGGGCGACGCGCATCGTGTCGGTGACGCACTCCTTCCGCGACACGCTGGCGCGGCGCGGCGTCGACGCAGGCAAGATCGACGTGGTGACCAACGGCGTCGACATGGCACGCTTCTCGCCACGCCCCAAGGACGCGGCCCTGCTGCACGACCTCGGGCTGCAAGGGTGTTTCGTCGCCGGCTACATCGGCACGCATGGCATGGCACACGGCCTCGAAACGCTGTTGGCTGCGGCGCATCAGCTGCAGCAACGTGACGAAGCCGACGATATCCGCATCCTGCTCCTCGGGGACGGCGCACGAAAGGCGGCACTGAAAGCCGAAGCCGCGCGCCTGGCGCTGCGAAACGTGATCTTCGTCGACACCGTGCTCAAGGAACAGGTCGCGCGCTATTGGTCGGTACTCGACGTGTCGATCATCCACCTGCGGCGCACGGGGTTGTTCACGACGGTCATCCCGTCGAAGCTCTTCGAGTGCATGGGCATGGGGATCCCGGTGCTGCATGGCGTGCAAGGCGAGTCGGCGCACATCGTCGAGCGTGACCGCGTGGGGCGCGTGTTCGAACCGGAGAACGCGAGCCAACTGGTCAGCGCGCTGCTCGAGATGCAGCGCCACCGCGACCTGCTGGGCGGCTATCGCGACAACTGCCTGGCCGCAGCGCAGCGCTACGACCGGACTGCGTTGGCCAGACAAATGCTGCGCAGCTTGCAGGCAGCGGTCAAGGCAGGGCGGTAGCGTGTGGCGATTCGCGCGAGCCTGTCCTGAATTTTAGTTCGGGCCGCAGCCAGTAGGCGCGCGCCGCCGCGTGGTGCACATGCGACGTATGCGTCTGGCGAACTCACTCTTGACAGCTGGCGCCTGATCGGCGAGGGCCGTCAGTTCTGCGGCTTCCAGCGGTGCGGCAGCAGTTCGCGGATGCGGCTGTCCGGCTGGGTCGGCAGCCGCCGCAGCACGTCTTCGAGGTACGCGTAGGGCTCGTGCGCCCGTTGATGCGCGCCGAGTGCAGCAGGCTCATGATCGCCGCGGCCCGCTTGCCCGCGCGCAGGCTGCCGGCGAACAGCCAGTTCGATCTGCCCAGCGCGATCGGCCTGATCTGGTTCTCCACCCAGTTGTTGGAGATCGGCACGTCGCCGTCGCCCACGAAGTGCGTGAGCTCGGCCCAGCGCTTCAAGCTGTAGTCGATGGCCTTGATCGTCGCCGAGCCTGGCGGCACCAATTGCCGCTGCGCCAGCAGCCAGCGGTGGAACACGGCAAGAACCCGCCGCGACTTGCGCTGCCGTATTCGTCTTCGCTCTTCGGCCGTCCTGTTCTCGATCTCGCGCTCGATGCGGAACAGGCTCTGGTGGAAGCGCAGCGCCTGGCGTCCCACTTCGCTGCCGTGGTTGGCCCACAGCTCGTGGAACTTGCGTCTGGCGTGCGCCATGCACTGCGCCGAGGTCACGCCCTTTTCGATGCAGGCTCGGTAGCCGCTGAACCCGTCGGTGACCAGCGTGCCGTTCCAGGCGCTTGCGCTGTCCAGCTGCAGGAACTGGCGCACGTTCTGGCCACTGCGGGTCTCGCTGAAGTCGAACACTACTGCCTTGGTCGGGTTGCTGCTCGGGGTGCAGTACGACCACATGTAGGCCCGGTGCGTCTTGCCGTTGCCCGGCTTGAGCATCGCCACCGGCGTCTCGTCGGCATGCAGCACAGCGTGCCGCCGCAGTTCGTCGGCCAGCGCCTGCACCAGCGGCTGCAGCCGTGCGCCGCACTCGCCCACCCACTGCGCGAGCGTCGAGCGGGCGATCAGATGCCCGGCGCGCTCGAAAACCGCTTCCTGCCGGTACAGCGGCAGGTGGTCCAGGAACTTGGCCACCAGCACCTGGGCGAGCAGCCCCGTGGTCGGGATACCCTTGTCGATGACGTGCGCCGGCACAGGCGCTTGCACCAGCTTCTCGCAGTGGCTGCAGGCCCATTTGCCGCGCACGTGGCGTTCCACCGTAAAGACGCCGGGCTGGTAGTCGAGCTTCTCGGCTACGTCTTCGCCGATACGCTGCATCTGGCAGCCGCAACCGCACACCGTGGACTGCGGCTCGTGGTGCACGTCGCGCCGCGGCAGGTGCGGCGGCAAGGCCTGCCGCTTGGGCGTCTTCTTGCCGGTCTTGTCGTCGTCGGCGTCGATGTCCACGCCCAGCCGCTTGATCTCCCGGCCGAGTTCGGCCAGGTCTTCGTCCAGCGTGTCTTGCAGCAGGCTCTTCTGCTCGGCGCTGCCGGCGAACTTCTCGCTCGTCGCGGCGAACTTCAGGCGCTTGAGCACCGCCACTTCGTGCGTGAGCTTGTCGATGAGCGCCTGCTTGAAGGCCGCGTCGCGCTCGCGCTGCTCGATCAGCGCGTCCTTGGCGCGCAGTTGTTCGCCGCGCGCGCTCACCTCGGACAGCAACGACAACACGGCCTGCCGCACGTGCGGATCCAAGGCCTCCAACTGTTGCGCGCTGATCATCGAGCGTGATCGTCGCCCATGACCGCGCCGATCGCATCGGCACATCCGACAATTGCCGAGCGTCGATGGATCGCTCTCAGATCACGCGGATGATGCCGGCTTCACCCAGTCGCTGCCACGGCAGGCCCAGCACCAGCGCATCGAACTGCGTTCGGCTCAGGCTCAGGGTGTTGGCGCCGTCGGCCGGCCAGACGAACTTGCCCGCGTTGAGCCTTCGGGCGGCCAGCCATACTCCGATGCCGTCATGCACGAGAACCTTCATGCGGTTGGCGCGCCGGTTGGCGAAGAGGTAGGCATGGTGCGGATGCGCGGCGCCGAAGACGCCGACCACGCGTGCCAGCGCGGCCTCGGTGCCCAGGCGCATGTCCAGCGGCTGAACGGCCAGCCAGACCGCCTCCACGCGGATCAACGCGTGACCTCGCGCAGCCAGGCGGCGCTGCAGTTGTCCATCGGCAGGTTCGCGCGCACGGTGGTGCCGTTGCGATGGATTTCCACCTCGACGCGTGCCGCGCTCTGCTCTGGCTGGGCCGCCGGCGGCGAACGCTGTACGTGCATCGGCAACTGCACGAAGGCCTGCGTAGCCGCATCACGCGGCTGCTGCGCGACTTGGCCGCCGCCCTTGCTGGACACCTCGGACTCGCGCACCCAGCGGCGCAGCATGTTCGCGTTCAGCCCGTTGGCCAGCGCCACCGCGGCCACCGACGTGTTCGGCTGGCGCGCCAGTTCGATCACCCGAGCCCTGAACTCCTCGGAGTGCCGCCGCCAGCTGCGCCTGGGCGGTGCTGCAACCGCCGATCTCGTCCCGGGAATGTCCATGTGTCCACGCAGAAGTTCGTGGACACAAGCATCCCCGGCCGGCTATCGAAATTCAATGTGAGTTGGCCGGACGGATACCATGCGACGGCGTGGCCAGCGCCAACCAGACGTTGACGTCGAGAAGATCGCCTGCTCAGCGGGCACGCCGTCCCGCCGTCCCGCCGTCCGCCCGTGGCGCGCTGCGCATCGGCCTCGTCGAGAACCGCGAACAGCCCCGCATTCGAGGGACGGCGCAGCGCGAGCGGCTTGTTCGGGACCAGGTCGGGTAGCGGGCTTCGCGCCGCGGACCGCGCCGGTGCCGGGCGCCGCGCCAGGCCGTGCTGCACGTAACCGAGCACCAGGTCCTTCATCGGCACGCCTTCCAGCGCCGCTCGCGCCTTGAGCTGGCGAAGAGTCGCCTCGGGTAGATCGATCGTCGTTCGCATCTATGCACCTTAGCATCTTGATGCGCGGGGGCTTGCAGAAGTGAAGTAGCGGTTCATTTCTGCAGGCCCCCTCAATGGCCAGACGGCGGCCGCGCGCCGCGTTGAGCCCCTCCCATCGCGTCCACTGCCATCGCCGACAATGCGGCGTCTCGTTGTGCGCGACACGCCATGCCCGACCCCGTCATCCTCGTCACCGGCGCCGCCGGCTTCATCGGCGCCTTCGTCGCGGCGCGCCTGGCGCAGCAGGGGCACGCGGTGCACAGCTGCGACAACTTCAACGCCTACTACGACCCGGCGCTCAAGCGCGCGCGCGTGGCCCACCTGCTGGCGCCGCGCGGGGTGCCATGTCGCACCGTCGAGCTCGCCGACGCCGCCGCGGTGCGCGCGCTGTTCGAGGCGTTGAAGCCGGGCATCGTGGTCCACCTCGCCGCGCAGGCCGGCGTGCGCTACTCGATCGACCACCCCGAGACCTACGTGCAGTCCAATCTGGTGGGCTTCGCCAACGTGCTCGAGGCGTGCCGTCACCACCGCGTGCAGCACCTCGTGTACGCCAGTTCCAGCAGCGTCTACGGCGACCGCACCGATCCGCCGTTTCGCGAGACACAGCCCACCGATTCGCCGGTGTCGCTGTATGCCGCGACCAAGAAGGCCAACGAGCTGATGGCGCACAGCCACCTGTACGGGCTGCGCGCCACCGGCCTGCGCTTCTTCACCGTCTACGGCCCGTGGGGTCGGCCCGACATGGCGGCCTTCGGCTTCGCCGAGAAGCTGCTCGCGGGCCAGCCGCTGCCGGTGTTCGGCCACGGCGCGCTGCAGCGCGACTTCACCTACATCGACGACATCGTCGAGGGTGTGGTGCGAGTGGCGTTCGCGTCGCCGCCGGCGACGACACCGGCGCACGAGGTCTTCAACATCGGCAACCACTCCCCGGTGACGGTGCTGCAGTTCATCGACACGCTGGCGGCCGCGCTCGGCGTGCAGCCGGCGCTGCAGATGCTGCCGCCGCAGCCCGGCGACGTGACGATGACCTGCGCCGACGTCACGCGGCTGCGCGAGCGTGTGGGGTTCGAGCCGTCGACGCCGCTCGATGTGGGCCTGCGTCGTTTCGTCGCCTGGCTCAGGGACTGGAAGCGCGGTGCGATTGCATAGAGGCCGCCTCTCGCATATCGGCCATCAGAGCTAACAGCGCAATTTGATCGCCTTGCGATCAAAGATCAAATTGCAGGCTTCCGAGGGATCATGCCCCGGCCGCAGGCGTCCCCAGCAGCACCTCGAGCCGCTCGACGATGCGCTCGCCGGTCTTGCCGTCCCACAACGGCGGCACGCTGCCGGTCTTCCAGCGGCCGTCGAACAGGCGATCGAGCGCAGGCTTCAGCTGCGCTGGATCGGTGCCGATCAGCTCGTTGGTGCCCAGCGTTACGGTCTCGGGGCGCTCGGTGGTGTTGCGCATCGTGATGCACGGAACGCCCATCACCGTGGTTTCCTCGGTGATCCCGCCGGAGTCGGTGATCACCGCCAGTGCATGCTTCACCAGGTAGTTGAACTCGAGGTACGGCTGCGGCTCGACCAAGAGCAGGTTCTTCGGCAGGCCGCCGAGCGCGGCGAGCGTCTTGGCCGTACGCGGATGCACCGGGAACACCACCGGCATGCCGCGCACTCCCCGGCCGATCGCCGCGAGCACGGCCGCGAACCCGTCGGCGGTGTCGACGTTGGCCGGCCGATGCATCGTCATCACGAAGTAGCGCCTGCTCTGCAGCCCGGCCCCGACCCAGAACGGCGGCTCCTTCAACCGCGGCAGGTTGACCAGCAGCGTGTCGATCATCGTGTTGCCGACGAAGAAGATGCGGTCTTCAGTCACGCCCGCGCGCCGCAGGTTGTCGTTGGCCACCTCGCTCGTCGTGAAGTACCAGTTGGTGATCGCGTCGGTCACCATGCGGTTGATCTCTTCGGGCATCGTCCAGTCGTCCGAGCGGATGCCCGCCTCGACGTGCGCCACCGCGATGCCCAGCTTCTGCGCGACGATGGCGCACGCCATCGTCGACGTGACGTCGCCCACCACCAGGCACAGCGCGCCGCGCTGCTGCAGCAGCAGTTGCTCGTAGCGCACCATGATCGCGGCCGTCTGCTCGGCCTGCGTGCCCGAGCCGACCTCGAGGTTGACGTCAGGCGCGGGGATATCGAGTTGGTCGAAGAAGTCGGCCGACATGCGCGCGTCGTAGTGCTGGCCGGTGTGCACCAGGCGCCAGCGCAGCGCGCTGCCGGCCTTCTGCCGCGCCTGGATCGCGCGAATGATTGGCGCGATCTTCATGAAGTTCGGGCGCGCGCCGGCGATGATGTCGATCAGGTGGCCGTTATCGTCGTGGCTCATCGGTCGGTGGTGGTTCGATCGGGGCTTCGGTACTCCGGCACCGCGCGCTGCAGCGCCGCGCGCACGGCCGCATCGTCGGCCTGCGTGGCCGCGGCGGCCACGCCGAGCAGTTCGTCGAGCCGCGTGTCTCGCTGCGCCAGCTTCGCCACGCGCAGCTGCGGCACCACGGTGGCCACCGTGGTGTCGGCGTCGGCCAGCAGCTCTTCGTAAAGCTTCTCGCCGGCGCGCAGGCCGCTGAACTCGATGGCCACGTCGTCGGCGGCGTGGCCCGACAGGCGGATCAACTGCCGCGCCATGTCGACGATCTTCACCGGCTCGCCCATGTCGAGCACCAGCACCTGGCCGCTCTCGCCGATGGCTGCAGCCTGCAGCACCAGGCGCGCGGCTTCGGGGATCGTCATGAAGTAGCGGATGATCTCCGGGTGCGTCACCGTCACCGGGCCACCGCGCGCGATCTGCTCCTTGAACTTGGGGATCACGCTGCCGCTGGAGCCGAGCACGTTGCCGAAACGCACCGCCACGAAGCGCGTGGCCGGGTGCTGCGCGGCCAGCGCCGACACCACCATCTCGGCTGCGCGCTTGGTGGCGCCCATCACGTTGGTGGGGTTCACCGCCTTGTCGGTGCTGATCAGCACGAAGCGCTCGACACCGGCCTCGCCCGCTGCCAGCGCGGCGTGGTGCGTGCCCAGCGTGTTGTTGCGCAACGCCGCCAGCGCGTTGCCTTCTTCCATCAGCGGCACGTGCTTGAACGCCGCGGCGTGGAACACCACCTGCGGTCGCGTGCGCGCCATCGTGTGCCGCAGATGGTCGAGATCCTTGACGTCGCCGATCACGCGCACGAGCGGCAGTGCCGCAAAGCGCTCGCCGAGATCCTGCTCGATGGTGTAGAGGTTGAACTCGCTCAGCTCGTACAGCACCAGCGCGGCCGGCTCGTAGTGCGCCACCTGGCGGCACAGCTCGGCGCCGATGCTGCCACCGGCGCCGGTGATGAGCACCGTCTTGCCGCGCAGCGTAGCGGCGATGCCCGCCTCGTCGAGCCGCACCGGCTCGCGGCCGAGCAGGTCTTCGGGCTCGATGTCGCGCAGCAGGTCGATGCGCCGGTTGCCGTCGCGCAGTTCGTCGACCGACGGCACGGTGACCACCGGCCGGCCCGCGCCGGCAGCCAGCTCCAGCACCTCGCGCCGCCGCGCGCCGCGCACCGACGGCATGGCAACGATCAGGTGCGTCGCGGCGCCGACCACCGCCGGGTTGCGCGCGTCGGCGAGCGCGCCGAGCACCGGCAGCCCGGCGACGCGGCCGCCGCGCTTGTGCGGGTCGTCGTCGAGAAAGCCGAGCACGATCCAGCCTTGTTGATGTATGCCCGCCACCAACAGGCGCGCCGCCTCGCCGGCGCCGAGCACGAGCGCACGGCCGATCTCGGTGTCGCTGCCGGTGATGCGCGAACGCGCGTGCTCGTACAGCATGCG
>JAJVIL010000048.1 GCA_022072045.1 Burkholderiaceae bacterium | reverse complement strand
AGGGGCGGGGGTGGAAGCGGTGGCGCTGTCGGCCGCCGACGAACGCATCGACTGGGGCTGGCCGCTGGCGCTGGCGTTGCTGTATCTGGCCACCTGCCCGTCGTTGGTGGCGTACTACGCGTGGGGGGTCGGCGTCGCGCAGGCGGGGCCGTCGATGGCGGCGCTGTTCTCCAACCTGACGCCGCTGATGACAGCGCTCATCTCCGGCGCGGTGCTCGGCACCTGGCCGCAGGGGTATCACTTCGCGGCGTTCGCGCTGATCGTCGCGGGCATCATGGCGTCGGCGCTCGGAAGGCCTTCGGCCGCGCGATGAAGCGCCTGCTGCAAGCGCCCAACCTCGCTTTGGCCACGCTGTGGGCCGACCTGCTGCGCCAGGGCGGCTTCGACGTCAGCGTGCAGCGTGCCTACGCCAGCAGCATCGCCGGCGAGATCCCGCCCGACCAGGCGCTGCCCGAGGTGTGGATCGCCGACGACGACCAGGTCGACGCGGCGCGCGCGCTGCTGCACGAACTGCGCAATCCGCCGTTCCAGCGCTGGGTATGCAGAGGCTGCGGCGAGCTGATCGAGGGCGCCTTCACGCAGTGCTGGCGCTGCGGTGCGTCGATGCCGCCGTGAGCGCGATCAGTTGATCGTCAGCCGCTGGCCGCTGCCGGCGTCGAAGAGGTGCGAGTGTTCGCGATTCGGTTGCAGCCGGATCGTCGCGCCCGGTGCGAACTGGTGGCGCTCGCGAAACACGACCGACATTTCGGTGTCGTGACAACGGCACGAGACGTGTGTATCGGCGCCCGTGGGTTCGACCACCGCCACTTCGACGGCAATGGCACCCGCGGGCGCCAGGCTCAGATGCTCGGGCCGCGTGCCGAAGATCACCGGTTGGCCATCGGAGCCACCGGCCAGCGGCGGCGCCGCCACTCGAGCCCCGTTTGCGAGTTCGACGACCGCCCCGTCGGTTCCATTGCACCGCAGTGTGCCAGGCAGCATGTTCATCGCGGGCGATCCGATGAAACCAGCGACGAACAGGTTTGCCGGATGGTCATACAGTTCGAGCGGGCTACCGGTCTGCTCGATGTGGCCTTCGCGCATCACGACGATCTGGTCACCCATCGTCATCGCCTCGATCTGATCGTGGGTCACGTAAACCGATGTCGTTTTCAACCGCTGGTGCAGTTCCTTCAACTCGGTGCGCATCGCCACGCGCAGCTTGGCGTCGAGATTCGACAGCGGCTCGTCGTACAGGAACACCTGCGGATCGCGCACGATCGCGCGGCCCATCGCCACTCTCTGACGCTGGCCGCCGGAGAGTTGGCGTGGATAGCGCTGCAACAAATCCGTGAGGCCGAGAATCTCCGCCGCACGCTGCACCTTCCGATCGACGCTGGCCTTGTCCTCCCCGGCCAGCTTCAATGAGAAGATCATGTTGTCGCGCACGCTCATATGCGGGTATAGCGCGTAGTTTTGGAACACCATCGCGATGTCGCGCTCCTTCGGCGGCACGCGATTGACGACGCGCCCTCCGATCAGGATCTCGCCGTCGGAGATACCTTCCAGCCCGGCGATCATGCGCAGCAGCGTGCTCTTCCCGCAGCCGGAGGGCCCCACCAACACGGTGAACGAGCCATCGTCGATCGTCATGCTGACGCCGTGCAGAACCTCGGTGTCACCGAAGCGCTTGTGCACGCGATCTATCTGGACGCTGGCCATCGCTGATTGCAATTTCGATTGACAGGGCTTCGCGCGCGCGTTGGGGTCGAGCGACCCCGCACGATAAGGCGCCGCCCCGTGCGATGTGACTGGGAAATACCCGGCGCGCCTTCAGGTGCTGGCGCGCTCCGTGACTGCAAACCCGAGGTCGACGATGCGTTCTGCGGGAGCCTCGCCGGCCAATCGCTGCAGCAGCAGCGCGCCGGCGCACAACCCCATTTCGCGTGCACGCACTTGAACCGTGGTCAAAGTCGGCTCGATCGCCGTGGCAATCGGCAGATCGGCGAACCCCATCACCGCCATATCGGCCGGCACGCGGATACCGCGTCTCGCACATTCGAACAGCGCGCCGGCCGCCAGTGTGTCGTTGCTGCAAAAAAGGGCTTGCGGCACAAGCTCGGCGAGCAACTGGACAGTGGCCGCGGCGCCGTCAGCCGGCTGCGAGGAGCTCAAAAGCCTGATGGCTGCCACCTCGGGCACGCCGCCGGTACGCGCCGCCTCGCGAAAGCCCGCCAGTCGCTTGGCCGATCGCTCGTCGCTGCCGCCGATGAACGCCAAGCGCCGCCAGCCCTTGCCGATGAGGAAGCGCGCCGCCGCCCGCCCGGCGTCGACATTGGAGAACCCAACCAGCATGTCGATCGGCCGGGAACTCGTGTCCCACGTCTCGACGACAGGCAGACCCGCGCGCCACAAACGCGCACGCACGCCGCGCGCGTGGGTCACACCGGTCAGCACCAGCCCATCGACGCGACGTCCGATGAAGGCATCGACCAGTGCAGCCTCCTGTTCCTCCCGGTAGTGCGACTGGCCCAGCAGCAGGTGATAGCGCTCGGGCGCCAGCGCCTGCGACAAACCATCGATGGTGTCGGCAAAGATCGAGTTGGCGACTGTCGGCACGATGACTCCGATCGTGCGCGAGCGGTTCGATGCCAGGCTGCCGGCCGTCAGATTGGGCACGTAACCCAGTTTGACGATCGCCGCACGTACGGCGCGCAGCGTTGTCGGTGCCAGCTTGTGCGGCGTATTGACGGCGCGCGACACCGTGATGGCCGATACGCCCGCCGATCGGGCGACGTCCTCCATGCGCACCGAAGAATTGCCCTCTCGCTGCTCCCGGCTGGTCCTGGCGATGGCGTGCTCCGGTGATTGCCTCGATTGACAAGAGCCGGCGTGTCGGCCAGCATATGTTTGCGCTACCATCATAGCGGCTGTCGCGATCGAAACCGCCGGCCGCCGCGATCGAGGTAGCGCAAACCTTCGATGCAGCAGCCTTTGAGTCCGGGCCATCTTGCAGCGGCCTTCCCGCGGAGGCGCAGCCTCCTCGACCACCTGAATCAGAGCGCCGACTCGCTGGGTCTGTTGTTCATCCTGCCGGCGGCAGTCATCTTGCTGGTCTTCCTGACCTACCCGCTCGGCCTCGGGCTGTGGCTCGGTCTGACCGACACCAAGATCGGCCGTGCCGGCGTGTTCGTCGGCTTCGACAACTTCGTATCGCTGGCCAAGGACGGCGTGTTCTGGTTGTCGGTTGGCAACACCATCGGCTACACAGCGGTGGCCAGTGTCGCCAAGTTCGGCCTCGGCTTGGCCCTTGCGCTGCTCTTGAATCAGAACATCGCATTCAAGTCGTTCATCCGAGCGATCCTGCTGTTGCCCTGGATCGTGCCCACCACTTTGTCAGCCATCGCCTTCTGGTGGATCTACGACAGTCAGTTCTCGATCGTCTCCTGGGTCCTGATCAAGGCCGGGGTGATGGATAGCTATATTGATTTTCTGGGCGACAGATGGAACGCGCGCGCCGCAGTCGTGGCGGCCAACATCTGGCGTGGCATCCCATTTGTGGCGATCTCGCTGCTGGCGGGCCTGCAGACCATCTCACCGACGCTGTACGAGGCCGCCACGATCGACGGTGCCACGCGCTGGCAGCGCTTCCGGTTCATCACCTACCCGCTGCTGACGCCGATCGTCGCGATCGTGATGACGTTTTCCGTGTTGTTCACGTTTGCCGACTTCCAGCTCATCTACGTGCTGACCCGCGGCGGGCCGGTCAACGCCACGCACCTGATGGCCACGCTGTCGTTCCAGCGCGCGATCCCCGGTGGGCAGCTGGCCGAAGGCGCCGCGATCGCGGTGGCGATGGTGCCGTTCCTGGTTGCGGCGGTCCTGATCAGTTTCTTCGGGCTGCAGAACCGCGCATGGCAGCAGGGAGGCAAGGACTGACATGGCCGCGTCAGGAATTGCCGTCGCGACCAGTCGCCCCGATTCGGATGGCGGCATGGACTATCTGATGTCGTGGCCGCGCAAGCTGATCACCATCTACTTTCCGCTGGCGATCTTCGGGTTCGTACTGCTGTTCCCGTTCTACTGGATGGCGGTAACGACTTTCAAGAGCAACGACGACATCTACGACTACGAACGCAACAGCCCGTTCTGGGTCTGGAACCCGACGCTGCACAACGTCAAGAAACTGTTGTTCGAGACCTCATACCCGGAATGGCTGTGGAACACGATCCTGGTGTCGGTCAGCTCGACGTTCATCTCCTTGCTGGCCAGTGTGCTGGCAGCCTATGCGGCGGAGCGGTTGCGCTTTAGAGGCAGTCGATGGTTCGGCCTGACTGTTTACGCCGCCTACCTGGTGCCGCCGTCGATCCTGTTCATTCCGCTGGCCACGATGGTGTACACGCTCGGGTTGTTCGACTCGCGCTGGGCGCTGATCCTCACCTACCCGACTTTCCTGATCCCGTTCTGCACCTGGTTGTTGATGGGTTACTTCAAGTCGATTCCGTTCGAGCTCGAGGAGTGCGCGCTGATCGACGGCGCCACACGCTGGCAGATCCTCACCAAGATCGTGCTGCCGCTGGCAGTGCCCGGGCTGATTTCGGCAGGCATCTTCGCGTTCACGCTGTCGTGGAACGAGTTCATCTACGCGCTAACTTTTGTGTCGTCGTCGGAGAACAAGACGATCCCGGTGGGGGTGTTGACCGAACTGGTCGACGGCGATGTCTACCACTGGGGTTCACTGATGGCCGGCGCACTGTTCGGGTCGCTGCCGGTGGCCATCTTGTACTCGTTCTTCGTGGAGTACTACGTGTCGGGTCTGACCGGCGCGATCAAGGAGTGACCGCGCCGCGGCACCGGAAAGGGAAGCAAGATGTTGAGCCGATCCCAAGTCGACACTTACCGCGAGCAGGGGGCGATCGTCGTCGAAGGTTTGGCCGACGCGCCGACTCGACAGACGATGACGCAGGTTCTGGCCGATCTGGTAGAGCGCTCTCGCGGCGTCAGCCAGCATGACAGCGTGTTCGACCTGGAGCCAGGCCACAGCGGGGCCGAACCGCGCGTGCGGCGGATCAAGGCCCCGCACAAGGTTCATCCGGTGTTCGCCGAGTTCATGCGATCGCCACGGTTGCTGCAGGTGCTGCGTCAATTGCTCGGCGAGGGCGTGCGGCTGCACGGATCCAAGCTCAACCTCAAGGCGGCGCGCTTCGGTTCGCCGGTCGAGTGGCACCAGGATTGGCCGTTCTATCCGCACACCAACGACGACCTGCTGGCGGTGGGTGTGATGCTAGACGACACCAACGTCGAGAACGGCGCGATGTACGTCGTCCCCGGTACGCACAAGGGGCCCACCTACGACCATCACGGCGCTGATGGGCGCTTCTGCGGGGCGATGGACTTCGAAGCATCGGGCCTCAAGATTGCCGATGCGGTGCCCTGTCTCGGCCCGGCCGGATCGTGCTCCTTCCATCACGTGCGCCTCGTCCACGGTTCGGCTCAGAACCGATCGAATCGATCGCGTGGCCTGCTGTTGTACGAGATGGCCGCCGCCGATGCCTTCCCCTTGATGGGCATCCCTGACTATGACGACTTCCGGCAACGACTGCTGTGCGGCAGCGAAACGATCGAGCCACGCATCGTCGATTGCCCGGTGCGCATGCCGCTGCCACCGGCGCTGAATCAGGGTTCGATCTACGAGAACCAGACCTCATCGAACAAGCGTTTCTTCGGAATGCATGCCGTCGCGGAGTAGCGCTGCGCGGCAATCCGTCCAACCCAGAGGAGAGTGAGATGACGAATCACGTTAGGCGCAAGATCGTCGGCACGACCGGGGTACTGGCCGCAGCCGGTCCGATGTTCTGGATCCACAGCGCGCAGGCGCAGACCAGCTTCAAGCCCGAGAAGGGCGCCAAGCTGCGCGTGCTGCGCTGGAAGCGGTTCGTCCAGCCCGACGAAGACATGTGGATGGCCAACACCAAGAAGTTCAGCGAGAAGTACGGCATCGAGGTGCGCACCGACCACGAGAACTGGGAGGACGTTCGCCCCAAGGCGGCGGTTGCGGCCAACGTCGGCGCTGGACCCGACGTCATCGTCGGCTGGCTCGACGACCCGCACCTGTACCCCGACAAGCTCGTCGACATCACCGATCTGGCCGAATACCTCGGCAACAAGTACGGCGGCTGGTTCCCGACAGCGCGCACCTACGGCACCACCGCCAAGGGGCGCTGGATCGGGCTGCCGCTCGGCGCGAGCGGCGCGTTGCTGAACTACCGCGTCTCGTGGGTTAAGGAGGCTGGCTTCGCGAAGTTCCCGACCAACTTCGACGACTACCTGAGGCTCTGCCAGGCGCTGCAGAAGAACGGCCATCCGGCCGGCTTCGCGCTGTCTCACGCCACCGGCGACAGCGAGACCTGGATGCACAACGTGCTGTGGGGCTTCGGCGGCAGGTTGGTCAACGAGAAGAACCAGGTCGCCATCAACAGCGCCGAAACGATCCGTGCCATCGAGTACATGCAGCAGCTCTCGAAGACCTTCATCGAGGGCGTGGCCGGCTGGAGCGGCGTGGCGAACAACAACGCATTCCTCGAAGGCAAGATCAGCCTCACGTCCAACGGCATATCGATCTACTACGCCGCCAAGACCTCGAACGATCCGGCAAAGAAGGCGGTCGCGGCCGACATGGATCATGCGCCGATGATCGTCGGGCCGGTGGGCCGCCCGACCGAATTGCACCTGCTGTCGCAGGCCATGGTGTTTAAGTACGGCAAGTACCCGAACGCGGCCAAGGAGTTCCTGCGGTTCATGTGGGAGCGCGAGCAGTACCAGCCCTGGCAAGCCGCGTCGCTCGGCTATGTGAGCCACCCCCTGAAGGCCTACGACGACAACCCGTTCTGGAACGACGATCCCAAGTACGCACCGTTCAAGGGTGTCGTCGCGCGCATGCAGCCCCACAGCTACGCCGGCACGCTCGGCTACGCATCGGCGGCCTGCCTTGCAGACTGGATCGTCGTCGACATGTTCGCCTCCGCATGCGTCGGCGGCAAGAGCCCGCAGGACGCGGCGGCCGAAGCTGAGAGACGCGCCAAACGCTACTACGGCTGAAGCCGCAGCAGACGCCGATTGGGCCCGGCCCGAACACGGGCCGAGCCCCGTAAGACGGTGCCCCACTCCCATACGCCCGAGACCCGACCATGACGTTCACCCACAAGAGCCGCATACTCGCGGCGTTGCGCGGCCAGGAGGTCGACCGTGTGCCCTACGTGCCACGGCTGGATCTGTGGTACCTGGCCAATTCGTTCTCGGGCACGCTGCCGAAACCCTACGCGAACACTCCGCAGAACGACATTGCGCGTGCGGAGGGCTGGTCGGTCTATTTCCGCTTCGCCGACAACCTGCTCGACGCCGAGCAGCAGAAGATGTACTTGCACCGCGGCATCGGCGTGTTCGGGACGCGCGACACGGTCTACGACTTCGTGCTGCCGCGCGACATCGAAGTCCGCGTCCAGCGCGACAACGGGCGCATCACGGTGGAGTACCACACGCCACTGGGCAAGGTCTCGACCACGATGTTCTACGACGAGGCATCGCAGAAGCTCGGCATCACCAGCCCGATGATCATCGACCACCTGATCAAGTCGCCGGCCGACTATCCGGCGGCGTGCTGGCTGTTCGAGCACATGGACGTGGTTCCGAATTTCGCCCGCTTCGAGCGCTGGCAGCGCGAGGAACTGCGCGACGACGGCGTGGCCGTGGCCCAGGGATACATGGGGGCCTCGCCGGTCCATCAGATCCAGCGCGACCTGATCGACCCGACGCAATTCTTCTTCCACTACACCGATCACAACGCAAATCTGATGGAGTTGGCTGCCCGGCTCGAGCCGCTGTTCGACAAGGCCTTGCGCATATGTACCGAGTCCCCCGCAGAGGTCGTGTGGTGGGGCGCCAACTACGACGACATGCTGACCTACCCGCCGTACTTCGAGCGCGAGATCTCGCCCTGGGTTGGCAAGGCGGCTCGTGCGCTGGCGGCCCGCGGCAAGCTGCTGCTGGGCCATTGCGACGGCGAGAACGAGGGCCTGATGGATCTGGTCCGCGACTCGGGCATGCACATCGCCGAGTCGATCTGTCCCGCGCCAATGACAAAGATCAGCCTGGCCGAGTACTACCGGCGCTGGAGCAGTCGCCTCACGTTGTGGGGCGGCATTCCGTCGACGATCGTGCTGGCCGAAACGAGTGACGCCGACTTCGAGGCCTACATGAGCCAGTTGTTCCAGGCGATCGCGCCGGGCCGGCGCATGCTGATCGGCATCGCCGACCAGGTGCCGCCCGGCGCCATCTTCGCGCGCTTGCAGCGTATCGGCGAACGCGCGCTGAAGGAGGGCACGACTGCAGCGCTGGCCGGCAGCGCGCGACCGCAGACTCTGGCATCGATCGCCCGGGCGGCCGCGCCGAGTTCGCCGGCTGCGGTGGCAACCACCCTCCCCGACGATGTCTTTACCGCGGTGCGACTCGACGTCGCCAAGGGAAAGCACATCGCCATCAAGGAGCACGTGAGCGCGCTGCTCCAGCAAGGTGTGCCGGCGGAGCAGATTCTGGAGCAAGGGCTGATCACCGCGATCGACGCGGTCGGGAAGCGCATGGCAACCGGTCAGGCCTTCATCCCCGAGGTGCTGCTGGCGGCCCGCGCGATGAGCACCGCGGTCGGCGTGCTCGAGCCCCACCTCAGCCACAGCGGCGAGCAGCTGCGCGGCAAGGTGGTCATCGGCACCGTCACCGGTGACATGCACGACATCGGCAAGAACCTCGTCGTGACGATGCTGCGCGGCGTGGGCTTCGAGGTGGTCGATCTTGGTGTCAACGTCTCGCGTGTGCAATTCTGCGAGGCAGTCGCACAGCATCGGCCGGACTTGCTCGGCCTGTCAGCGCTGCTGACCACGACGATGATGGAGATGCGCGAGGTGATCCGCGCGCTCGACGATCGCGGCCTGCGACCGGCATGCAAGGTGATCGTCGGCGGCGCGCCGCTGAGCGAGCAGTTTGCGCAGCAGATCGGTGCGGACGGGTTCGCGCTCGACGCGGTCGCTGCGGTGGCCGCCGCCAAGCGGCTGATCGCTGCGGTGCCGGCCTGATCGCGCCAACGCTCGGCATGCAGAGCAATCTGTCGAACGCCCGCTGCCGCCGGCACTGACAAGAACCTTGCCGCGGCCGCTGCTGCCTGCGACCGAAAGCCGGACGACACCCGTGCAAGCCCTCCGCCTGTGGACCGTCCGGCACGCCGGTGCCGTCGACGCGTCGTACCGGGCGCTGCAGCGTGTGCTCGATGCGCTGCGCCCGTTGGTGCGTCGTATCGGGTTCGAGCGCGTTGAGCGCCCAGTAGCCGCGCTCGAGCGCATCGTAAAGGGCGCGTTATTCGACTGTCGCATGTGCGGCGCCTGCGTGCTTTCGGCCACCGGCATGGCGTGTCCGATGAACTGTCCGAAGTCGATGCGCAATGGCCCGTGCGGTGGCGTGCGCAGCGACGGCGGCTGCGAGGTGTTGCCGCACATGCGCTGCGTGTGGATCGAAGCGCGGCGCGGTGCCAGCCGCATGCATGCTCGTGCGCTGCCGGCGCAGCCGAACCCGCCGCTCGAACATCAGCATGCAGGTCGCTCGAGTTGGTTGCGCGTGCTGCGCCAGCATCCATGGCCGCCAGCGCTGGTCACCGAGGCGCCGGTGCACGACGAGCCGGTGTGCGGCAGTCGGCTCGAGTTTCTGCTGCGTAATCGGCATTTCGTCGTCACTTCGGAGTGCTCGCCGCCCGACTCGGCCGATGCCACCGACGTGCTGACGCGTACCCACCACTATGCCGGCTGGGTCGACGCACTGAACGTCACCGATGCACCCGGCGCGCACTGCCACATGTCGAGTCTGGGCGTGTCGTTGATCCTGCAGCGCGCCGGTTTCGAACCGGTGATGCAGATGACCTGCCGCGACCGCAATCGGATCGCGATCCAGGGCGATATCCTGGCCGCTGCAGCGCTGGGCATTCGACACTTGCTGTGCCTGACCGGCGACGGCATCGCCAACGGCGACGACCCCGGCGCGAAGCCGGTGTTCGATCTCGATGCCGTGTCGCTGCTCGACACCGCGCGTCGGCTTCGCGACGACGGGCTCTATCGCTCGGGCCGCCGGCTGACCGCCCGCCCACACCTACTGCTGGGCGCGGTCGAGAACCCATTCGCACCGCCATACGAAGAGCGCCCGCTGCGTCTGGCGCGCAAGGTTGCCGCAGGCGCACGCTTCGCGCAGACCCAATTCTGTTTCGATGTGCCGATGCTCGAGCGCTACATGGCTGCGGTACGCGCCGAAGGCCTGCATCGTCGCTGCGCAATCATCGTCGGCGTCGGCCCGCTGGTTTCCGCACGTGGCGCGCGCTGGATGCGCGAGCAGGTGCCGGGGGTGCACGTCCCCGAATCACTGGTCGCGCGGCTGGAGCGGGCGATCGACCCGGTGGCGGAGGGCACCCGAATCTGCGTAGAAACGATCCAGCACATTCGCGCAATCGACGGCGTGGCCGGCGTCCACTTGATGGCGCCCAAGCGCGAGCACCTGATCGGCCCGATCGTCGAGGCATCCGGCGTGCTCGCCGGCCGGCCGGCGCCGGTGAAACCGCGGGGAGGCGCGTCGTGTCCATTGCTGGCCTGACGATCATCGGCGAGCGTATCAACCCGGGCTTCCGCTCGACCCAGGCGCTGTTCGAGAAAGAGGATCTCGCGGCGATCCAGGCGCTCGCGGTGCGGCAGGCGAGCCAGGGCGCGCGCTTCCTCAACGTCAACGCCGGCACAAAGGCCTTGAACGACCCGGGCTTCATGGTCGAAATCGTGCGCGCGATCCAGGCGGTGGTCGACGTTCCGCTATCGCTCGATTGCCCTGACTTCGACGTATTGAAGGCCGTGCTCGAGGCCTACGACCCCGCCAGGGCGCACGGCGAGAAGCCGATCATCAACTCGATCTCCGAGTCACGCTGGCAACTGGCTGAACTGTTGAAGGTACGCCCTTGCCGCGCGGTACTGATGTCGTCGGAGCAAGTCTGCGATGGGCGCATGATGCCCAACCGCACCGGCGCGGAGGTTCACGGGGCAGCCCGCCGCATGGCGTTGCGGCTCGTCGGCGAATACGGCGTCCGCAACGAGGACCTGTTCGTCGATGTCTCGATCGCCACCCTGGCCGCCGATACCGAAGGCCTGATCCAGATGGCGCTGGATGGCACACGCCTGGTGCGGCAGGATCCCGCGCTGGCGGGCATCCACATCATGGGTGGCCTGTCCAATCTGCCTCAGCATCTGCCCAAGACGGCAAGCGACGGTTCCGATCTGCACCTGCAGATCGAGTGCGCCTTTCTCACCGTGGCGATGCCGCTGGGGTTCGACACAGTGCTCGGCACACCCTGGCGCGCATACCGGCTGCTGCCAACCGACAACCGCGTGCTGCGCGAGTTCGCCCGCATCGTTGCGTTGCGCGACAGCGAGGCCCTGATGGCCGTGGTCGAGCTGTACCAGAGCGAATGAAGACACTGGTTGCCGGTTGCTGGTTCGACGGTGAGCGCTACCACGCGCGACCGGTCACACTGTTCATCGAGCGCGGCCGCATCGTCGAGCGGCGCGACGGCGAGCACGACGGCCCACAGCGCCTGAACGTGGCCTTTGTGATGCCAGGCCTGGTGGAGGCTCATTGCCACCTGTTTCTAGACGGCGGCGAAGTCGATGTCGCGACGCGCAGACGCTATCTCGATGCACCGTTCGAGACGATGCTCGGCGTTGCGCGCGCAAACGCCGAGCGCGCGCGCGCGCGCGGCATCACGCTCGTGCGTGACGCCGGCGACCGTTTCGGTGTGAACCATGCGCTGCGCGCCGAAATACGAACGCCGCAGGTGCGCTCGCCCGGCGTCGCGCTGCGCCGCCCCGATCGATATGGTGCCCTTCTGGCGCGCGAAGTCGCGAGCCTCGACCAGGCACTCGCGGCGGTGCGCGAAGCCGCCGCTGCCAGCGCCGACGACCTGAAGATTATCCAGACCGGAATCATCGATTTCGAGTCCGGTCGCGTCAAAGGCCCTCCGCAGTTCGACTGCGACACATTGGCAGCGATTGTGCGCGCGGCGCACGATGCGGGGCTGCGCACGTTCGCGCACTGCAGCGGCAGCGAGGGCATCGACGTTGCCGTGCGCGCCGGTGTCGATTCGATCGAGCACGGCTTCTTCATGACCGAAGAGATCCTGCGACGCATGGGCGGCGAGGGCACAGCCTGGGTTCCGACCTTCTCGCCCGTGCACTTCCAGTGGGTCCGCCCGGAACTGGCGCCGTGGACCGGGGAGACAGTGGGCAACCTGCGCGCGATCCTCGACGCTCACCGCGAGCACGTCGCACGCGCAGCGCAGCTCGGCGTCAACCTGGTTGCGGGTTCGGATGCCGGCAGCCAGGGCGTCGAACACGGCGCAGGGTTATTCGCCGAACTCCGGCGCTTTGTCGAGTGCGGACTTGGCCTGGAGCAGGCTCTGCACAGCGCCACCGTACGGCCGCGCCGCCTGTGGGGCGCTGAGCCGGCGACGATCGCCGACGGCGCCCGCGTCGAGCTGGCGCTCTTCGAAGGCGATCCGTTCGTCGACCTTGCCAATCTTGACGGCGCCAGGGTCGCCTTGTGCGGTGGCGATTGAAGCGCGAGATCGATGAGCAAGCCCGCCGCCCTGCATCACGTCTCCCTGTCGGACGATGCACGGCGCATCACGGTGCGCGACGGCGAGCGGTTGTTGTTCGGTGCCTGGAGATGCGGCATCGGCATCAAGTCGATCTGCGGCGGCCGCGGCAAGTGCGGCAGTTGCATAGTGCAGGTCGACACTGCCGGGCCAGGTGCCCTTGCGGCACCCAGTGCTGCGGAAACCGCGTTGCTGCCGCCCCATCCGCAGGGCGGCACCTATCGGCTGGCCTGCCTGTGCGAGGTGCGCGGGGAACTGACGATCTCGATACCACCGGAGAGTCAGGCCGTACGCAGTGCGCCGCGCAAACCGTTCACAGCCACCGCGGTCACGGCGAGACCGCTTGCGACGCGCGTGACATTTGCCGTCGACGGTCCCGACGCAGCGCCGCCGCGGGCGCTGGCCACGCGCATCGAACAGGCCGCGGCAGCAGCGCTGGGCACGCGAGCAGTCGAGCTCCCGCTGCCGGTGCTGGCCGATTTCAGCGCAGTGGCTGGATTCGACGCCATGCGCGAAGTGACGGCCACCGTGCTGCGCGACCGCCACATCGTGCAACTGCTGCCCGGGCGCCATGCGCGTACCTGCGGCATCGCGGTGGACATCGGCACCACGTCGTTCGTCGTCTTCCTCTGCGATTTGACCTGCGGCCAGATCCTGACCATGCGCACTGCGGTCAACCCACAGGCGATTTATGGTGAGGATGTCATCTCGCGCATCACCCACATCCAGCAGGACGGGGCACTTCTGGGCAGCATGCGCCAACTGCTGGTGGACGAGATCAATCGCGCGCTGATCGAGGCGTGCGCCGAGGTCGGCGTACCGCCTGCCGATGTCGTCGACGCGGTGCTCGTCGGCAACCCGACGATGCAGCACATCCTGCTCGGGCTGGATCCGCGATCGCTGGGCCGCACACCCTACCTGCCAGTGCGCAGCGAAGGGGTGGACATCCCTGCACGCGACCTGGGCCTGGCGATCGCGCCGCAAGCGCAGGCCTACGTGTTCCCGATGATCTCGGGCTACATCGGCGGCGACACGCTCGCTGCGCTGTTGACGCGCGGTGCCGACTTCTACCGGGGCTCGCAATTGCTGGTCGACGTGGGTACCAATGGGGAGGTAGTGCTGTCGCACGAGGGCAAGCTGAGTGCCACATCCTGTGCCACCGGTCCGGTATACGAAGGAGCCCACATCCGCTGCGGCATGCGAGCAGCCCCCGGTGCGGTCGAACGGGTCTGGGTAGGAGCCGACGGCGCGATCCGATGGGCAGCGATCGGAGAGCCGGATGCTGCTGGCGACAAGCGGCCGATCGGGCTGTGCGGATCAGGGGTGATCTCGGGCGTCTCGGCGGGGGTGCGCGCAGGCCTGATCGGGCGCGACGGCGCGCTCGCCCCACCGACCACCCACGCCCAGCTCCGCGCCAACAGCGAAGGCGACAGCGAGGAACTTGTGCTCGTGCGCGCGCCCTACGCGCGCACCGCGCGCGACATCGTCCTCACGCAGCAGGACATCCGCGCGGTCCAACTCGGCAAGGCGGCGCTGCGCGCAGGCATCGAGATCCTGCTTGCCGAAAGCGGCGTGACACGGCTCGACCGCGTCTACCTGGCCGGCGCGTTCGGCAACCACCTGCAGCCGGAGGACATTCTCGAGATCGGCCTGGTGCCGCCGTTGCCCGTGCAATGCGTGCGCTCGATCGGCAACGCGGCCGGCGACGGCGCGCGCGCGGCGCTGCTCGATCGCCACCAGCGGCGCCGCGCGGCGCAATTGGCGCGTCGCCTGTCGGTGCTCGAGCTCAGCTTCCGTGGGGACTTCCAGGATCTGTTCGTCAGGCACACCCAGCTCTCGCCTGCACCCGCGGCCATTCTGGACTGAGCAAGCAAGAGCCGACACCATGAGCCAGCCCACCGTCGTGCTCTCATGCAATGTGCTGCGCCATCTGCTGGGGTCACGTCTGCCGGCCGACATGCCGGTCACGTGGATGGACATCGCGCTGCACAACACGCCGCAGAAGCTTGCCGCAGCGCTGCAGCAGCGGCTGGATGCGCTGCCCGAGCCCAGCATGGTGATCGTCGGCTATGGCCTGTGCGGTAGCGGACTGGTCGGCCTGAAGGCCGGCATGCACACACTGATCATCCCGCGCACGCACGACTGCGTGGCGATCTTCATCGGCTCGCAACAGCGCTTCGTGCAGCGCTTCGTCGCCAACGCCGGCACCTACTATCTGACGAAGGGCTGGCTCGACGCCGGGGACGAGCCGCTGACCGAGTACCTCGCCTACGCGCAGCAATACGACCAGGAGACCGCCGACTACCTTGTCGAGATGAAGTACAGGCACTACCGCACCTTGTGCATGGTGGGCTTCTCGCAGAATGAACTCGACGGTTGCCGCACCGATGCAATGAAGGTCGCCGCCTTCTGCAAGCAGCGCTTCGGGATGGAGTACGAGGAGACGATCGGCACCAGCGAGCTGATCGACGCGTTGGTCGCCATGCCCGGTCACATCGACAGCGCCACCGAAGAGTTCGTCGTGGTTCGACCGGGCGGCGAGATCACGCTCGAGATGTTCCTGCGTGCAGGCGAGGGGCCGCCGCAGGGGCGCAAGCAGGCTTGATCTGTGCGCCTTCACGCTCGCCGCCGACCGCTCGCAGTCGATGAAGGTGCTGCTCGATTTCCGCTAGGCGGAGCCTGCGCCGGCTAGCCCCGCTCGAACACCCGGTAGGTGCGCGTCGGCACCTCGTTGATCCAGCGCGCGTACGCCACCCACGACACCTTGCCCCGGTGCGGTCGCCACGGGTCGAGCACCAGCAGGTGCGTACCGGCACCGGCCGGGTGGTTGTCGCTGACCAGCGCCGACACCACGACCATGTGGCCGGGCGAACCCGCGCCCTGCGCGTAGTCGCTGGTGTTCCACAGCATGTCGAACATGAGCGGGCTGCGCCGCAGCGCGGCCACCAGGCTGGCGACGGTCCAGCTCATCGGCGCGTGGCAACGCAGGCCGTGCACCGCACCGTAGCGTGCGCCAGTGACCACCGCCTGGTCGTTGCCCGAGCTGTTGAGCAGACTCCCGTCGGCGGCGATCATGTCGCGCGGCGTCTTGGCCTGCACCGCCGGCACGGTCGAGCGCGTCATCATCGCGGTGCTGGCGGCCCAGCAGGTGGTGGTCGTCGGCTGCGCGATGTGGTTCACCGCGTGGTTGGCGGTGCTCAGCGTCAGGCCTCGCGCCAGTTCGGCGTGCGTCAGCGGGCCGGCCACGCCGTCGGGCGACAGCCTCGCCGCGCGCTGGAACGCGACCAGCGCGGCGTTCGTCAGCGGGCCGAACACGCCGTCGACGCTCAGGCGCGGGCTCGGCGTGCCCTTGAGGTTCAACTGAAGCTGCACCACCGCGACGTCGAAGCCGCGCGAACCGATCCGAACCGTCGATGGCATGACCCTTGCCCTCCTCTTTCATTGTGCACTCGCGGCGAGCACCAGCGAGCGCTCGACCCGCTCGCCTGTGCAGCTTGCTGCGGTGGCGCTATCCCTGGCCTGAACGACGGCCCCCGGCCCTCAGCTCGCAACCGGTCCGCGGATCGCCTTGGCGTAGACGGCGATCGCCGCCTCGTCGAGCGTCTCCTTCTGCAGCAGCTCCTGTGCGCCGCGTTCGAGCAGGTCGCGGTGCTGCTGCAGCACCGCGCGCGCCTGCTGCAGCCCCGTGGTGACCAGCGCGTGCACGGCATCGTCGACGCGCTGCTGCAGCGCCTCGGACACCGGCGGCCGCGCCGGCGCCGCCTGCGCGACGTCGAGAAACGTCGAGCGCGGCGGATCGATCGTCACCGGGCCGATGCCCTCGTCCATGCCGTGGCGCATCACCATGTCGCGCGCGATCTCGGTGGCCCGCGCCAGATCGTCGGAGGCGCCGCTGGAGAAGTCGCCGAACACCACCATCTCGGCGGCGCGCCCGCCGAGCAGCACCGCGATGCGCTGCTGCATCTCGCCACGCGTGGCGAGGTGGCGGTCTTCGCTCGGCCGCTGGATCGTGTAGCCGAGCGCGCCGATGCCGCGCGGGATGATCGACACCTTGTGCACCGCATCGGCGTCGGGCTGCGACAGCGCGACCAGCGTGTGCCCCATCTCGTGGTACGCGACCCAGCGCCGCTCCTTCTCGTTGATCAGCCGGCTGCGCCGCTCGAGGCCGGCGACGAGGCGCTCGACCGCGGCGGTGAAGTCGGCCATCTGCACCTGCGCCACCTTGCGGCGCGTGGCCGCCAGCGCCGCCTCGTTGACGAGGTTGGCGAGGTCGGCGCCGCTGAAGCCCGGCGTCAGCGCGGCCACCTGGTCGAGCGACAGCGCCGGGTCGAGCGCGATCTTGCGCACGTGCACCTTCAGGATGTCGGCGCGGCCCTTGCGGTCGGGGCGGTCGACCAGCACCTGGCGGTCGAAGCGCCCGGCGCGTAGCAGCGCCGGGTCGAGCACTTCGGGCCGGTTGGTCGCCGCCAGGATGATCAACCCCACCGAGGTGTCGAAGCCGTCCATCTCGGCCAACAACTGGTTGAGCGTCTGCTCCTTCTCGTCGTGGCCGCCGATGCTGCCGTAGGCGCCGCGCGCGCGGCCGAGCGCGTCGAGCTCGTCGATGAAGACGATCGCCGGCGCGCGGCCGCGCGCCTGCTCGAACAGGTCGCGCACGCGCGCGGCGCCGACGCCGACGAACATCTCGACGAACTCGCTGCCCGAGATCGAGAAGAACGGCACCCCCGCCTCGCCGGCCACCGCCTTGGCCAGCAGCGTCTTGCCGGTACCCGGCGGCCCCACCAGCAGCACGCCGCGCGGAATGTGCGCGCCCAGGCGGCCGTACTCCTTGGGGTTCTTGAGGAAGTCGACCAGTTCGGCCAGCTCGGCGCGCGCCTCGTCGACGCCGGCCACGTCGGCGAAGGTGACGCCGGTGTCGGTCTGCACGTAGACCTTGGCGCGGCTCTTGCCGATCGACAGGAAGCCGCCCACGCCACCCATGCCGCCCTGGCGATCGGCCATGCGCCGGATCACGAAGTACCACAGCCCCACGAACACCGCCGCCGGCACGATCCACGACAACAGGTCGCGCAGGAAGGTGCTCTCGACGACGCGGCTGTAGCGGACGTTGTACTTGTCCATCTTGGCCGCGATGTCGGGCTCGACGCGGGTGGCCACCAGCGCCGTCTTGCGGCCTTCGGGCGTCTTGAGGTGGCCGGTGATGGTTTGCTCGCCGATCACCACGCTGTCGATCTTGCCGTCGGCCAGCGCCTTCTCGAAATCGCTGTACGGCACCGGCTCGACGCGCACCGCGGATTGCCACACACTCTGCGCCCACAGCACGGCGAGCACCGCGAGCATCCAATAACCGATGTTCCAGGCGTGCTTCTTTTCCATGATGATTGCTTGTTCTGTGCCCGACGGAACCCGCACGGATCACAACGATCAGACGCCGGCACTCGACACAGGATGATGCATGAATTTCAGTGGCGCATTGGTACAAAGCCTCGTTGATTCGCTCGGCGAGCGTTCGGGCGCAGCATTCGCGGTGGTCGCGTCCGACGGCACGGCGTATACGACCGGTCAGGGGGAGCCGAGGTTCCGCATCGTGTTCCGCAACGACGCCGCGCTGCTGTCGACCTTCCTGCGCGGCCACATCGGGCTGCTCGACGCCTACTTCGATCAGGCGGTCGACGTCGAGGGCGACCTCGGTGCCGCGTTCGCCGCCGGCCTGGCCAGCGGCTTCGACACGCAATTCAACGCCGTTCGCGGGCTGGAGAACAACCTGCACGAACTGCGCTTCTCCAACCGCAGCGCGGCGCAGGCCAAGGCCAACGCACGCGCGCACTACGGTCTGCCCGCCGAGTTCTACCAGCTCTGGCTCGACGACCCGTTGATGATGTACACCTGCGGCTACTGGCCCGAGGGAACGACCACGCTCGAACAGGCGCAGCGCAACAAGATCGACCACGTGTGCCGCAAGATCAGGCTCTCCGCGGGCGAGCGCTTCGTCGACATCGGCTGCGGCTTCGGCGGTTTCATGTTCCGCGCGCTGCAGACCGTCGGTGCCCTGGGCACCGGAGTCAACACCGCCACCGAGCAGGTCGACTGGCTGCGCGAGACCATCGCGCGCCGCGGCCTGTCCGATCGCCTGCAAGTGCGCGAGGCCGACTTCCGCGAAGTCGACCAGAGCTACGACAAGGTGGTGTCGATCGGCTCGCTCGAGCACGCCGGGCGCGACCAGCTCGCCGACGTGGTGAAGGCGCACGCCGACTTCCTGAAGCCCGGCGGCCTCGGTCTGCTGCACTTCATCGGCCACGTCGGGCGCTTCGACACCGAGCTGTTCATCCGCAAGCACGTCTTCCCCGGCGGCTGGATTCCGAGCCTGGCCGAAGTGATCGTCGAGATGGAGCGCTGCGGCCTCGAGGTGATCGACGTCGAGAACCTGCGCCGCCACTACGCGCTCACGCTCGACGAATGGGCGCTGCGCTTCGAACGGCATTGGCCGGAGATCCAGGCCATCGACAGCGCGCGCTTCGACGAGCGCCTGCACCGCATCTGGCGCAGCTACCTGGTGGGCTGCGCCGAGATGTTCCGCTCGAGCGCGGGCTACACGCACCTGTTCCAGATCACCTTCAGCAAGGGCAACATCACGCGCGAGAACTATCCGATGGGGCGCGGCCACCTGTACCGCGCCTGACGCGCGAGGAGCCCGTGCTCGACCCCCGGCAGGCGCACCAGCAGCGGCGCGACGCCGTGCTCGCGCAGTTGCACGGGCGCAGCGCCGGCGCACCCTTGGGCCTGGCCAAGGGCACGTCCAACCTGTTTCGCGACCGCACCGCGCGCGCCAAGCAGCGGCTCGACCTGCGGGCGTTCGACCACGTGCTGGCGCTCGACGCGCAGCACGGCTGGGTCGAAGCCGAAGGCCTGGCGACCTTCGAGGCGCTGGTCGACGCGACGCTGCCGCACGGCGCGATGCCCGCGGTGGTGCCGCAACTCAAGACCATCACGCTCGGCGGCGCCGCGGCCGGCGTC
The DNA here is from genome assembly GCA_022072045.1 of Burkholderiaceae bacterium. Classification (GTDB taxonomy): domain Bacteria; phylum Pseudomonadota; class Gammaproteobacteria; order Burkholderiales; family Burkholderiaceae_C; genus JAEUPI01. The sequence goes on along the minus strand of JAJVIL010000048.1, from coordinate 23,505 downwards.
GGCATCGAGGCCACGTCGTTCCGGCACGGGCTGGTGCACCACGGCCTGCTCGAGCTCGACGTGCTGCTGCCCGACGGCGAGGTGGTGCGCGCCAGACCGCACAACGAGCACCGCGACCTGTTCTTCGGCTTACCCAACTCGTACGGCACGCTCGGCTACGCGCTGCGGCTGCGCCAGCGCACGCTGCCGGTGCGGCCCTACGTGCGCGTCGAGCACCGGCGCTTCGACGCGGCGCGCTCGTTCCTCGCGGCGCTGGCCGCGGCGTGCGACGGCAACGCCGATTTCGTCGACGCCGTCGCGTTCGCGCCGCATTCGCTGGTGCTCAGCGTCGCACGCTTCGTCGACGAGGCCGCGGCGACCAGCGACTACACCTTCGAGCACATGTACTACCGCTCGCTGCTGCAGCGCGAGGTCGACCACCTGCACACGCGCGACTACCTCTGGCGCTGGGACACCGACTGGTTCTGGTGTTCGAAGAACGTCGGCGCGCAGCACCCGCTGCTGCGCCGCCTGTTCGGCCGCCAGAGGCTGAACTCGCGCACCTACACGCGCATCATGCGCTGGAACGCACGGTTGGGGCTGGCGCGCCGCTGGGCGCATCTGCGCGGCGACCATCCCGAGGCGGTGATCCAGGATGTCGACATCCCGATCGAGCACGCCGGCGAGTTTCTCGAGTTCCTGCTGCGCGAGATCGGCATCGTGCCGATCTGGCTGTGCCCGCTGCGCGCGCCGGTCGGATCCGGGCACTTCGCGCTCTACCCGCTGGCCGAAGGCCATCTGCACGTCAACTTCGGCTTCTGGGACACCGTGCACAGCCGCGGCGCGCGCGAGCCGGGGCACTTCAACCGCCTGGTCGAGCGCGAGGTGATCCGGCTGGCCGGAATCAAGTCGCTGTACTCCGACAGCTTCTTCACGCGCGAGGAATTCGACGCCGCCTACGGCATGGCCGAGTACGCCCGCCTGAAGGCGCGCTACGACCCGCACGGGCACCTGCTCGGCCTGTACGAGAAGTGCGTGCAAAGGGCCTGAGGCCCTGTCGGGGGTGGCCCCATCTTGCGTGAGGTCAATCCCGGCACGCACTGCCGCGCGATGATGCGCCACGCCCGGGCCGCCGTGCCCGCTGCGACGAACAAGGAGGACGACGATGAACCCGATCCAATCGATCCTGGTGCACCTCGACGCCGGGCCGCAGGGCGCGGCGCGGCTGCAGGTGGCGCGCTCGCTGGCCAGCCAGTTCGGCGCAACGGTGACGGCGCTGTACGCGGTGACCCCGCTGTACGTGCAGGCCACCACCACCGACGTGGTGATCGGCAGCGCCAGCGAGGCGCTGATGGCGTTCGACGCCGAGCGGCTCGACACGGCGCGCAAGCTGGTCGGCCGCGCCAATGCCGAGGCGGGCCCCCAGGTGCAATGGCGCGAGGCGAGTTCGGCCTCCGAAGTCGCCTTCGTCCGCGAGGCGCTGTACGCCGATCTGCTCGTGCTCGGCCAGAACGATCGCGACCATCGCGAGAGCGGCGTGCCGCCCGATTTCGTGCAGTCGGTGGTGATCGCCAGCGGCAAGCCGGCGCTGGTGGTGCCCTACATCGTCAAGGAGGCGCCGCGACGCGACACCGTCCTCGTCGGCTGGAAGCAAAGCCGCGAGGCCGCGCGCGCGCTCACCGCCGCGCTGCCGCTGCTGCGCGCGGCCAAGGCCGTGCACGTGGGCGTCGAGGCCGCCACCGGCGACCATGCCGACCTGCGCCTGTACCTGCAGCGCCACGGCGTGCAGGCCAAGCTCCACACCATGAACGCGCGCCCCGCCGAAGCGGGCGAAATGCTGCTGTCGCTGGCCGCCGATCTCGGCGCCGACCTGCTGGTGATGGGCTGCTACGGGCACTCGCGTGCACGCGAGTTCGTGCTCGGCGGGGCCAGCCGCACGGTGCTCGACGGCATGACCCTGCCGGTGCTGATGGCGCACTGACCGCGTCCGAGGCGAGCGGCCGGTCGCAGGGTCGGGCCGGACCCTGTGCGAAGATGAGCCATGCTGCGCATGCGAGTGGCGCGCCGGTGTCTCGGCGCGATGTGGGCACTGGTCGCGCTCGGCGCCGCTGCGGCGCCACCGGCGATGCGCTTCAGCGACGCCTGGTCACCCGAGGACTGCGGCCTCTTCAAGCTCGACGCCAGGCAGCCCGAGGCGCTGTGCGGCTTCGTCTCGGTGCCGTTGCGCCACCGCGATCCCGACTCGCCGCGCATCCGCCTGGCGGTGGTGGTGCTGCCGGCGCTGACCGATACGGCGCAGCGCCGCAAGGATCCGCTCTTTCTGGCGCAAGGCGGCCCCGGCGGCACGACGATCGGCACCTTCGCACAACTGCTGGTGAGCGACCCCGGCAAGCGCCCGACGCTCGACCGCGACCTCGTGCTGTGGGACCAGCGCGGCACCTACTTCTCGCAGCCGCGCCTGCAGTGCCGCGAGCTCGCGGCGTTGCCCGACGACGCCGACGAGCGGCAGCAGGCCGACGCGATGAACCGCTGCGGCGAGCGGCTCGCCCACGAGGGGTTCGATCTCTCGGCTTTCAACTCGCTGGAGAACGCGCGCGACGTCGACTCGGTGCGCGCCGCGCTCGGCTACGACAGCTTCGATTTCTACGGCGTGTCGTACGGCACCGAGCTGGCGCAGTTCCTGATGCGCGAGCGCCCGCGCGGGCTGCGCGCCGTGGTGCTCGACGCGGTGGTGCCGATCGGCTTCAGCCTGGTCACCGACGCGCTGGCCAACAAGCAGCAGGTGATGCAGCGCTACGCCGAGAGTTGTGCACAGTCGAAGGCCTGCAACGATGCCTACCCCGACCTCGGCGCGCGCTACTTCGCGCTGCTCGACCGCCTCGACAAGCACCCGGTGTCGCTCGACACCGTGGCCGCAGCGGGCTCGGCCGCGACGCCGCGGGCGCTGCCGCAGGCGGCGGCCTCGGCCGCCGGCGACAACGCCCCCGAGCGGCTCACCGGCAGGGAGCTCGACGGGGCGCTGTACCAGTCGATCTACATGCGCGAGGCAGTGCCGCTGGTGCCCTACGTCGTGTACCGCGCCGAGCAGGGCGACTTCAGCTTCGTGCTCAACTTCGTGCAGCTCATGCAGGCGTCGGACAGCGACATGGCCGACGCGATGTACATCACCGTGGTATGCGCCGAGCACGGTGACACGCCGCCGAGCGCGCTGCGTTTTCCGGGCCTGCGCAAGCGCCTGGCCGAGGAGGGTCGCAACGACGCCAGGGCGCTGCTCGCCACCTGCCGCGACTGGAAGATCCGCCTGCTCGACAAGGCGCTGCTGCAACCGGTGCACTCCGACATCCCGACGCTGCTGCTGTCGGGGCGCTTCGATCCGATCACGCCGCCGGAGATGGCCGATCGCGTGGCCGCGACGTTGAGCCGCGCGGTTCGCTTCACCTTCGCCGGCGGCACGCACGGCCAGGCCTTCACGGTGCCGTGCGCCAACCGCTTGATCGCGCAGTTTCTCGACGACCCGATGCGCCGCCCCGACGGCGCCTGCGTGCAGGAGGCGACGCCGACTTTCTACACGCCCGACCAGTTGCTGCGCCTGCCGGCGCGGCTGCCCGGCAGCGCCAGCATCGAAGACCACATGCAGGCGCTGGCAGGCCCCGGCCTCGCGGTGACGCTGGCGCTGGCATTGCTGTTCAGCGCCGTGCCGGTGTACAGCGTGGCCGAGGTCGTGCGCGTGTTCCGCGGCCGGCGCAGCGAGTTGCCCGAGGGTTGGCGCGGCCGCCTGATCGGCGCGGCACCTTGGGTGCCGGTGCTCGGCGCTTTCCTGCTGCTGGCGTTCCTGGTGTCGGTAGGCACCAGCATCGGCGACGCGATCGAGCGCAACCAGTTCCTGCTGCTGGTGGGCGTGGTGCCGGCGTGGGTGAAGTCGCTCACCTGGGCGCTGCTGCCGTTCGTCGCCGCGATGGCGCTGATGACGGCGGCGCTGCGCCTGCTGTGGCGCCACCGCGCTCGCAGCGTCGCCGGGCGCATCTATTACACGCTGCTGGTGGTGGCCGGCTGGTCGGTGTGCCTGGCGCTGTTCAAGACCGGATTGTTCGGGCTGTAGCGGCCGCTCACCAGCGTGGAGCAGGGATTCACCTGAAGATCTCGAAGTGCGGCCGATCGCAGGCGTCGGGCGCCTCGCGGGAGAAGAACTCCGTGTAGTTGTCGACCTTCCCGCCGAACAGGAGGTTGTTGCCGAGCATGAACGTCAAGATCCCGTCCGCATCGATGGCTGCCAGGCTGCTGTACCCCGTGTTGGCGACGAGTGCCCAGCGCACGTATTGCGTGACGTCGACTCGGTAGCGCTTGCGCGTCACGTCGGCAGACCAGACCACGAGGCTTCCGACGAACCGGGTCGCATCGGAGCTCGTGGTTCCCTCGCCAAGGAAATGGTTCTGGCTGGTGGTGTCGTTCTTCGGCGCGTTGCCCCAGTCGATGCCGGCCTCGGGGAGGATGCCGGGTTGCCAGTCACGGTTGTCCGTCACGCCCCACACGTAGACGGTGCGCGTCGAGTCAGGCTGGGCAGCCGCCCAGGGATTCGAGTACAGGCTGATGACCAACTCGACCTTGTCGAAGGCCGCATCGGTGAGCGCGCGCACGTCGAATGCCAGGTAGGTCTTGGCGGCCTGCTCGAAGAGCCCGGTGCCGACCCGAAGAACCTGGCTGATGCCGCCCGCACCGTTGGTGATCGATGGGCCGATGTATGCGTCTGCGACAGGTTCGCCCTCCTGGCACGACACCTCGCGGGGCGTGACGGTGACGCTGACTTGCGCGGTGCGCGACAGGCCGCCGCCCGTTGCGGTCACGGTCATCACCGATGTTCCCAGGTCCGCCGTCGGGCCGGCAACCAGGATCAGAGTCTTCTTATTGGCCCCCGCCGGGCCCGGCGGATCGAACCGAGCGTTGACGCCACGCGGAACGGCCGAGACGCTGAAGCTCACCAGGTCGCTGAAGCCCAGCGTGCGATTGATGTCGATATCGACGGCGGTGATCTCGCCTCGCGGCAACGTGAGCGACGCGCTGCGAGGCGTGATCGAGAAGTCGCCGGCCGGAGGCGGCGGCGGCGGGGGCAGGCCGGTCACGGTCACCACGAGGCGCGTGACGCGCAAGACCTCGCTGCCACCGGCGGGCGTGCCGGTGCCGACGATACGAACGTCGTAGGTGCCTGGCGGCGTGGTCAGCGCCACCGAAACCGAGGCCAGTGCCGAGTCGGCGGTGGCCGGGTTCGGCGCGAAGCCGAGCTGGATACCGGAGTTGGAAGACTCCGCGCCGAGCGTGATCGGTACTCCGGCGAACCCCGTGTTGCGCGCGATGTCGATGGCGACTTCGCCGGCCGAGCCTTGCATCACCGACACCGCCGGCACCGCGAGGGCCAGGCCGAAGGTTGGCGCGGATGGAGGCAACGCTGTGACGGTCAGAGTCGCCACCTCGCTGTAGGTGAAAGAGTCCCCATCCTGGATCACTACTCGAAAGAGCGCGCCGTTGTCCCCGCCGAGCGCAGCATCGCCCAGGCGGGCGTTGTCCAGCGTGTAGCGGAAGCTGGTCGCTCCCGCGATACCCACCCACGATGCACCCGAGTCGTTCGAGCGCTCCCAGCGATACACGACCACGAGCAGGTTGTCCGAGCGCACCACGACGTCGAAGCTCGCGCTGTCGCCTTCGAAAACGGTCAGGCCCTGCGGGTGCCGCTCCACCTCGTAATGCGGGCCGATGTGTTCGTCGCCCGTTCCCGGGCCGCAGCCTGCGGCCATGGCCACGGCAACCAGCGCGACCAGCACTCGAGCAATTGATGTCAACCACTCCCGACCCCAGAAGCGGATCGGCGCCAGCGTCCAGGCAGCGAGAAGTGTGGTGAAGGTCTTGCGTGTCATGGCTGTCTCCGAACGTTCTCCTGGCTGTCGAATACCCGGCCGCACGTCGCGGGGGTCGGGTTGGCCTGATGGGCGACGGTCCGGGTCGCATCCACCGTGGTGATCCGTTGCACTCGATCGGGTCGTGGCGGCTCGCCGGTCGAGCGCGGCGACCGTTGCGCGTCGACGGGTCGCGTGTCGCCGCAACCGGCGGCTTTCGTCGCCCGGGCCCGCCACGGCAGCGCCGCCGCCAATCCCAGCAGGGCACCCAATCCCGCCGCTGCCAGCCAATCGCTCAACCATCGCCGCATCGCGTCCTCGTCAGCGCGGCGTGCGGACCGCGCCCTTGCCCTTGTGGTTGACGCGCGGCAAAGAGTCCTGACGGATCCCTTGCGGTTTTCTTGTCTTTCTTTGACGATGAGCCGAATCAACGACTTGCGCGCCGAGCCGTGACGTCGCGTGATGCCCCATCGAACCGCGCAGACACGCCCTCGCGGGGCGAACGGCTGCTGATCGGCCGCTGGTGCGTCGACCCGCAGCTCGACGAGATCCGTGCCGGCGACACGGTGATCAAGCTCGAGCCACGCAAGATGCAACTGCTGGTGGCGCTGGCGCGGCGCCCGGGCGAGCTGGTGACGACCGACGAGCTGTTCGAGACCGTCTGGACGAACATGGTCGTCACGCAGAGTTCGGTCTATCAGTCGATCGCCCAACTGCGCAAGACGCTGGGCGACCACAGCGAACGACCGAGTTACATCGCGACCGTGCCGCGCAAGGGCTACCGATTGGTGGCGCCGGTGTCGGCGCTGCAGCCTGCCGCAGCGGCCGTTGCCCAGCCGGCTGCGGTGTCCGCCGGCGCGCCGATACCGCAGGCCGCTGCCGTGCCGCCCCGGCGCATGGCGTGGTCGCGCCGCGCCTGGGTTGCGACCGCCGCTGCCAGCGGCGCGGCGGCAGCCGCCATCGGCGTCATGTGGTGGCACGGCCGCGAATCGACGCCATCCGGGCCGGTGCGGCTGGCGGTGCTGCCGTTCGGTGACCTCAGCGAGCCGCCGCAAGCGGCGCTGGCTGCGGGCGTCACCGACGACTTGCAGGCCACGCTCGAGCGCGTCGCCGGACTGAGCGTTTCGGCGCGCTCGTCGTCGCTGATCCTCATTGCACAGGGCGAGCACGCAACGGCGATCGCCCAGCGGCTCGGTGCCTCGCACTTCGTGCGCGGCACGGTGCGCCGAGCGGCGGGGCGGCTGAGCGTCGCCGCCGAGCTGGTCGCCGCCGACAGTGGCAGCTCGCTGTGGAGCGGCTCGTTCGAGCACGCCGAGGGCGACGTTGCGGAGCTGCCGGCCTTGGTCGCGCGCAAGATCGTCCAGGCGCTGAGGCTCACCCCTGCGTCGCAGGTGGCGGCGCTGCCCTCGACGCGCGAGTTCGCCGCGCTCGAGGCCTATTTCTCGGGCATGCAACAGCTAAGAATGGCCAGCGCCGAATCGGTGCGAACGGCGCGCGACCACTTCATCCGCGCGACCGAGCTCGACGCGGGTTTCGCGCGCGCCTATGCCGGGCTCGCGCTGGCCTGGATGGCGGGCCACGACTTCGAGGGCCTGCCGCTGCGCCAAGTCGTTCGCTATGCGCAGCCGGTGATCGACCAGGCGCTCGCGCTCGACCCCGACTCGGCCAACGCGCACGCGGTGCAGGGCTACATCTTCGTCTCGACGCTGCGCCTGGCCGACGCCGAGACGCATCTGCAGCGCGCGCTCGCGCTCAACCCCAACTACGCCTCGGCGCAATTCTGGCGCGGCATGGCCGCCGCCTTCGACGGGCGGCCGCTCGACGCGATCCCGATGTACACCGTCGCCGGCCAGCTCGATCCGATGAACTTCCTGGTGCATCTGCTGATGGGGCACGCGAACCTGGATGTCGGCCAGTACCAGGTCGCACGCGCCGACATCGGCCGCGCGCGCGAACTCGCACCGAGACACCCGAACGGTGCGCGCAGCCTGGGTGCGCTGGCGTATGCCGAGGGCAACCTGGCCGAGGCGGTGATCCGCTATCGCGAGGCGTCCGAGCTAAACCCGAAGCGCTACGACATCCAGCGCGAGCTGGGCTGGCTGTGCTTGGATCTCGGGCTGCACGCCGAAGCGGCGCAGGCCTTCGAGCGCGCGATCGCCAATGCACCGACGCTGCCGTTCCTGATCGCCGAGAGCGGCCTGCGCGCCAGGGCGGCGAACGACGACGCGGCGCTGCAGCAGACGATGCGCCGGCTCGAGCAGTTCGAACCCAAGCCGCTGCCGACGGGCGCGCAGGCCGGGCTCGCCTGGCTGCACCTGCTGCGCGGCGACGCGATCGTCGCCGACCGGCTCGCCGACGAGGTCGCCGGCCGCATCGTCGCCGACCCGCTGACGCTCGCCGGACCGTGGGAGACCTTTCTCGGCCAGTCGATCCACGTCGATCTGGCGGCGACCTTTGCTGCCGCGGGCCGGCACGAGGCGGTCGAGCCGCTGCTGGCCGACGTCTGGTCCGGCCTCGACCGGCTGGAGCGCAACCGCCTCGCCTGGCACAGCCTGCCCTTTCTGAAGGCGCGCATCGCGGCACTGCGCGGCGACACGGCCGCGGCGATCGCGCTGCTCGAGCGCGCCGTCGCGCGCGGTTTTCGGCGCGGCTGGTGGCTGGCGATCGATCCGGCCATGGTCGCCGTGCGCGCTTCGCCGCAGGGCGCTGCGTTGACCGACCTGGTGGCGCGCATCGAGGTGGATGTGCGTGCGCAGCGCGATCGTGTGCCGCCGGCGATTCGCTGATGCGCCGTGCCGGTTCGCATCCTGGCGCTGTTCAAGACCGGGTTGTTCGGGCTGTGGCGGCCAGCACGGCTGCAACCCGCCGCTGCAATCGCGGCACGAGCTCGCGCTCGAACCAGCGGTTGGCCGCGAGCCAGCGGTTGTTGGCCGGGCTCGGGTGCGGCAACGGCACGATCGAGGGCCAGTAGCGGCGCCAGTGCCTGATGGCCATCGTCAGACCGTCGCGCTCGTGCGGCAGATGGTAGTCGGCGGCGTAGCGGCCGATCACCAGCGCGAGCTGCAACCTGCCAAGCTCGTGCAGCAGCGGCTGGCGCCAGCGCGGCGCGCACTCGGGCCGCGGTGGCCGATCGCCCGACGCGCCCGTGCCGGGATAGCACAGCCCCATCGGCACGATGGCGAACAGCGTGGGGTCGTAGAACTGCTCGCGCGTCACGCCGAGCCAGGCGCGCAGCCGCTCGCCGCTGGCGTCGTCGAACGGCACGCCGGTCTCGTGCACCTTGCGGCCCGGCGCCTGCGAGGCGACGAGGATGCGAGCCCGCGGATGCAGTTGCAGCACCGGCCGCGGGCCGAGCGGCAGATGCGCGGCGCAGTGGTCGCACGCACGCACCTCGGCGAGCAGCGATCGCCAGGCCCCGGGATCTGGCCTCACCGCGTCGCCGTGAACGCGGTGGCGAGCCGCAGCGCCGACCCGGACACGTGATCTTTGACTTCGGCGCTCACCACGTAGCGGCCTGGGGCATCGCTGGGCTCGACGGTCATCTTCAGGTACTGCACCGAGAGCTGCAGCGTGCGCGCCGGCGGCGGCGCCTTGTATTGCCACACTTCGAGCGGCGGTGTCGTCGCGTGCAGCTTGCCGTCGGGCCTTTGCACGCGCAGCCGCATCGTCACGTCGCAGCGGCCGGCAGCGTCGGGCGAACAGCCACCGAACACGACGAAGGCATTGGCCTCGGCCCCGACCGCCACCGCGTGCACGGTGTCGACATCGATCGACTCGCGCCGCGTGCCGCTCCACTGCGCGAGCAGTTGGCGGGCGTCGGGCACCAAGATGAGCTGCGCGCTGAAAGCACCCGCGCCGGCGGGTGCAACGCGCGCCTCGTCGCTCGCATCGGCGGGAGTCCGCAGCGCACCGACAGCCAGCGCCAGGGCAGCCGACGCTCGCGCCAGCGCTGGCAGGCAAACCGCTGCGCGGCAGCCGCGGCGCCAGCGCGCGCGGTCAGGGCTGTTCGAGGGCATTGCAGGCACGGCGCGCATTGTGTCGCGCCAGCGGGCGCATCGGTCGCCGCGATGGCCCGCAAGCGGGCGCGGGGTTCGGAACGCCTCAGGGCGTGCGCGCGGCGGCTTGCGCATGCGCCGCCATCGTGTCGATGGCGAGCGCCGAATGCGCGTAGGCGCCGCCGGCGCGCATTTCGGCGGCGACCCAGATCGCCTCCATGATCTCGGCCTCGCTCGCGCCGGCCTTCAGCGCGCCTTCGGTGTGGCCGCGGATGCAGTACGGACACTGCGTCGTGTGCGCGACCGCCACCGCGATCAGCTGCTTGGTCTTCGCGCTCAGTGCGCCTTCGGCGAAAGCGGCAGCGCTGAATGCGCGGAACGCTTCCAGCTGCTTGGGTGCCAGCTCGCGGCGCTTGCGCGCGATCTCGGCGCTGGCTTGCGGGTACAGGGCGGTCTCCATCGGTTCTTTCTCCTTGGCGACGCGAGCGCCCAGCTTACGCGCGCGCGCGCGCGCGACCGCGAGTAGGGGCATTGACGCCGAGGCGCAGCGCCGCCGGCGCGCTACATCTCGTGCGAGTAGACGATGAAGCCCTTGTGCTCGGCGACCTTGTCGTACAGCGTGCGCCCGGCGATGTTCGACAGATGGGTCTGCCAGTAGACGCGCGTGCAGCCGGCCGCGCGCGCCGCGTCGTACACCGCCACGATCAGCGCGCGGCCGATGCCCCGGCCGCGCTGCGACTCGACGGTGAACAGGTCCGACAGATAGCAGATGTCGTGCAGACGCGTCGTGCTGCGGTGGAACAGGTAGTGCACGAGGCCGACGATGCGGCCACTCTGCACCGCGACCAGCGCGCGCACCGGCTCGCTGGCGGTGAAGAAGCGCTCCCAGGTGACCGCGGTGATCGGCTCGGCGAGCGCGGTCGGGCCGCTGCGCCCGTAGAAGGCGTTGTAGCCGTCCCAGAGCGGACGCCAGCCGGCGTAGTCGGTGCGCTCGATCGGACGGACCTGGATGGGCTCTTGCATGAGGTTCCTCGGCTTTGGAAATGGCAGGCCGATGCGCTGGCGCTCGATCGCGCGGCGCGTCGGAATCGCTCCAGACGCCGCTGGACCATGGCCGCAGTTCGCTCACTGCACGCGAGCCCACGCCAGCGCATCGTCGAGCCGATCGTCGCCCCAGAAGATCTCGCGCCCCACGACGAAGGTGGGCGAGCCGAAGATGCCGAGTTGCCGCGCCTCGTCGGTCGCCGCGAGATACGCCTGCCGCGTGCGCTCGCTCGAAGCCTCGCCGATGCACCGCTCGGCATCGCGGCCCAGCGCCTGCAGCACCTGGCGCAGCGTCTCGGGTGCCCCTGGATCCTGGCCTTCGAGAAACCACTGGCGATAGGCGGCCTGCGTGAACTCGCGGCACCAGCCCTCGCTCGCAGCCAGCGTGGCCACGCGGTTGGCCAGCTCGTCGGGGTCAACCGGATACGGCGGGACGCCGCTGAACGGCAAGCCGAACCGGGCTGCGCGGCGCTCGACGTCGCGCCACATGTACCGCATCTTGACGGGTTTGGTGGCGAACGGCACGTTGTTCTGCTCACGCATCAGCGTCCGCACGCTGAACGGCCGCCAGGCGAGCGCCACGCCCGCCTGCGCGGCCGCGGCTTCGGCGCGCAGCACCGACAGGTAGGAGTAGGTGCTGCCGATGAAGAAGAAGAAGTCCATCTGCTGGCTCATCTCGTCCTCCGGCGCGGTCGATCAGAACGTGCCCGGGTACGCGCCGCCGTCGAGCAGGATGTTCTGCCCGGTGAGGTACGCCGCCTGCGCGCTGCAGATGAATGCGCACACCTGGCCGAACTCCTGCGCCGTGCCGTAGCGCTTGGCGGGGATGGTGGCGCGGCGCTCGTCCTTCAGTTGCTCCACGCTCTTGCCAGTCTTGGCGGCCATGCCCTGCAGCGTGGTGCGGATGCGGTCGGTCTCGAACACGCCGGGCAGCAGGTTGTTGATCGTCACGTTGCGCGAGGCCAGGCGTGGCTGGCGCGCGAGCCCGGCGAGAAAGCCGGTGAGCCCGCTGCGTGCGCCGTTGGAAAGCCCCAGCACGTCGATCGGCGCCTTCACCGCGCCCGAGGTGATGTTGACCACGCGGCCGAAGCCGCGCTCGGCCATCGCGTCGACGGTGGCCTTGATCAGCTCGATCGGCGCCAGCATGTTGGCGTCGATCGCCTTGAGCCAGTCGTCGCGGCCCCAGTCGCGAAAATCCCCCGGCGGCGGGCCGCCCGCGTTGTTGACGAGGATGTCCACCTGCGGGCACGCAGCCAGCGCGGCAGCGCGCGCCGCGGGCGTGGCGATGTCGCCCGCCACCGCGATCACCTGCCCGGCACCGGGCAACTGCCGCAACTCGGCCGCGGTGGCCTCGAGCGCCTCGGCGCCGCGCGCGGTGACCACTAGGTTGACGCCCTCGCCGGCCAGCGCCGCCGCGCAGCCCTTGCCCAGGCCCTTGCTCGCCGCGCACACCAGCGCCCACTTGCCCTTGATGCCCAGATCCATCGTGTTGCCCTCGTCGTCTGTGCCTGCGGCGTTGCCGCGGGCGAACCACCCGGGACTATATCGATCGCGGGCCACGCCCTTCGGCCCTACCATCGCGGCCCTCCCCGCAAAGAAGAAGGCCGCCCACCATGGATCTGCAAGCCATCCAGCAATTCCTGAGCACCACCGTCACCGAGCTCGGCATCAAGATCCTCGCGGCGATCGCGTTCTGGGTCATCGGCCGCTGGCTGATCGGGCGGGTCATCGCGCTGATGGGCGCGGCGATGAACCGCAACCACCTCGACCCCACGCTCACCAAGTACCTCGGCTCGATCGTCGCGATCACGCTGAACATCGCGCTGGTGCTCGGCATCCTCGGCTACTTCGGGGTGCAGACGACGTCGTTCGCGGCGCTGCTGGCCGGCGCCGGCGTCGCCATCGGTGCGGCCTGGAGCGGCATGCTCGGCAACTTTGCCGCCGGCGCGTTCATGCTGATCCTGCGGCCGTTCAAGGTGGGCGACTTCGTCGAGGTCGGTGGCGTCGTCGGCACGGTGCACGAGCTGGGCCTGTTCGGCACCACCATCATCACGCCCGACAACGTGATCGCGCTGGTGGGCAACAGCAAGATCTTCTCCGACACGGTGCGCAACTTCTCGGCGCTGCCGGTGCGCCGCGTCGACCGCACGGCGCAGCTTGCCGGCAGCGTCGACCCGGTCGACGCCATCGCGCGGCTGAAGGCCGCGGTAGCCAAGATCCCCAACGTCGCCGCGTCGCCGGCGCCCGACGTGAGCCTGCTCGACATGAACACCCTGGGGCCGGTGATCGCGGTACGCCCGTACACCCACAACGAGCACTACTGGCAGGTGTACTTCGACACCAACGAGGCGATCGTGCGCACCGTGCGCGAGGCCGGCTGGCCGGCGCCCACACCGAGCCAGATCGTGCGGCAGGGTTGAGCCGCTGCGCCCTGGGCCGGTCCATAGTCAACCCTGGGCCGACCATGCATGCGCCGCCCGCTTTCCTTGAACCCCCGCGGGCGGCGGACCGGGCGAGCCCGGCCCTGGGCGCGTTCACGCGATCCAGGCTTTGCGCCGCGTCGACTGCGGGTCGTGCACGGCGGGGTCGGGGGTGGGCATCAGCGGGCGCGTCGCGTTCCACACAACCAGCAGGCTGCTGGCCGTCATCGCCAGCGCGGCCCACAGCGGATTGAGCAGACCGGTCATCGCCAGTGGCACGGCAACCGCGTTGTACGACAGCGCCCAACCCAGGTTCTGCCGTACCCGACGCCGCGCGCAGGCGACGATGTCCAGTGCGTCGACGACGCGATCGAGCCGGTCGCCGGCGACGACGATCGCCGCCGCCTGCGCCGCCAACGCTGTCGGCGCACCGAATGCGACGGCCACATCCGCCTCGGCCAGCGCCGGGGCATCGTTGCTGCCGTCGCCGACCATCGCCACGCGACCGCGTTCGCGCAGCTTCCTGACGACGGCCGCCTTGGCCTCCGGCGGCACGCCGGCGAATACCTCGTCGAAGCGCGACCCATAGGGCTCGGCACTCGCGGCGCCCGTCAACAGCACGGCACGACCGCGTCGCCGCAGGCGATCGACGACCGACTCCCACTGGGGCCGCGGCTGGTCGCGGGTGACGATGGCGCCGTGCACCACACCATCCCAGCCGACATACGACACGATGCCTGCGCGACCGGATACGGGGAACTGTGCGGCCAGTGCGGGCGGCACCGACCATCGCAGCGTCTCGAACAGCACCTGGCTGCCGACGGCCACCCGCCTTCCGCCCACCATTCCCGACGCGCCGCGTCCGGGATGGTGCTGGACGCCGCGGGCGATGCTACTGCGGTCGAGCTGCGCGATCGCGCGTGCCACCGGATGCGGCGAGTCGCGCTCGACGGCGGCCGCCAGGCTGGCCACCTCGGGTGGCCCGACGACGCTGCACACCACCATCTCACCGCTGGACAGCGTGCCGGTCTTGTCGATGGCGACGATGTCCACATCCGCGCCCCGATCGAACAGCTCGGGGCGGGTGACGAGAATGCCGCGCTGCAGCGCGGCACTCGTCGCGCTGGCGAGCGTCAGCGGTATTGCCAGACCGAAAGTGCACGGGCACGACACGATCAACGTCGCCAGCGCGGCGAGCAGCGCTCGCTGCGGCCCGGCCCCGGCGGCAAGGAAGCCCGCACCGACGAGCAGCGCGAGCCCGAGCACGAGCGGTACGAACAGGCCCGCCAGGCGGTCTGCGCGCCCTGTCGTGCCGCCGGCTCCGACCTGTGCGTTCCACAGCGCCTGCCCCAGTTCGGTGATCCGGCTGCGCACGCGGTCGCCGACGTCGACCTCGATGCGACCCTCGCGCAACGCGGCGCCACCCAACACGCGGTCGCCGTGCCGACGCGCTGCCGGGAACGGCTCTCCCGTCAACAGCGACTCGTCCACCGCGCCGGCGCCGTCAGCGATCGTGCCGTCAGCGGGAATCGTCTCTCCCTCGCGGACGACGAGGCGGTCGCCCGGGGCCAGTTCGTCGGCAGTGCAGAAGAAGCATTCGCCGGCGCGCACCACACAGGCGCGCGCCGGCTCTGCGTTGAGGAATCGGCCGATCTCGCGCAGCGCCGTCTCGCGCGCGCCGCGCTCGAGGAAGCGGCCGATCGTGACCACCGCGACGACGCCGCTGGCGACGTCGAAGTACAGGTCGGCCGCGCCGTGCCAGAGCTGGAACACGCTGTAGGCGTACGCCGAGCAGAAGGCCAGCGCCAGCAGCAAGTCCATGTTGAGGCCGCGCACGCGCAAGGCCGTGTGCGCGCCGCGCAGGATCGGCGCGCCGACGTAGAACACCTGCACCGTCGTCAGCACGAAGAGCGCGCTCGGCACCAGGCTGAAGGCCAGCCAGCCGATCGCTGCGTAGTCCTGCGGGTCGACCCAACCCGCGTGGAGCGGGTAGACGAAGACGAACGACAGCATCATCACCGCCGACGCCACACAGCAGCCCGCGAGCATGCGCAGCAGATCGGCGTTTTCGTCGTACTCGGGGATGGGCTCGCCGCGCGGGCGGAAGCGATAGCCGGCCACGCTCAGGCGGCCGCTCAACTCGGACTCGGCGATTCGCGCCGGGTCGTAGACGACTTTGGCGGTCCCGGTGGTGTAGCAGGCGCGCATGGACAGCACACCCTCCACGCCCGCCGCGACGTGCGAGATCAGGCGCTCGCACGACGCGCAATGCATCCCATCGACATGGAAGAAGGCCTGTTCACCCGCCACCGGCGCGTCGTCGCGCGCCACCATCGGCGGGGCGGGTGCTGCCGCAGCCGACGCCGCGCCAAGCAGCCGAGCTACTTCTCGGCAGCCGGTGCAGCAGTAGTCGCGCCCGCCATCGCGCAGCGGCGGCTCCGGCGTCGGCAGGCCGCACAGGGCACAACTCATCGCCGTGCGCGCCGGTGGCCGCGGCATCGGCGCGACGGCAGCCCCGGCACTGCCGCGGTGTCGCCGCGCCGTGCCGGATCAGGCAGGCACCGCCTGCGGCCTGATCGCTTCGCCGATCGCGCGGGCGCGCAGCAGGGTGTACGCATAGACG
This sequence comes from Burkholderiaceae bacterium, assembly GCA_022072045.1. Classification (GTDB taxonomy): domain Bacteria; phylum Pseudomonadota; class Gammaproteobacteria; order Burkholderiales; family Burkholderiaceae_C; genus JAEUPI01. Next base: position 7,559 of record JAJVIL010000048.1, on the reverse strand, counting down.
AACAGCGACGCGCCGAGGATCACCCCGAAAACGAGGATCAGTTCGCCGTAAAGGATCCAGCCTTCCTGGTTCCAGTCGGCGAAGCGGCGCGGCATGCCCGCCGCACCGCCGGCGAGCATCGACAGCGCCGAGCCGATCGAGCCCACCGCGAACAGACGCACCGACCACATGCCGAGCTTCTGGTCGGGGCGCCGGCCGGTGATGACCGGGTAGTGGTGGTACAGCACGCCGAGCCACATCATCGCCATCGCCACCAGCACCGTCATCGTGTGACCGCTCTGCCACATCGTGCCATGGAGCTGGAACGACCAGGCGATGTTGGACGTGACCACGGCACTCGCGCCGTCGAGGATGTACAGCACGAACCCGGCCAGCACGGCGATGATCCCCGGCTCGGGCCGCAGGCCGTGCTGCCACACCGTCGCAAGCACCGTGAAGATGCTCAGCGCCGCACCGATGCCCGTGCCCCAGCTCATGATGTTGCCCCAGTACGCCAGCGGCGCCGGCTGGTTCGGGAACAGCGTGATGAAGTGGTGCAGGAACGAGGTGATCGAGGTCAGCAGCAGAATCCACAGCGCTGCGTTGGCGATGCGGTCGCTGTAGAGCTTGCGCGTGCCGTCGGCAAGGTACAGCGGCAGCGTCGCGTACATCGCGCTCATCACCATCAGCGCCATTGCCTCCATCAGGTTGTGCGCGAAGATGAAGAACGCGTACTGAAAGACCACCGGCTCGGCGGCCCAGGCGGCCATCGACATCGGGATCGCGCCGTACAGCGCCGCCAGCAGTGTCGTACCAACCGCCACCAGCGGCATGCCGGCGATCAGCAGCGTCAGCGCCGACAACGTCATGCCGAGCATGCCGGGGTCGTTCAGCGAGCGCGGCGACAGCACCAGCTCCGGGCGCTTGCGGCCGAAGAACAGCATGCGCAGGATGAGGATCGGATAGAACAGGATCATCGTCGCCAGCACCAGGTAGATGCCGGTGAAGCCGAGCACCACCGTGCTCATGCTCCAGATGCCCATCTTCGCGCCCACCAACGGCAGCGGGAACATCACGACCAGGCTGACCCTGAACCCGAGCAGTACGGCCACCGTCAGCAGCGCAGCGCCGAGATTTAGCGCCGTGAAGGCCAGCGCCGGCAGCCAACCGGTGACCGGTTTGCCGACGCAACCCGCGGCGCGGTGCAGCCCGACGCCGACCATCAGTTGAAAGGTGAAGGGAAACGCCAGCGCCGCGCCGTGCAGCGTCAACGAGGTATAGAACAGGCCACTGTCCATGTTGAACAACTGCGTCGCCGGCATCGCCAGACCCAGCAGCCCGGCCACCGCGAGCCAGACGAACGAGGCCATGATCATCAGCGCGGGCCAGGCGTTGATCTCCTCCAGCCCGGTGGATTTGTCGACGGCGAACATCCTGCCGAACAGGGGCGTACGCTCGATGAGCGTGCTGGCGATGGTCATGGCGGTCTCCTGTGGCGGCGGGCGCCCGTTCACTTCGCGCTCGCGACGACGACGATTTCGTCGCGCATCGTGTGATGGGCGATGCCGCAGTACTCGAGGCAGCGCACCTTGTACTTTCCCGGGTCCGTGAACGTGTGGATCAGCGACGTGGGCTTGCTCAGCCCGGGCATCAGCATCATCGTGAACAACATGCGGCCGTCGGGGTGGTAGACGGCGAAACCGTGCATCGTGTCGCTGCTGCGGCCCGAGAAGCGAACCGGCCGCCCTGCTTCGACGCTGCGGCTCGAAAGATCGTAGGCCCACGAGGTGGCTGTCAGGTCGACGTTCTGGATATCGGTGCGCGTGGTCGCGGCGTGCGCGGTCGCCAGCGTCGGCATGTACTTCAAACTCGCCAGATTCACGCCGACGAAGACCACCAGCACCAGCGCCAGCCACGCGACCTCGACGCGCGAGATCTTGGAGCGTGCGGTCGCCTCGGGCGACGGGTCGACGACGCTCTTGCGCCGGATCACGTAGGTGAACACCGCGGCGAACGGCACCAGCATGAACAGCGTCATCCAGAACGCGCCCCAGCCGCTGAACAGGAAGTCGAGCATCGCGTTGCTCCTCGTCGGCCGGCGGTCCGTGCGCCGGTCCGCCGGGAGAATAGGCAGCGTACAGCCGGCACGGCAACTAGGAAGGTTCCTAGCGCGATGCTCCATCACCCTGAAGACCCGCGGACTGCGCGCACGCTAGATTCGCGTCGCGGCCGGGTTCGGCCGATGGAGGGCTGGCCGATGGAGCTGACGATCCACACGATGTCGGTCGGCGCGAGGCTGCGCTGCCACGTGCGGCTGGCCAAGCCGCGCGTGCTGGCGCTGATCGTCTTCTGCGCCGTGATCGGCATGTTCGTGGCTGCGCCGGGCATGGTGCCGCTGCCCACGCTCCTGGCCGGCACGCTGGGCATTGCACTGGTGGCCGCAGGCGCCGCGGCGTTCAACTGCGTGATCGAGCGCCGGCGCGACGCGCTGATGGCGCGCACGCGCGAACGCCCGCTGCCGCGCGGCGAGGTGGGCGCGACTGAAGCCGTGCTGGTGGCCGGCCTTGCGGGCGGCGCCGGGCTGCTGCTGCTGTACCACGGCACCAACGCGCTGGCGATGTGGCTCACGCTGGCCACTTTCGTCGGCTACACGATCCTCTACACGGTGCTGCTGAAGCCCCGCACGCCGCAGAACATCGTGATCGGCGGCGCCGCCGGCGCGATGCCGCCCGTGCTGGGCTGGGCGGCGACAACGGGCGATGCGCCGCCGCAGGCCTGGCTGCTCTTTCTGATCATCCTGCTGTGGACGCCGCCGCACTTCTGGTCGCTTGCGTTGTACCGCACGCGCGAGTACGCCGCGGCGGGATTCCCGATGCTGCCGGTGGTACGCGGCCGCCGCCACACGCAACGCTGCATCGTTGCCTACACGATCGCGCTGGCCGCGGCGTCGCTGCTGCCGGTGGCGGTGGGCATGAGCGGATGGATCTACTTCGTGGTGGTCGCGGCGCTCGACGTGCGCTTCCTCGCGCTGGCGTGGCGCACGCTGCGCGGTGATCGCGATGCCGACGCCCGACGCACGTTCCGCTTCTCGATCACCTATCTGTCGACGCTGTTCGCCGCGCTGCTGGTGGATCATCACCTCGGCGCATGAGCGCCGACGCGGCGCCTCAGCGCTCCCCGGCGTAGAGCATCGCCAGCTTCACCAGGTCGGCCAGCGAACGCACCTGGAGCTTTTCCATCACCTTGGCGCGGTGGAACTCCACCGTCTTGGCGCTGAGCCCGAGGGCGTTGGCCACCGCCTTGTTCGATTGTCCCCGCACGACGAGGTCGAGCACCTCGCGTTCGCGTGCCGTCAGCGCGTCGAAGCGATCGTGCAGTTGCCGCCGTTGATTCTCGCGCTCGCGCTGCACCGCGTCGTGCGCGATCGCGCGCTGCACACGGTCGAGCAGATCCTGGTCGTTGAAAGGCTTCTCGATGAAGTCGAAGGCGCCGGCCTGCACCGCACGCACGGCCATCTGCACGTCGCCGTGGCCCGTCACGAAGATCAGCGGCAGATGGTAGCGGTGGCGCGCGCCCAGGCGCTGCTGCAGTTCGAGCCCGCTCATGCCGGGCATGCGGACATCCAGCAGCACGCAGCCCGGACGCGCCGGATCGTAGCCGTCGAGGAACTCCTGCGCCGACGAATGGACCTGCACCGGCAGGTGCACCGTCTCGATCAGCCAGCGCAGGCTGCGCACGACGGCGTGGTCGTCGTCAACGATGAAGACCGTGGCGGTGTCCAACGCGATGGGCCTCCTGGGCGGCCAGCGGCAGCGAGAAGCGGAACGTGGCGCCGCTGCCAGCGACGGAATCGACGCCGATGCAGCCGCCGTGCGCCTCGACGATCGAACGGCTGATCGACAGCCCCATGCCGACGCCGTCGGCCTTGGTCGTGAAGAAGGGGTCGAACACCTGTTCGATCGCCGCAGCGGCGAGGCCCGGGCCGGTGTCGACGACCTCGACCTCGACGGCGCCGTTGCGTTGCGCCGTGCGCAGCGTGATCTCGCGCCGCGGCGAGCACGCCTCGGTCATCGCGTCGATCGCATTGCGCACCAGGTTGCCGATCACCTGTTCGACCATGATGGGGTCGGCCACCACCGACGGCAGGTGCGGCGCCAGTTCCAGCCGCAGCACGGCCTCGTGCTGGCGCGCGTCGATCTCGGCAAGATGCGCGAGGCTGCGTGCGATCTGATTGACATCGACCCGGCCAAGAGCCAGCTCGCGCCGGCGCACGAACTCGCGCACATGGCGAATCACCTCGCCGGCGCGCTCGGCCTGTTCGCCGATGGAGTCGAGCGGTTCACGCAGGTCCTGCAGCGTCGCGGTGCCGGCGCGCAGACGGCGCGTGCAACCGCGGGCAAAGGCGGCGATCGCCGACAGCGGCTGGTTCAACTCGTGGGCCAGCGCGGTGGCCATCTCGCCCATCGTGGACAACCGCGCCACGCGCGCGAGTTCGATCTGGTGACGGCGCGCGTGCTCCTCGGCCAGCTTGCGCTCGGTGATGTCGCGTGTGATCGCCAGTAGCGCGTAGATGGCACCGCCCGCATCGCGCAGCGGCGCGGCGTGCGTCTGCATCCAGCGGCTGCGTCCCTTCAGCGTGACGAGGCGAAACTCGTAGGCGACCGATTCGCCTTCGAACACGCGGCGCACGTGGCTGCGGTAGACGTCGCGCGATTCGGGGGCCACCAGCAGGTAGATCGGCTTGCCGATGATGTCGCCCGGGGCGTCGGCCTCCACCAGCGCGAGGCCCGCCGGGTTGATCTCCAGCACAGTGCCGTTGGCGGCCTGCAGCTTCATGCATTCAGGTTCGGATTCGATAATCGCGCGCAGTCGGTTCTCGTTCTCGCGCAGGCGCGCCGAAATGCCCTCCTGTTGCGACTCCTGGTCGCGCACCCGCTGCTCGGCCTCGTGCAGCCGGGCGCGGGCGACGACCAGACCGATCGCCGTCGCGGCCAGCGCACCGCAGACGACCACCGCTGCGAGCAACCACATCGCGCTGTCGCCGAACATCGCTAGCCCGTCGTCGACACCGCCGCCTGCGCTGCCGCGGCGGCATGGGTGCGGCCGTGGTGAGGTCCGTCCGGCACGAGCGAAATCACACCGAACGCGAGCACGATCACGCCGGACATCTGGCGCACCCATGCCTGCCGCGTGACCGCTCCCAGCGAACGCGCCAGACTGCCGGAAACCAGCAGCATCGGCAGCGTACCGGCGCCGAAGGCGGCCATCAACATCGCGCCCGTGGCTGCGTCGCCTGCACCGAGCGACCAGGCGAGAACCGAGTAGACCAGGCCGCACGGCAGGAAGCCCCACAGCGTGCCGACGAGAAAGGCCTGCGCCACGTGCCGCACCGGCAACAGGCTTCGTGCCAGCGGCCCGATGCGGCGCCACAGATGGGCACCGGCGTGCTCGAGCGCGGCCAGGCCACGCCACCACCCGGTCAGGTACAGCCCCAGCGCGATCATGAAACCGGCCGACACCAGGCGCGCGACCCAACGCCCCGCGGTGTCGGGCAACGCGTCGAACAGGTGGCCGCCGAGTGCACCCAGCAGTGCACCGGCCGCGGCGTAGCTGATGATGCGCCCGAGGTTGTAGGTCAGCAGGAAGATCCACTGCCGCACCCGGCCGCCGCTGCCGGCCAGCGACAACACGCCGACGATGCCGCCGCACATGCCCAGGCAATGCGTCGATCCGAGCAGACCGATGAGCAATGCAGAGGCGATGCTGAGGTTCACCGGCATGTTTTCAGGCCCACGGCCGTGCCGCGACGGATCGCCGCCAGGATACGCCCAAGCCGACGCGATCCGACATCGCGGCGACCGTGCGCGGCCGGGTCGCGAAATCCATCGATGCGGCACCGCTACGCAATGAGTTCGGCCCCGAAGGCGCCGTGTGCACCTACGGCCGGCAGACCTGCACCATCTTCTCGGCCAGCTTGATCGCGACTCGCCTCAGCGCGCGCGCGCCAGCATCCAGACGCCGGCCAGCACGAAAATCGTGCCGACCACCGTCCAGCCGGTGAACGGCTCGCAGAGCAGCAGCACGCCCATGGCGATGGTCGCCAGCGGCCCCACCATGCCGGTCTGCGCGGCCAGCGGCGCGCCGATGCGCTCGATCGCCGCCATCACCATCAGGATCGGCGCCACCGTGCACACCACCGCGTTGAGCAGCGACAGCCACAGCACCGGCGGCGCCACGTCGGCCGCGGCCAGCGGCCGCAGCAGCACGAACTGCGCGATGCACAGCACGCACGCCACCGAGGTGGCCACGCCGGTCAGGCGCATCGCGCCCAGACGCTGCACCTCGTGCGCGCTGATCACCAGGTACAGCGCGTAGCTCAGCGCGCTGGCCAGCACCAGCGCGGCACCGAGCGCCGCATCGGGCGAGTCGAGGCTCGCCTCGTGGCCGAACACCAGCGCGACGCCGACGTAGCTCACCGCCATCGCGCCGAGCTGGCGCACGGTGATCGGTTTGCGCTGGATCGCCCACGACAGCAGCAGCACCAAGGTCGGGTTGAGGTACAGCATCAGCCGCTCGAGGCTGGCGGTGACGTACTGCAGGCCGGCGAAATCGAGAAAGCTCGCCAGGTAGTAGCCGAAGAAGCCGAGCACGCCGGCCACGCGCCAGTCGCGCGCGGTCAGCGGCGGCTTGCCGCGCCCGGCCCACCACGCCAGCGCCACGAACATCGGCAGCGCGAACAGCATGCGGTACATGATCAGCGTCACCGCATCGACGTCGTAGCGATACGCGAGCTTGACGATGATCGCCTTGCCGCTGAAGGCGATCGCCCCCGCGGTGGCCAGTGCGAGGCCGCTGGCGTAGGGACGCCGGCTCGCCGCGAGGTTCGCGGCGCTCACTGCGTCCTGGCGGCAGCGGTGGTCGGTTCGCTCCAGCCGCCGCCGAGCACCTTGTACAGCACCACCTGGTTCTGCGCCTGCGCGAGCCGCGCCTGCAGCGTCTGCTGCTGCGCCGCGAACAGCGAGCGCTGCGCGTCGAGCAGGTCCAGACCCGAAGCCACGCCGTTGCGGTAGCGCAGGTCCACCAGTCGGTAGCGCGCAGCCTCCGCGTCGCCGGCCTCCTGCAGTTGCCGCGCCTGTTCGCTCAAGGTGTCGCGGCCGGCCAGCGCGTCGGCCACTTCGCGAAACGCCGTCTGCACCGTCTTGTCGTACTGCGCCAGCGCGGTGTCGCGACCGGCCTGGGCCAGGCGGTCGCCGGCGCGCCGGCGCCCCGCATCGAACAACGTCAGCAGCGCCTGCGGCGCCGCGCTCCAGCCCCAGCTCCCGCCGCTGCCGAACAGCCCCGAGAACTCGCTGGCCACGCGGCCCGCGCTGGCAGTGATCGTCACCGCCGGGAAGTACGCCGCGCGCGCCGCGCCGATGTTGAAGTTGGCGGCGATGAGCTGCTGCTCGCTGGCCATCACGTCGGGGCGCCGCTGCAGCACGCTGGCCGGCAGCCCGACCGGCAGCGCCGGAAACGCCGGCATCTGTGCCAGCGTCGCGGCGCCGGCGGGCAGATCGGCCGGCAGCGGCGCGCCCACCAGC
>JAJVIL010000040.1 GCA_022072045.1 Burkholderiaceae bacterium | reverse complement strand
CGCCGGCGCCGCCGCTGGAGCCGCCGGCCGAGTGGTCGGGCTGCCAGGGGTTGCGCGTGGGCCCGCCGTAGGCGAGCGCCTCGGTGCTCGCGCTGATGCCCATCTCGGGCGTCGTGGTGCGGCCGATCGCGACGAACCCGGCGGCCGCATAGCGCTGCGCCAGCGCGCCGTCGACCGACCACTGCAGCCCCTGCGGCCCGAGCGCGCGCGAGCCCAGGCGAGACGGCAGCTCGCGCAGCGCGACCGCGGGCCCAAGGTCCTTCAGCAGCAGCGGCACGCCGAAGAACGGCCGCTCGCGCAACAAGGCTTCGCGTGCAGCGTCGTCGCGACAGCGCGCCAGTTCGGCGTCGAGCGCCTGCGCGCGCGTGTGGGCGGTGTCGGGCCGCAGCAGGCACACCGCGTTGAGCCGCGGGTTCATCGCCTCGATATCGGCCAGCGTGCGCTGCAGTGCCTGCACCGCGCTGCATTCGCCGCGCACGATCGCGCCGGCCAGCGCGTGCGCGTCGCCTTCGAACCAGGGCTTGGGCATCAGTTGGCCTCCGTGCTGCGCGCTGTGGCGTTCGCCTCGAGAGCAGCCCGCCGGCTCACGACAGCCCTTTCAACGACGGCCGCGCGATCGGCCGCACCGATTCGTAGGCGCGCGCCGCGCGCAGCACCAGCGCGTCGCCGAACATCGGGCCGACGAACTGCACGCCGATCGGCAGCCCGGCCGACGTGAGGCCGCAGGGGATCGTGCACGCCGGCTGCTGCGTCAGGTTGAACGGGTACGAAAACGGCGTCCAGCCGAGCATGCTCACCGGGTTGAGCGGCGTGTGGCCGGCGGGCCTGGCGTCGAACGCCGGGACCGCAACGCTCGGAGTCACCAGCAGGTCGAAGCGCTGCATGAACTGCCGCATGTGCGCTCCGAGCGCGCCGCGGCGCAGGTTCAGCCGCTGCACGTCGAGCGCGCTGAAGCCCGCGCCGAGCTCGGCCTCGGCCTTGAAGTCGGGGTCGGTGACCTGCTGCTGCTCGCGCGTCAGGGTGTTCCACAGCGTCCAGGCGCCGACGAACCACAGCCCGCAGGTGATCTCCAGCGGGTCTTCGATGCCGGGGTCCACCGCTTCGACGTGCGCGCCGAGCGCGCGCAGGTCGTCGACGGCCTTGGCGCACGCGGCGGTAACCTCGGGGTGCACGTTCTTGGCGTAGCCGAGCGCCGGCGACCAGGCGATGCGCAGGCCGCGGATGCCGTCGTCGAGCCCGACCGAATAGTCGCGTGCGTCGTATTGCAGCGAGGTCCAGTCGCGCGCGTCGGGCCGCGCCAGCACGGTCAGCATCAGCGCGGCGTCGCGCACGCTCATCGTGTGCGGCCCCAGGTGCGACACGGTGCCGAACGGCGACAGCGGGTATGCGGGCACGCGGCCGAAGCTCGGCTTCAAGCCGAAGTTGCCGCAAAACGCTGATGGAATGCGCACGCTGCCGGCGCCATCGGTGCCCACCGACAGCGGCCCCATGCCCGCGGCCACCGCGGCTGCAGTGCCGCCCGAGCTGCCGCCCGGCGTCTTGGATGGATCCCACGGGTTGCGGCTGACGCCGGTGCGCGGCGAGTTGGTCTCGCCCTTGCAGCCGAATTCCGGCGTGCAGGTCTTGCCGAGCAGCACGGCGCCGGCCTCGCGCAGCCGCGCGGTGGCCGGCGCGTCGGTGTCCCACGGCTGGTTCGCGTCGACGGTACGGCTGCCGCGCAGCGTCGGCCAGCCCTTGGTGAGGATGAGGTCCTTGATCGAGGTCGGCACGCCGTCGAGTGCGCCGCACGGTTCTCCGCGCTGCCAGCGCGCCTCGCTGGCGCGCGCGCTGCCCAGCGCCTCGTCGGCGGCGATGTGGCAGTACGCCAGCAGCTTCGGGTTCAGGCGCTCGATGCGCGCCAGCACGGCTTGCGTCGCCTCGACGGGCGACGCCTGGCGCGAGCGGTACAGCGCGAGCAGGTCGGTGGCGGTGCAGTCGGCGAGGTCGGTGCGGGTCACGGTGCCTCCTGGTGCCCGGGGTGGTTGCTGCATCTTCCGCGCATTCGGCTCATGGCACGCCCGGGGGTTGCCCGCATGCGGCTGCGGCATGATGCGGGCGCTGGCAACGGAGGCGCTCGATGAAGCTGGTGATCGCCCAGATGAAGCACGAGACCAACACCTTCTCGCCGGTGCCCACGCCGCTGGCGCGCTTCGCGCGCGGCAGCGAGGCGCCGCCCGAGGGTGACGCGGCGATCGCCGCGTACCGCGGCACCGGCTCGGCGATCGGTGCCTTCATCGAGCTGGCCGAAGGCGCCGGTGCGCAGTTCGTCGTGCCGGTGGCCGCTGCGGCAGCGCCGAGCGGGCCGGTCGACGATGCCGCCTACGAGCACATCGCCGGCCGCATCGTCGATGCGGTGCGCGCCGGCTGCGACGCGGTGCTGCTCGACCTGCACGGCGCGATGGTGACGCGCACCTACGACGATGGCGAGGGCGAGCTGCTGCGCCGCATTCGCGCCGCGGCACCCGGCGTGCCGATCGGCGTGGCGCTCGACATGCACACCAACCTCTACGACGCGATGGGCGCGAACGCGACCGTGCTCGCTGGCTACCAGACCTATCCGCACGTCGACATGCACGAGACCGGGCAGCGCGCCGGCCGCGCGCTGCTGGCGCAGCTCGCCAGGCGCGCGCGGCCAACGATGGCGTGGGGCCGCCAGCCGATGCTGCCGCACGTGATGCGCCAGGGCACCGACGATTCGCCCAACCGCGAGCTGCAGGCGCGCTGCCACGAGATGGAGGCGCAGGGCGCGCTCGCCGCCAGCGTGTTCGTCGGTTTCCCGAATGCCGACATCGAGTACGCCGGGCTGTCGGCGGTGGTGGTGACCGACAACGACTCTGCGCTGGCGCGGCGCTGGTGCGACGAATTGCTCGAGCGCGCGTGGTCGGCGCGCGCGCAGTTCGTCTACACGCCCGAGCCGCTGAAGCAATCGATGGCACGCGCGCAATCGCTGGCCGCGGCCAAACCGCCGGGCAGCGGGCCGATCGTGCTGCTCGACCACAGCGACAACTGCGCCTCGGGCGGCACGATGGACACCATGACCGTACTCGGCGCGATGCTCGACGCCGGCTTGCAGGATGCGGCGGCGTTCGCGATCTTCGACCCGGCGGCGGTGCAGCAGATGATCGCCGCCGGCGTCGGCGCGCAGGTGACGCTGGCGCTGGGCGGCAAGCTCGACATGCCGTCGCTGCAACTGAAGGGTGCACCGCGCACCGTGAGCGGCCGCGTCAGGCTGATCTGCGACGGCCGCCACCGCAACGTCGGCGCGATGGGCCGCGGCGAGCTGCAGACGATGGGGCCGAGCGCGGTGCTCGATGCCGGCGGCATCGAGATCGTGGTGATCTCCAACCACGTCGAGCCGCACGACCTGGCGGCGTTCACCGCGGTGGGCATCGCGCCGCAGCACAAGACCTTCGTGATGCTGAAGAGCCGCGTGCACTGGCGCGCCGGGCTGAAGTCGCTGGCGCACGCGGTGGTCGAGTGCAACGGCAGCGGGGTCTGCACGTCGGACTACGCGGCGCTCGCGCACCGCCGCGTGCGGCGGCCGATCTACCCGCTCGACGCGCTGTAGAGCGAGCGCGGCGTCGAGCAACTGTGGCTCTGTCACTTTGCTCGAGCCCCCACGGCGGCGGGCCGGGGGACCCCGGCCCTGGGGGCACTCAGGGCCGCACGCGCACCGCCGGGCTCAGGTGCCGCCAGGGCAAGTCGGCCGGGTCGGCGGCCATCGGCCCGGCGGCCTTGGCCACCAGCACGTGGCTGGCGTGCGGCTGGAAGTCGGCGCGGAAGTGGTTCGAGCTCTTGACGACAACGATGCGCATCTGCTCGGCGTCGATGCCCACCATGCGCAAGAGCTGGCGGTCGAGCAGCTGCTTCTTGCCGCTCACCACCGCGATGCGGATGCCGTCGATCTCCAGGCACGCACTCGGCCCGAGCTGCACGCTGAGCCCGGTCATCATCGGGCCGGTCAGCGTGCAGCGGCCGTCGGCGAGCTGAATCACCTTCCAGCGACCGCGCACCGGCGGGTCGCTCGGCTCGCCGGTGAACGTGGGCACCGCGGTGCCGAGCGAAAGTTCGAGTTCGGCGCCGACGCCGGCCTCCGTGGCCGCGCGCGCGGCGAGCGGGTCGAACATCAGGCCAAACGCGACCTGACCCGGATAGCGCCTGCCGGCGCCTTGCGCACGCAGCGCGTGCAGCAGCCCGGTGGTGTTGCTGTCGCCGCCGGCCCCCGGGTTGTCCTGCGTGTCGGCGATCACCACCGGCTTGTCGGCGCTGGCGGCCAGCGCGATCGCCTGCGCCACCGCCTCGCGCGCGGGCAGCACCTGCTGCCGCCACTGCGCGGGCTCGGCGGTGAGGGCGTACAGCCGCTCGGCCGCGGCTTCGGCGCGTTCGCCGTGGCTCCACACCATCGGCGCACACTCGTCGAAGTCCGATGCCGGAAACCCCATGCAGAAGCTCGACACGGTGCCGTGTTCGCGGTCGATCGCGGCCAGCTCGTGGTACAGCCCCTGCGCGGGCGCGATCCACGTGCTCTGCGCGTTGATCGGAATCAGGAACGGCAAGCGCCGCGCGTGCAGCGGCTCGCGGCGCCCGGCGCGCAGCCGTCGCGCCAGCAACTGCGCGGCGAGCGCCCCGGTGTCGGCCATGTCGACGTGGGGATAGGTGCGGTACGCCACCAGCGCGTCGGCCTCGCGCAGCATGCGCTGCGTGACGTTGGCGTGCAGATCCAGGCTGGCGACGATCGGGATGTCGGGTCCGACGATCGCGCGCAGCCGCGCCAGCAGCTCGCCCTCGCTGTCGGCCGCGTGCTCGGCCACGGCGGCGCCGTGCAGGTCGAGGTAGATCGCGTCGAGTCCGCGCCCGCGCGCGGCGACGGCGTCTTCGCAGATCGCTGCGGCGATGCGCTCGAAGGCGTCGCGCGTGACATACGACGACGGGATCGCGCCGGCCCACGCCGACGGCTCGATCGCCCAGCCGTGGCTGCGCGCGGCGTCGATGAAGCCGGCCACCGGGATATTGATGCCCGCCAGTTGCTCGGCCATCGCGGGCCCGCGCACGAACGCCGGGAACGAATCGCCGCGGTTGAACGCCGCCCAGTCGGCCAGGCTCGGCGCAAAGGTGTTGGTCTCGTGCTGGTAGCCGGCGATCAGGACGCGGGTCATCGTGGGGCGCAGGGACGGCGAAGCTCCGCACTATAGGGGCGGCGGGCCCGCGGACTCGCTGCTGGGCGCGGGTGTCTTGTCCCGGCGCGCTGGCCGACCACGGTGCCGGCCCCGCACTTGCTTGCGTCAGCGCCGCCTCGGCAACGCGGCGGCCTGCTCGCCGACGTCCCAGAACAACCCGGCCATCATCAGCAGGCCCTCGCGCATCAGCGGCGCCAGCACGTGCTCGTCGGGCGCGTGCTGCGAGCACGCCGGGTACGAATGCGGCACCCACACGGTGGGCAGGCCAAGCAGGTCGGCGAACACGTCGTTGGGCAGCGAGCCGCCGAGGTTGGGCAGCAGCGCGGGCTTGCGCCCCGTGGTCTGCTCGATCGAGCGCAGCGCCAGGCGCACCCAGTCGCTGTCGGGGTCGAGCCGGGTGGCCTGCATCAATTCGCCCACGCTCACCACGATGTCGCGGAATCCGCGGGCATGCAGATGGGCCTGCACGTGCGCGCCGAGCCTGGCCGCATCGGTGCCGACCACGAAGCGCAGCTGCAGCGTCGCGCGCGCCTCGTGCGGAATCGCATTGACCGGTTGCGCCGCGTTGCCGACGCCGATCGCCAGCACCTCGATGGTGTTCCAGCCGAACACGCGCTCGGCGGGCGTCAGCCCCGGCTCGCCCCAGCCGGCGTCGACCGCCGGGTCGTCGGGGTCGCCGCCGACCTCGATGTCGGCCAGCGCGCGCCTCACCGTGGCCGGGATCGGCGGCGGGCGCAGCGCGTCGATGCGAATGGCCCCGCGCGCGTCGACCAGCGAGGCGATCGCGTGCGCGAGCACGGTGCCCGGGTTGCGCAGCAGGCCGCCCCAGTTGCCCGAGTGGTGGCCGCCGTCGCGCAGGCGCAGCGTGAGGTCGAAGTTGACGACCCCGCGCGTGCCCAGATAGACCGTCGGCCGGTCGGCGTGCAGTCGCGGGCCGTCGCTGGCGATCAGCACTTCGGCGGCGAGCGCGTCGCGCTGCGCGGCGCAGAACTCGGCCAGCCCCGGCGAGCCGGTCTCCTCGCCCGTCTCGACCAGCCAGGTGAGGTTGAAGCCCAGGCGTCCGCCGCGTGCCGCGCGCACCGCGGCCAGCGCCGCGAGGTTGATGCTGTGCTGCGCCTTGTTGTCGGCGCTGCCGCGGCCGTACCAGCGCTCGCCGTGCGCCGTGAGCGTCCACGGGTCGAGGCCGTCGCGCCAGCGGCCTTCGAGGCCGCGCACGACGTCGCCGTGGCCGTACACCAGCACCGTGGGCAGCGCCGGATCCTCGACGCAGCGGCCGATCAGCAACGGCTGCTTGCCCGGCAGCGGGTTGTCGAACACCTGCGAGCGCACGCCGAGCGCGGCCAGCGACGGCGCGATCTCGTCGCTCAGATACGCGCGCAGCGCCGCCGCGCGCTCGGGGTTCTGGCTCTCGGTGCGGTGCGCGATGCGTCGCGCCAGCGTGCGCTGGAACGCGCCGCTGTCGAACTCGCGCGCGGCAGCGGCCAGGGCGTCGTCGCGCGTGTTCACGGCGCCGACTTCGCCAGCAGCGTGAAGTGCTCCACCTGCGGCGGCTGTGCGAAGAACGGGCCGACGATGGCGCGCCACTGCGCGAACAGCGGCCCCTGGCGAAAGCCCACCGTGTGGTCCTCCAGCGTGTCCCAGAAGATCATCAACAGGTAGCGCTCGGGCGACTCCAGCCCCTTGTTGACCTTGAAGCCGCGAAAGCCTTTGGCCTGGCTGATCACGGTGGCCAGGCCGCGCTGGATGGCCTCGTCGAACGCGGCCTGCTGGCCCGGCGCGATGCGGATGTCGGCAAGCTCGAGGATCATGGGCGCCCCTGCAGTGCCGATGCATCATGCCAGCGGCGCGCGCCACCGGCATGAGGGCTTGCGCGATGGCTGTGCGCTACATCGGCAGGCCGACGTAGTTCTCGGCCAGCGATTTCGATGCGGCTTCGGAGTTCACCAGGTAGTCCAGCTCGGCGAGTTGCACCTTGCGGTCGAACGAGCCGCTGGTCGGGAAGGTGTGCATCAGCGAGGTCATCCACCACGAGAAGCGCTCGGCGCGCCAGATGCGCCGCAGGCAGCGCTCGGAATAGTGGTCGAGGTCCGAGCCGTTGCCCTGGTAGTGGCTCACCAACCCCTGCGCGAGGTAGCCGACGTCGGTGGCAGCGAGGTTCAGGCCCTTGGCGCCGGTGGGCGGCACGATGTGCGCGGCGTCGCCGGCCAGCAGCAGGCGGCCGAAGCGCATCGGCTCGCAGACGAAGCTGCGCAGCGGCGCGATGCTCTTCTCGAGCGACGGGCCGGTGACGAGGTGCGCGGCCGCGTCCTCGGGCAGGCGCGCCCGCAGCTCGTCCCAGAACGCCTGGTCGGACCACTGCTCCACCTGGTCGGCCAGCGAGCACTGCACGTAGTAGCGGCTGCGCGTGCGGCTGCGCATGCTGCACAGCGCGAAGCCGCGGTCGTGGTTGACGTAGATCAGCTCGTGCGACAGCGGCGGCACGTCGGCCAGCAGGCCGAGCCAGCCGAACGGGTAGACCTTCTCGTGCAGCGCGATGCGCTCGCTGGGCACGCTGGCGCGGCACACGCCGTGGAAGCCGTCGCAGCCGGCGATGAAATCGGCGTCGATCGTGTGCGTTTCACCGCCGTGACGGTAACGCACGCTCGGGCGGGTACCGTCGAAATCGTGCACGCTGACGTGCTCGGCCTCGTAGACGGTGGTCTGGCCCGACGCCTTGCGGGCGTCCATCAGGTCGTGCGTGACCTCGGTCTGGCCGTAGACCATCACCCGCTTGCCGGTGAGCGCGTGCAGGTCGATGCGGTGACGAAGGCCGCCGAAGCACAGGTCGATGCCGTCGTGCGGCAGGCCCTCGGCGTGCATGCGCGCGCCGACGCCCACTTCGTCGAGCAGGTCGACGGTCACCTGCTCGAGCACGCCGGCGCGGATGCGCCCGAGCACGTACTCGGCGCTGCGCGCCTCGAGGATCACGTTGTCGATGCCGGCCTTGCCGAGCAGCGCGCCGAGCAGCAGCCCCGAGGGGCCGGCGCCGACGATCACGACCTGGGTGCGCATGATGGGTCTCCGGGCAATCGTTGCCTTCGATGCCGGACCACGAGCGCACGAGCGCCGTCGCCCGGCACGACAGAGCCGAAGGTACCAGAGGTTTCGCGCCCTGCTGTGCGCGCGGCCAACGGCTACGCCGCGCGCGCCTGATCGACCTGCGCGTAGACGCTGCCGAAGCGGTTGGCGAGGAACTCGTCGAGCGACACGTCCTCCTGCCGCACGAAACCGTGCTGCGGCAGGCGGCCTTGCGCCAGCAGGTCGAGCATCGCGCAGGCGGCCGATGCGGTGGTCACCTGGATGCCGCTGCGCAGCTTGCCGGCCAGCACCTGCGCGTAGATCTTGCGGGCGTAGGTCTCCTGCATCAGGCGGCCGTCGCGCCAGCCGCTGACGGTGACGAAGATCACCACCACGTCCTGCATCGTCGCGGGCACCGCGTTTTCGAGAATGTCCTTCAGCAGGTCGCGGCGCTCGCGCAGCCGCAGGTCGTGCAGCAGCGCCTTCATGATCGCCGCGTGGCCGGGGTAGCGGATAGTGCGGTAGTTCAGCGTGCGCACCTTGCCCTCGAGCGTCTCGGCCAGCGTGCCCAGCCCGCCCGAGGTGTTGAACGCTTCGTACTGCACGCCGTCAAGCGCGAACTCCTCGCGTTCTTCCAGCGCCGGCACCTCGACGCGGCGGCCATCGACGATGGCCTCGCACGGCTCGATGTACTCGTTGATGACGCCCTCGGTGCTCCAGGTGAGGTTGTAGTTCAGCGCATTGCTCGGGTACGCCGGCAGCGCGCCGACGCGCATGCGCACGCTGTCGAGCTTGTCGAAGCGGCGCGCCAGGTCGGCCGCGACGATCGAGATGAAGCCGGGCGCCAGCCCACACTGTGGAATGAACGCGGTTTGCGCTCCTGCCGCCAGCTCGCGGATGCGCCGTGTGCTGGCCACGTCTTCGGTGAGGTCGAGGTAGTGCGTGCCGGCGGCGCGCGCCGCTTCGGCGATGCGGGTGGTCAGGTGGTACGGTGCAGCGCTCAGCACCGCAAAGCGGCCGCGCAGCGCCTGCCGCAGCGCTGCCGAGTCGGCGACGTCGATCGCTTCGGGGTGCAGGCGCGGTGCGACCGGCGCGGCTTGCAGCGCGCCCGGCGAGCGGTCGGCCAGCGTGACGTCGTAGTCGCCACCGGCGTGGGCCAGCAGGTCGGCGGCTACCTGCCCGATCTTGCCGGCGCCGACGATCAGGATGTTCTTCATGGCGTGCCTCCGAGCATGGGGTCCACCCCCATTGTCGGCGCGGGCTGCGCAAATCGAACAGTCCAATTTAACGAATTGATCGGTACTCTACGTCAATTCGACGATAATTGACGGCGATGAGTTCAATCCGAACCGATGCGACCGACCAGGAGTTGCTCGCCCTGCTGCGCGAGGATGCACGCACCCCGACGGCGGTGCTGGCGCGCAAGCTGAGGCTGTCGCGCACCACGGTGCAGAGCCGCCTTGCACGCCTCGAGCGCGAGCGTGTGATCGCCGGCTACACGGTGAAGGTGGACCCGCAGGTCGAGGCCGCGCAGGTGCGCGCGCACATCCTGATCACCCTCGAGCCGCGTCGCTCGCCGGCGATCGAAACAGAGTTGCGGCGGATATCCGAATTGCGCACGCTGCATTCGGTGAGCGGGCCATTCGATCTGATCGCCATCGTCGCGGCGCCGTCGATTGGCGAGCTCGACCGCTTGATCGACCGCATCGGCGCGCTCGACGGCGTCGAGCGCACGCAGTCGGCGATCGTGCTGTCGACGCGCATCGACCGCTGAGCCGGCCGCGGCCTCTAGCGCCAACGTGCAGCGGACAGCGCCGGCGCACTGACATTCGCTTGCAAGTGCGCGCGGGCGCGGTCGCGCGCAGCGTCGTGAGAAGGCTCACGGCGCGCGTCGCGGCAGGCCGGCAGCCGCGCGCCGTTGCCGGCGCCGGCTTCAGTTCGGGAACCCGGCTGCCGATGTAGCCATCGCGCCCGCGCGTCCACCGGGCAGGATCGTTGCCATGTCGGCCCGGATTGCCATCGATGACTTGCGTGTCGGAATGTTCGTCCACCTCGATCTGGGTTGGTGGGCGCATCCGTTTGCGCTGTCGAGCTTCCGGCTCGCAACGGCCGACCAGATTGCGACCATCCGCGGGCTCGGGCTGACCCACGTGCGCTGGAGCCCCGAGAAGAGTGCGCTCGATCCTGCCGACGAGGGCGTCGGTGTTCGCAAGTCAGCAGCGGCGCCGGATGCGCTCGGCGCCGGGGTGTCGGCTGACGACCCGCGCGCCGATGCGCCGCGCGCTGAGGGGCCCTCCGATGCGCGGGTGGCCGGCGGCCCCGTTGTCGACGCCTCCGCCGTAGCCGCGCCCGCTGTGGCTTCGTCGGCTGCGGCTGCGCCCGCTGTAGCCGCAACGACCGCGGCTGCTCCCGCTGCCCTGGTACCGGCTGCAGAAGTGCCCGTTGCCCCTGCCGCGCCGCCCGACGCTGTGGCCCTCGCGGTTGGTAGGCCGGTGGCCGCGCCGGAGAAAGGGAGCGCGCCCCGTGACGAAGCCGCGGCGGCTACCGGGCGCGGCGCCGGGGCACCGGGCCGCTCAGTCGGGCGCGCCCACCCCGTCGACGCGAATGCGGCGCCGGATCGGCGCGCGCACGACAGGCGGACACTGCTCGCGGCTCAGCGCGAAGCCACCCGGGTCTGCCTGCGCCAGTACGGCGAGGCCGCCAAGTCGCTGAAGCTCACCATCGACAACGTGTTCAGCCAGCCTGAGGCGGCGCGTCAGGCCACCGAGGGTCTGACGCGCGCGCTGATCGGCAAGATGATGGTGGACGGCGAATTGTCGATCCGCGTGCTGGCCGATGCGCGGGCCGACCGCGCGAGCGCGCATGCGCTGAACGTGGCGCTGATTTCGATGCTGATGGGCCGCGTGTTCGGGTTCGGCGAGGTCGAGATGCTCGATGTCGGTGTCGGCGCCTTGCTGCACGACGTGGGCAAGCTCGAGTTGCCCGAGCGGGTGCGCCACCCCGACGCCAGGACGCCAGCGGCCGACCAGTTGCTGTACCGCGAGCACGTGGTGCGCGGCCTGGCGATCGGCAAGCGCATGGGGCTGAGCGCCGGCGCGCTGGTTGTGATCGGCCAGCACCATGAGATGGCCGACGGATCGGGGTTCCCGAGCCAGATCGGCGTCGACCGCATGGCCGCTGCCGCGCGCATCGTGGCGCTGGTCAACCGGTTCGACAACCTGTGCGATCCGGCGCTGCCGGCGCATGCGTTGACGCCGCACGAGGCGCTGTCGCTGATCTTCGCCCAGACGCGCGCGAAGTTCGACGCGTCGATGCTCAACGCCTTCATCCGCATGATGGGCGTCTATCCGCCGGGTTCGGTGGTGCAGCTCACCGACGACCGCTACGCGCTGGTCACCAACGTCAACTCCACCCGCCCGTTGAAGCCGAGGGTGCTGGTGTACGACCCGCAACTGCCGGCCGACGAGGCGCTGCAGTTGAACCTGGAGCAGTACGGCGACCTCGGCATCCGGCGCAGCCTGCGCCCCGAACAGTTGCCCGACGACGCGCTGCACTACCTGTCGCCGCAGCGGCGCGTGATCTACTTTTTCGAGCCGGCGCAGGGCTTGCGTTCCGACTTCGGCCAGGAGATTGCCGCGTGAGTGTCGGCAGCGCGGCACGCGGCGAGGGCCGATCGCCCAGAGGCCCGACCGCGCTGCCGGCGTGGCTGGCGATGCTGCATGCGCTGGGCGACGCCGCCTGGATCGTCGACGCGCGAACGCTGGCGCTGGCTGGCATCAACCGCGCCGCGCTCGCGCTGCTGGCGCTGAGCGAGGCCGATGCGCGCGCGCTCGGTGCCACTGCGCTGATCGGTACCCCCGAAGACGCCGCGTTCTGGCGCGACGTGAAGGCCGGTCATGCGGGCGAACTCGATTCACCCGCGGTGGCGCTGGCCGCCGACGGACGGCTGTTGCACGCGAGCCGGCGCATCTCGCCACTGGCCGCTCGCGCCGGCACGAAGCCCACGCACTATCTGGTGGTCGTGCGCGACCGCAGCGATCAACTGAGCGAGCAGCTCGAGCGCGAGACGCTGCTGGCCGAGATGCAGGCGACGCTCGAATCCACCGCCGACGGCATTCTGGTCACCGACCTGGCGGGGCGCATCCGCGCCTTCAACCAGCGCTTCGCGGCCATTTGGGCACTGCCGAAGGATCTGCTGAAGGGTTCGCACGACGACGCGGTGTTCGACTGGATGCGCCGCAGCGTGACCGATCCGCGCGCGTACCAGCGCCAGCTCGCCGCGCTGCAGGAGTCGGTGCTGATGCGCGCGCAGCAGACGCTGCAGTTGCTGTCGGGCGCGACGCTGGAGCTGGTGACGCAGCCGCAGATCTGCCGCGGCCGGCCGATCGGGCGCGTGTGGGCGTTTCGCGACCGCACCGAGATCGTCGCTGCCGACCGACGCATCGAGGCGTTGATCACCACCGATGCGCTGACCGGTCTGCCCAACCGTCGCCACCTCGGCGACGCGCTCGAGTTGGCGCAGGCCCATGCGCAGCGCGACGGTACCGGCTTCGCGCTGCTGCTGCTCGATCTCGATCGCTTCAAGCAGATCAACGACAGCCTCGGCAGCGACATCGGCGACCGCGTGCTGGTCGAGGTCGGCGAGCGGGTCAAGACCTGCCTGCGCCAGGGCGACCTGCTGGCGCGCGTCGGCGGCGACCAGTTCGCACTGCTGGTGCACGGCACCGATCAGCGCGGCGCCGAGAGCGCAGCCGCGCGCGTGCTCGACGTCACCGGTCGCGGTTACGCGCTCGACGGTCATCAGTTCACGCTCACCTGCAGCATCGGGATCGCCCTCTACCCGGGCGACGGCGCGCACGGCAGCGAGCTGATCCGCCACGCCGAAACCGCGATGCAGCGCGCCAAGCAGGGTGGGCGTGCGGCGTTCCGTTTCCATCAGCCGAGCCACGATGCCGACCTGCGCGCGCGCATGCGGCTCGACCATGCGATGCGGCAGGCGCTGACCGCGCAGCGGTTCCGCGTCGCCTACCAGCCGCAGTTCGCGATCGCGGGCGACGCCATTGTCGGCGCCGAGGCGCTGCTGCGCTGGCGCGACCCCGAGCTGGGCGAGGTGGCGCCGGCGCAGTTCATCGCGGTGGCCGAGGAGTCGGGCTTCATCATCGCGCTGGGCGACTGGGTGCTCGGCCAGGCGGTGCGCCAGGCCGCCGCGTGGCGCAGCAAGGGCATGCCGCTGAAGGTCGCGGTCAACGTGTCGGCACTGCAGTTCCAGCAGTCCGATTTCGTCGACCGCGTCGCCGAGGTGCTGCGTGCCGCCGATCTGCCCGGCGCGCTGCTCGAGCTGGAACTGACCGAGTCGATCCTGGTGCGCGACGCGAGCGAGGCGCTGCAGCGCCTGTACGCGCTGTCGCAGCTCGGCGTGAAGCTGGCGATCGACGATTTCGGCACCGGCTACTCGAGCCTGGCCTACCTGAAGCGCTTCCCGATCGAGAAGCTCAAGATCGACAAGAGCTTCATCCGCAACCTGCCCACCGACGACAGCGATGCGGCGATCGTGCGCGCAGTGATCCAGCTCGCGCGCGCGCTGAACCTGCGGGTCAACGCCGAAGGCGTCGAGACCGAGGCGCAGCGCCGCCTGCTGGCCGAGCAAGGGTGCGATGAGCTGCAGGGCTTCCTGTTCGCCCCGGCACTCGACCCGCTCAGCTTCGAGCAGCGGCTGCGCAGCCAGACGGCACCGGGCCGGCATCTGCGAGTCGTGGCGCGCTGAGCCGGGCCCGCGCGGGGCTACTGTCGAGCCCCGATGGCGAGGGGCCGATTTATCCTTACAGTCATGGCAGACGCCGCTGTGTGCCCGTGGCCATGAACCCCCTCGAGAACCTGATCGAACGCAAGCTCGCCGGCCTGGCCGGCGCCGCGGTGGTGCTGCCCGGCGGCCGCCGCCTCGGGCCCGCCGCGGCCAGCGTGACGCTGACCTTGTGCGAGCTGGCGCCGCTCAGGCACCTGGCCGCCGGCCAGGTTGGCCTGCTGGCGGGCGACTATGTCGAGGGTCGGCTGCAGATCGATGGGCGGATGCGCGACGTGATGGCGGTGGCGGCGCAGATGATCCCTTCGGACCCCACCCTCGGCGGCGGCAGTTCGTGGTGGCGCGCGTTGCTGCGCCAGGCCAAGTCGGCCGGGCACCACAGCGCCGAGGCCGACGCCCGACAGATCCAGTTCCACTACGACGTGTCCGACGACTTCTACGCGCTGTGGCTCGATCCGCGGCGCGTCTACTCGTGCGCCTACTTCCGCGACGCCGCGATGTCGCTCGCGCAGGCGCAGGAGGCCAAGCTCGACCACGTGTGCCGCAAGCTGATGCTGCGCGAGGGCGAGCGCTTCCTCGACATCGGTGCCGGCTGGGGCGGATTGCTGCTGTGGGCGGCCGAGCGCTACGGCGTCAAGGCCACCGGCATCACGCTGTCGAAGAACCAGCACGCGCACGTCAGCCGCGTGGTCGCCGAGCGCGGGCTGCAGGGCCGCGTGCAGATGCACCTGCTCGACTACCGCGCGCTGCCCGAAGACGAGCCATGGGACAAGATCGCGTCGATCGGTATGTTCGAGCACGTCGGCCGTGCGATGCTGCCGGCGTACTTCGCGAAGATCCATCGCCTGCTCAAACCGGGCGGCCTGCTGATGAACCATGGCATCAACGCCGGCGGCACGCGCAACGCGCAACTCGGCGCGGGCATCGGCGACTTCATCGAACGCTACATCTTCCCCGGCGGCGAACTGCTGCACTTGTCGCATGCGCTGCGCGAGATGGCCGAGGCGGGCCTCGAAGCGCTCGACGTGGAGAACTTGCGGCCGCACTACGCGCGCACGCTGTGGGCGTGGTCCGACGCGCTCGAATCGCGTCTGTCGCACGCCGCCGAAGTGGCGGGGGATCGCGTGGTGCGCGCGTACCGGTTGTACCTCGCCGGGTCGGCGATGAGCTTCGAGCGCGGCTGGATCTCGCTGCACCAGACGCTGGCCGCGCGACCGAGCGGCAACGTCGACGACGGCCCAATGCGCGGTGCGCAGTCGGCGTTCCCGTTCCAGCGCGGCTACATGTACCAATGAAATGAAGGACCCGCGCGTGCCGTTCATGCGTACGAAAAGCGCGCGGGCCAGCCGGATGGAGGCCGGTGCACGATGATCTACCGATTCCAGAGCAAGGTGACCGGCGACTTAATCATGCTGCAGCCGCATGGCGAGTTGCTGCTGCGCCTGATCGGCCGCGAGCCGGCGCCCAAGGGCATCATCGAAGTCTCCGACATGCCGGCCGCGCTGGCGGCGCTGCAACAGGCCGCTGCACAGGCGCAGGCACCGGCGGCCGAGAGCGACGGCGAGCGGGGCGTCGGCCTCAAGCAGCGGGTGTGGCCGATGATCGAGATGATCAAGCGCACGCTGGACGCCGGCGAACCCATTGTCTGGGGCGTATAAACAACCAAACGGTGGCCGCGATGAAGTTTTGGAGCGATAGCTGGAGCAATGGCGAGGCGATCCCTGCGCGCTACGCTGCGGGCAAGGTCGATGCCGCGGGCGGCGTCGGGTTCTCCGACAACGTCAACCCCCATCTGGCGTGGAGCGAGTTGCCAGCGGGAACGAAGTCGTTGGTTCTGATCTGCCACGATTTCGACGTGCCAAGCCGGCCCGACGACGTGAACAAGCCCGATCGCGAGATCCCTGCCGATCTGCCGCGGGTGGATTTCTTCCATTGGGTGATGGTCGACGTCGCCCCCGCGCTCGGCGCGATCGGCGAGGGGCAGTTCAGCCACGGTTTCACGCCGCGCGGCAAGCCGGGGCCGGCCGCCGGCCACGGCGCCCGCCATGGCCTGAACGACTTCACCGGCTGGTTCGCCGGCGATCCGCAGATGACGGGCGAGTACTTCGGCTATGACGGGCCATTCCCGCCTTTCAACGATTCGCTGGTGCACCACTACGTGTTCACGCTTTACGCGGTATCGGTGGACCGGCTGGCGGTCGAAGGTGCCTTTACCGGGGCGCAGGTGCGCGAGGCGCTGGCGGGCAAGGTACTCGCCGAGGCCACGCTGTCGGGCACCTACACGCTCAACCGGCGGCTGATGCGCGCCTGACTCGCCGAGGGCGGCTTTGCGAGAAGCCACCCGGATCATCGCGATTCGCCACGGGCAGACCGCCTGGAACGCCGAGCTGCGCATGCAGGGGCAGCTCGACACCGCGCTCGACGCACGCGGGCGCTGGCAGGCGCAGCAGCTCGTGCGGGCGCTGGCGCACGAAGCGGTCGATGCCATCGTCGCCAGCGACCTGTCGCGCGCGGTTGCCACCGCGACGCCGCTGGCCGAAGCGCTGGGGCTGCACGTGCAGCGCGAGCCGGGGCTGCGCGAACGCAGGTTCGGCGTGTTCGAAGGTTTCACCTACGCCGACATCGAGCGGCAATGGCCCGACGAGATCGCGCGCTGGCGCGTGCGCGACCCGACGTTCGCGCCGCCGCGCGGCGAGCGCCTGTCGGAGTTCTATGAGCGCTGCGTCGATGTGGCCAGCCGGCTCGCCGCTCGCCATGGCGGCCGTACGGTGGTATGGGTCACGCACGGCGGCGTGCTCGACTGTTTGCATCGCGCCGCGACGCGCATCGCGCTCGACGCTCCACGCACCTGGACGTTGGACAACGCGTCGATCAATCGCCTGCTGCACACCGACCAGGGCCTGATGCTGGTGGGCTGGGGCGACGTCGGGCACCTCGGCGCGCCCGGGGTCGACTCGCGCGAGGCGTGAGCGGCTGACGCCGCGACGAGCGGTCGCGCGTCGCTGACGGGCGGCACCGCGCACGCCGCCCCACGGCGCGGACGCGCCCGATTCCACTCGGGCAGGTGCCAACTTGTTCCGCCTTTCGGCCCCGTGACCCAGGGTTGTGAACAGATGTTCGCGTGCGTGCCTGCCTAAGCTGAATGCGAACTCACGCGGATTCGCGTCACAGGAACGACAGCCATGCGAGCGCAACGAAGCAAACCCTCCGGCACCGCCGAAACCGGATTCACGCTGATCGAAGTGATGATCACCGTGGTCATCGTCGCCATCCTGGCGATGGTCGCGGTGCCCTCGTACCGCGACTACGTGACGCGCGGCAACATCCCCGAGGCGACGTCGCGCCTGGCGAGCAAACAGGTGCAGATGGAGCAGTTCTTCCAGGACAACCGCACCTACGTCGCCGGTCCTGCGTGCGCTTCGGACACGACGGCAAGCAAGTACTTCAACTTCACCTGCGGAGCCACGCCCACCGCGGTCGGTTACACGCTCACCGCCACCGGCAAGGGTGCGATGGCGGGCTTCAGCTACACGATCAACCAGACCGGCGCCAAGACCTCGACGATCACCGCCACGGGCTGGTCGAATCCGTCGCCCAACAACTGCTGGGCGACGCGAAAGGACGGGTCATGCTGAAGCGCTGCGCCCAGCTCGGCTTCACGATCGTGGAGCTGATGGTCGGCATCATGGTGCTGGCGATCCTGCTGGCGATGGCGGGCCCGAGTTTTGCCACCTGGATGCAGAACTCGCAGATCCGCACCATGTCCGAGGCGGTCAAGGACGGGCTGCAACTCGCGCGGGCCGAGGCGGTGCGGCGCAACGCGCAAGTGCGCTTCGAATTGGTGAACTCGCTCGCCGCAACCTGCGCCCTGGCCACTGCCGGCCCGAACTGGATCGTCAGCATGGACGGCGCGGCCGGCGCCTGCGACTCGACCAACATGGCCGACGACGCTGCGCCCGCGGCTCCGCGCGTGATCCAGACGCGGCCCGCAGGCGACGGCTCGCGCAATGCCGTGGTCGCTGCGAGCCAATCGACGGTGGTGTTCAACGGGCTCGGCCGCGTGACGCCGGCACCGGGAGCGGACATCACGATCAACGTGACCAACCCCACCGGCGGCAGTTGCCTCGCGGCGTCGGGCCCGATGCGCTGCCTGCGTATCGTGGTCGGCGCATCGGGCCAGATCCGCATGTGCGACCCCCGCTGGTCCGCCGCCACCAATTCGGAGGGCTGCTGATGAGAACGCGTTGCTCGGGACAGGCCGGCTTCTCGCTGATCGAGGCGATGGTGGCCATCCTCATCTTCTCGATCGGCGTGCTGGCGATGATCGCGCTGCAGGTGACCTCGGTGCGGCAGTCGACCAACGCCCGGTACCGCTCCGAGGCTGCCTTGCTCGCCAACCGGCTGATCGGCGAGATGTGGACCACCGATCGCGTGGCCGCGAACCTGCAGACCAACTACAACACCGGCGGCGGCGCCTACACCGCCTGGGCCAACGCCGTGGTGGCCGCGCTACCGGCTTCGGGCGCCAGCGCGCCGACGGTGGTGGTGGCCAACGACGGCCAGGTCACGGTCAACCTGTTCTGGAAGGCACCCAACGAGGCGGCCAGCGAACCGGCGCACCAGTACACCACGATCGCCCGCATCCGTTGAGGCCGCCATGAAGAGCCCCCGCAATTCGAGCATTCGCCGCCACTGCGGCTTCACCCTGGTCGAGCTGATGGTCGGCCTGGCGATCGGAATGATCGGCGTCATCATCATGATGCAGGTGTTCGCGATCTCCGAAGGCTACAAGCGCACCACCACCGGCGGCGACGACGCGCAGAACAACGGCGCGATCGGCCTGTATGGCCTGCAGCGCGACATCCGCATGGCCGGGCAGGGGTCGAACTCGTTCGTCGACAACGCGGCTTCGACATCTGCCTTTTCGCTGATCGGCTGCAACCTGACGCTGCGCGCCGGCGTCACGATCAATGCGCTCGGCCCGCTGACGATCAACCATGCGTCGATCCCGGCCGGCGACGCCAACACCGACACGCTGCTGCTGTTCTACAGCAGCAGCGACGACGGGCCTGAGGGCGACCGCATCGATGCGCAGCCGGCGGCGAACACCTACACGATGGCGAGCTTCCTGGCCACCGGCGGAACGCCGTCGTTCGCGGCGAACGACTGGGTGGTGGCGCATCCGTCGCCGCGGCCGAACCCCTGCGACCTGTCGATGACGCAGGTCTCGGCGCTGGCCGCCAGCAACATCACGGTCACCGCCGGCGTCGCCGGAATGACCAACGGCGCCTTGTTCGACCTCGGCCAGAGCCCGCGCTTCGTCGCCTATCGCATCGTCAGCGGCAACCTGACGATGTGCGACTACATGGTCAACGACTGCAGCAACAACGCTGCGGCCAACTGGCCGATCGTCGCCGCCAACGTCGTCAGCCTGCGCGCCCAGTACGGCAGCGACACCACCGCGGCTCCGATGGACGGCACCGTGGATGCGTTCGACCAGACGACGCCGACCACCATGTGCGGCTGGGTGCGCATGCGAGCGGCGCGCCTGGTGCTGGTGGCACGCAGCGCGCAGCTCGAAAAGGACGCAGTCACCGCCGCGGCACCGGCCTGGGCCGGCAGCGCCGGCAACGCGATCGACCTCAGCGGCGACGCGTCGTGGCAGAACTATCGCTACAAGACCTTCGAAACGGTGGTGCCGCTGCGCAACATCGCCTGGCTGGGAGTGCAAGCAGGATGCTGAACCACCATACCCCACGCGCAGGCGCCCGCGTCCCGCAGCGCGGCAACGTGCTGCTGATCGCGCTGATCCTGCTGGTCGCACTCAGCCTGGCCGGCATCGCGCTGATCCGCTCGGTGTCGACGTCGAACATGATCGCCGGCAACCTGGCGTTCCAGCAGGCGGCCACGCACTCGGCCGACCTCGGCATCGAGAACGCGGTGGCGTATCTCGAGGCCAACAGTTCAGGCACCAGCACGGTGTTGCACACCAGCGTGCTCAGCGGCGGCACGCGCTACGTGGCGGTGCGCCAGGATCCCGCCGCGGGCCAGTCGTGGGACGCTTTCTGGAACGCGACGCTGGCCGGTTCGGGCGCGGTCAACACGCTGGCGACCGACGCCGCCGGCAACACCGTGTCGTACGTCATCCATCGGCTATGCAACGCCACCGGCGCGCCGGCCTACCCCGGCTGTTCGTCGTCGCCGACCGACGCCACCTCGGCCGGCAACAGCCAGGGCTCGGGCGTGGTCCAGCTCGCGTCGCCGCGGCAGGTCTATTACCGCATCACGGCGCGCGTGACCGGCCCGCGCAACACGCTGAGCTACGTGCAAGTCATCGTCGCCATCTAACCACCCCATCCATCCGCGAGGCTGTCATGGCATCACGCAACCACGCTCTCCGATCCCGTGCCCAGGCGCTGCTACGCGCGCTGGCGCTGGCGCCGCTGGCGCTGGCGGGCGCTGCGTCCGCCGACACCACCGACCTCTCGTCGCTGCCGCTGATCACCTCGGCGCCGCAGATCGTGAAGCCGAACCTGATGTTCATCCTCGACGACTCGGGCTCGATGGCGTGGACCCACATGCCCGACACCGTCGAAGACTTCGGGCAGGACGGGTCGGGCACCAAGAAGTACGGCTACGTCAGCGCCCAGTGCAACGGCGTGTACTACAACCCGTCGATCACCTATCTGCCCCCGATCCAGGTGTCGTCGACCGGCACGATCTCGTCCTACGCCGACGCCAGCTTCACCGCGGCGCGGGTCAACGGCTACGACAGCGGCTCCACCGCGGTCGATCTCAGCACGTCGTTCCAGGCCTGGTCGGATGGCCCGACCAACAGCACGGTCAACAACACCAACCTGGACGGCACCTCCGACGTCGCGCAGCCGGCGTACTACTACAAGTACAGCGGCTCGCAGTCGACCCCGACCCAGAAGAACTACCTCGACACCACCGGCACCTTCTACAAGGAGTGCATCAGCAACGTCGGCGCCGCACCCGGCAGCGGCGTGTTCACGCTGGTGACCGTCAGCAGCACCTCGGGTCCCAGCGGCACCGACGAGCGCCAGAACTTCGCCAACTGGTTCAGCTACTACCGCTCGCGCATGCTGATGATGAAGACCGCCACCGGCATGGCGTTCCGCAACATCGGCAGCGAGTTCAGGGTCGGCTACATGACGATCAACAACAACAAGAGCCCGTCGTTCCTGAACGTCACCGACTTCGACGCCACCCAGAAGAACGCGTGGTACGGCAAGGTCTACGGCGCGTCGCCGAACAACTCGACGCCGCTGCAGCCGGCGTTGTCCAACGCCGGGCGCATGTATGCGAACAAGCTGGGCAGCCTGTATGGACAGACCGTGAACGATCCGGTCCAGTACTCGTGCCAGAAGAACTTCACGCTGCTGTCGACCGACGGCTACTGGAACGGCCCGATCGGCTTCCGCGAGGATGGCGTGACGGCGGTCGGCAACGCCGACGCCGGCGAGCCGGCGCCGTACGGCGACGGCGGTACCGCTGCCAACGGCTACACGACGACCATCGTGGTCACCGCAGCAACCAAGTTCTCCGAGGTGTCGTCGATCAAGGTCGACGGCAATGAGATCCTGTCCGCGACCGCCAACAGCACCGCGTATTCGGGGTCGAGAGCGGAGCGGCTGGCTACCAGCATCGCTGCGAAGATCAACGCCTGCATCGGCGGGAAGACCGGCAACTGCGCGGTCGCCGGCTACAAGGCCACCGTGTCGGGCACCACGATCTTCCTCGTGGCGCCGGCCGCAGCAGGCGCGCTGGCCTCAGCCCCGGTGATTGCAAGCACATCGGATGCCATCTTCACTGCAGCCGCGTTCGCCAACTCGGCAGTCGCCGCCGGCGGAACTCCTGACACGCTGGCCGACGTGGCGATGTACTACTACAACACCGACCTGCGCTCGACTGCGCTGGGCAACGAGACCGGTGCGCTCGGCAATCCGGTGTCGGACAACAACGTGCTTACCGGCGGCGACGACGCCGCTCCCTGGCAGCACATGAACACCTTCACGCTCGGCCTCGGGGCACCCGGCAGGATGATCTACTCGCCGACCTACCCGAGCGACACCAGCGGCGACTACTACGACGTGAAGACCGGTGCCAAGAACTGGCCGGCGCCGTCGGCCAACGACCCGGCGACGATCGACGATCTGTGGCACGCCGCGGTCAACGGCCGCGGGCGGTACTTCGCTGCCACCAACCCCAACAGCCTCGCCGTCGGCCTGAACTCGGCGCTGCAGGCGGTGACCGCGATGACCAGCGACTCGGCGGCGGCAACCACCAGCAACCCGAACGTGACCGCGGGCGACAACTACATCTACAGCTCGACCTTCCGCTCGGCCGAATGGTGGGGCGAACTCGAGCGGCGCCAGATCGATGCCAACACCGGTGAGGTGGCGACCGCGGCCGACTGGACCGCGGCGGCGCAACTCGACGCCAACGCGTCGCGCGCGATCTACACCTTCGACTCGGGGTCGTCGAACAAGCTCAAGACGTTCGCTTGGGCGAACCTGTCGTCGTCGGGGTCGCCGTCGGAGCAGGACTACTTCAAGACCGCGTACCTGCAGGGCGTGGCGTCGTACCAGGGCGGCAAGCCGGCGCTGAGCCAGTTCTGCGCATCCGGGGCGATTTGCCTGAGCGCGGGCGACCAGACATCGGCCGGCGGCGCGGCGCTGGTGAACTTCCTGCGCGGCGACCGCGCCAACGAAGGCCCGGCCGACGTCACGACCAAGTACTTCCGCGAGCGCGTCCACGTGCTGGGCGACATCGTCAACTCCGAGGCGGTGTACGTGAAGAAGCCGGTCTTCGACTACGTTGACAGCGGCTACGCGGCCTTCAAGACCGCGCAGGCGGGCCGCACGCCGATGGTCTACGTGGGCGCCAACGACGGCATGCTGCATGCCTTCAACAGCGACACCGGGGCCGAGACCTGGGCCTACGTGCCCAAGCTGCTGTTCCCGACGCTGTACCGGCTGGCCGACAAGTTCTACGCGGCCAACCACCAGTTCTACGTCGACGGTTCGCCGACGGTCGGCGACGCCTACTTCGGCGGCGCCTGGCACACCGTGCTGGTGGGCGGCTTCAACGGCGGCGGGCGCGGCTACTACGCGCTCGACATCACCGACCCGGCCAGCCCGAAGGGCCTGTGGGAGTTCAGCGACGCCAACATGGGCCTGAGCTTCGGCCGGCCCGAGATCACCAAGCTGCAGGATGGCACCTGGGTGGCGATCTTCACCTCGGGCTATAACAACGTGAGTCCGGGTGACGGACAAGGTTACCTGTACGTGGTGAACCTGGAAACGGGTGCGGTCGTCAAGTCGATCGGCACCGGCGTCGGCAGCGCGAGCGCGGCGGTGGCAGGCGTGTGTTCGACCGCACCGTGCCCGAGCGGGCTGGGGCAGATCCGGGCGTGGGTCGACAACACGCGCTACGACAACACCACCACCAAGGTCTACGGCGTCGACCTGTTCGGCAACCTGTGGCGCTTCGACGTCAACGGTACCGGCGGGGCAGTATTGCTGGCCACATTGTCGGGCCCGGGCGGCGTGCGGCAGTCGCTGACCGCGCGGCCCGAACTGGGCAAGGTGGCCGGATATCCGGTCGTCTACGTGGGCACCGGCCGCTACCTGGGAGGCACCGACCTGGCTAGCACCGATGTGCAATCGATTTACGCGATCAAGGACAGCGGCGCCAATGTCGGCAACCCGCGCAGCGACGTCAGCGCCACCGGGTTCGTGAAGCAGACCCTGACCAACGACGTCTGCCCCACAGGGTCGCAGTTCTGCCTTGCGGGCTCGACGATTCGGACCGGGACGTCGAACGGGGTGAACTTCGCGACGCAGAAGGGCTGGTTCGTCGACCTGCCCGGCACGCGCGAGCGCGCCACCACCGATCCGCAACTCGCGCTGGGCACACTGACGGTGACCACCAACCTGCTGAACCCGAGCGCGTGCTCCGTCGGCGGCACGAGCTACGTGAACTTCTTCGACTATCGCACTGGCGCGCCGATCCAGGGCGCCAGCGACATGGTCAGTGTGCTGCTCGGCGACGCGCTGGCGACTCGGCCGGTGCAGCTGAAGTTCTCCGACGGCAAGGTCCGCAGCCTGGTGCGGATGTCGAACAACACCTGGCGCACGCCGAACGCACCGATCCCGCCTTCTGGCATCGGCACTCGGCGCACCTCCTGGCGCGAGCTGATCGTCGAGTAGTCGACGAGGCGGCTTGGCCAACCACAACGCCCCGGCCCGCGCCGGGGCGTTGTCTTATGCTTGCCGCTCGCCCACCATGACCGCCTCGCAGATCATCGTGCTCGCCACGCCGGTCTTTCTCGGCGCGATCGCGCTCGAACTGACGGTGGGGCTGGTTCGCGGCCGCAACACCTACCGCCTGCACGATGCGCTGGCCAGCGTCGGGCTGGGGATGATGAGCCAGCTCGTCGGTCTGTTCACCAAGCTGCTGGCGATCGGGCTGTACGCCGCGGCGTACGAACATGTGGCGCTGTGGCGGCTGCCGGCCGACTCGGTCTGGGTCTGGCTCGCTGCGCTGCTGCTGTACGACCTGTGCTACTACTGGCTGCATCGCGCGGGGCACCGCATCGGCATCTTCTGGGCCGCGCACGTGGTGCACCACCAGAGCGAGGACTACAACCTGTCGACGGCGCTGCGCCAGACCTCCAGCGGCGCGCTGCTGGGTTGGCTGTTCTACCTGCCGATGGCGGTGCTCGGCGTGCCGCCGCTGGTGTTCGGCACGGTGGCGCTGATCGACCTGCTGTACCAGTTCTGGGTGCACACGCAGCAGGTGGGCAAGCTCGGCTGGTTCGACCGCTGGTTCTGCTCGCCGTCGAACCACCGCGTGCACCACGCGGTGAACGACCGCTACCTCGACCGCAACTACGGCGGCATCCTGATCGTGTGGGATCGCCTGTTCGGCAGCTTCGAGGAGGAGCGCGACGACGAGCCTTGCGTCTACGGCACGCGCGCGCCGCTGCGCAGCTTCGACCCGCTGTGGGCCAACTTCGAGGTGTACGCGGCGCTGGCGCGCGACGCCTGGCGTGCGCGCTCGTGGTGGGACAAGCTGCGCATCTGGTTCATGCCGCCGGGCTGGCGGCCGGCCGACGTGGCGCAGCGGTTCCCGAAGCCGGCGTTCCGCATCGAGGCGGTGCAGCGCTTCGATCCGGCGATGTCGCGTGGCGCGCAGATGGCCTCGCTGCTGCTGTTCGTCGCGCTGCTCGTGGGCGCGTGCCTGCTGTTGTGGTTCGCGCACGAATGGTCGTCGCCGACGCTGCTGGGTGGTGTCGCGCTCGTCATCGCCGGGCTGTGGCTCGTGGGTCGGCTCGGCGAGAGCGGTGTCCGGCGCGGGGATCTCGCCGCCGCTGCGGCAGGACGCCGCTCGGGTTCGGCACCCTAGGGTTCGAACAGATCGGCGGCACGTTGCGGCGGCACCGCGCCGAGGTGCCGGTACGCCGCCAGCGTGGCCACGCGGCCGCGCGGCGTGCGCTGCAGATAACCCTGCTGGATCAGGTAGGGTTCGATCACGTCCTCGATCGTGTCGCGCTCCTCGCCGATCGCGGCGGCCACGTTGTCGAGGCCGACCGGCCCGCCGTCGAAACGGTGCACCACCGCATCGAGCAGTTTGCGGTCCATCACGTCGAGGCCCAGTGGGTCGACGTCGAGCATCGCCAGCGCCTGCTCGGCGATGGTGTGCGTGACGCGGCCCTGCGCCTTGACCTCGGCGTAGTCGCGCACGCGGCGCAGCAACCGGTTGGCGATGCGCGGCGTGCCGCGGGCGCGGCGCGCGACCTCGGCGGCGCCGGCGTCGTCGATCGGCACCGCGAGCAGTTGCGCCGAGCGGTGCACGATGCGCGCCAGTTCGTCGTGCGTGTAGAACTCCAGCCGCGCCACGATGCCGAAGCGGTCGCGCAGCGGGTTGGTCAGCATGCCCGCGCGCGTGGTGGCGCCCACCAGCGTGAACGGCTGCAGGTCGAGCTTGATCGAGCGCGCGGCGGGCCCCTCGCCGATCATGATGTCGATCTGGTAGTCCTCGAGCGCGGGATAGAGGATCTCTTCGACCACCGGCGACAGACGGTGGATCTCGTCGATGAACAGCACGTCGTTGCGCTCGAGGTTGGTCAGGATCGCCGCCAGATCCTTCGGCTTCTCGAGCACCGGCCCCGAGGTGTGGCGCAGGTTGACGCCGAGTTCGGCGGCGATGATGTGGCTCAGCGTCGTCTTGCCCAGCCCAGGCGGACCGAACAGCAGCACATGGTCGAGCGCCTCGCCGCGCGCCTTGGTCGCGCCGATGAAGATCTCGAGCTGTTCGCGGGTCTTGGTCTGGCCGACGTAGTCGCCCAGGTGGCGCGGGCGCAGCGCGCGCTCGAGCGCCTCTTCCTGCGGCGACTGCCTCGCTGCGCCCACGGTGCGCGGCGCAGCGTCGGGCTCGGCGAGGTCGTCGGTCTGGATGCCCATGGCGCGATTGTCTACCGACCGTGCAACAGGGCCGCCGTGCATCGGCAGACAGCGCCGCGCAGGCGCCTTCAGCGCGACAGCGCGCGCAGTGCCTGCTTGATGCCGTCGGCCACCGCGATGTCGGGCGGCAGGTGCTTGAGCGCGGCGCCGGCTTCGCGCTCGTTGTAGCCCAGCGCCAGCAGCGCCTGCACGATGTCGGCCTGTGCGTCGCTGGTCACCGCGGCCGCGCCGGCCAGGTCGGGGGCCAGCTTGTCCTTCAGCTCGAGCAGCAGCCGCTCGGCGGTCTTCTTGCCGATGCCCGGCACCTTGACCAGCCGTGCGTTGTCCTGGCGCGACACGGCCTGCGCCAGCTCGCTCACCGACAGGCCTGACAGGATGGCCAGCGCGGTGCGCGGGCCGATGCCGGCGATGCGGATGAGCTGCCGGAAGGTCGCGCGTTCGCCTGCGCTGCCGAAGCCGTACAGCAGGTGCGCGTCTTCGCGCACCACCAGGTGGGTCAACAGCGTCAGACGCTCGCCGAGCGCCGGCAGGTTGTAGAACGTGCTCATCGGCACGTCCAGCTCGTAGCCGACGCCGCCGACGTCGAGCAGCACCTGCGGCGGCGCCTTCTCGGCGAGCGTGCCCGTGAGCCGACCGATCATGGCCGGCGATTATCGTTGCCGCCGCGTACGCCGCGCGCGGCGCGGCGGGTTCAGCGCGAGCGGCCGAACAGGCCCAGCCGTTGTGCCTCGAGCGCCGCCTCGGCGCGCGAGCTGACGTTGAGCTTGCGGTAGATCTGCTTCACGTAGTCGGCGATCGTGTGCCGGCTCAGCCCGAGCTGCACACCGATCTCGGGCAGCGTGAAGCCCTTGGCCACGCGCAGCAGCACCTCGCTCTCGCGCTCGGTGAGCTGCACGTGCGGCAGCGCGTTGGCCTGCGGCTTGGCCTGCGCCGCGAAGTAGGCGATGACCTTGCGCGCGATCGACGGCGACAGCGGGGGCTCGCCCTGACTGATGCGCTGCAACTGCTCGGTGATCAGTTCGCGCGACTGCTCCTTCAGGATGTAGCCGAACGCGCCGGCCTGCAGCGCCGGGAACAGGTGGTCGTCGTCGTCGTGAATCGTCACGATCACCGACTGCGCGTCGGGCTGCGACTCGCGCAGCGCCGACACCACGTCGACGCCGGTGCCGTCGGGCAGCCCGAGATCGATCAGCGCCAGCTCGAACTTCTGCGCCGATACCTGAGCCAGAGCGTCGTGCACGCGCGCACACTCGACGATCTGCGCGCCGGGGAAGACCTGCGTCACCAGGGTCTTCAACCAGGAGCGGATCTCGGGCAGGTCTTCGAGCAGCAGGATGTTCTTCATCGTGCCTCCGCGGGTGATGAACCGAAGAATCGTAACAGCCGCTCAGGCCGCGGCGAGGTGCCTGTCCAGCGGAATCGTGAGGCGGATCACGGTCCCGTAGCCGGGGCCGGACTCGACGAGACATTGGCCCTGCAACTGCTTGGCACGGTGCTTCATGCTGGCCATGCCGTGGCCGCGGTCGAGCCGACCGTCGAGCTCCAGCGGAATGCCCTTGCCGTTGTCCTGGATCACGACCTGAAAGTCGCCTTCGGCGATGGTGCAGCGCACGCTGCAACGCGACGCACCGCTGTGCTTGATGATGTTGCTCACCGCCTCGCGCAGCACGCGTGTGGTCTGCACGAACGCGCGCGCCGACAGAAGCTGCGGCACGTCGTCGTCGGCCGGGGCGTGCCACGAGCCGTCGACGCCGGCCTGCGACAGTCGCAGCACGAACTCCGCGCGCCAGTCGCCCAGCGCGTTGACCAGCGGCACGGGCTTGCCGGTGAGGCCGCGCACCGACAGTCGCATCTCCTCCAGCGCCTCGCGCGCCAGCGTGGAGATGCGCTCGTTGTCGCTGGTGTGCACGATCGTCAGCAGCTTGGCGCCGAGGTCGTCGTGCAGGTCGGCGGCGATGCGCTTGCGCTCCTGCTGCGTCACCTGCTCGACCTTGAGGTCGGCGAGTTGCGCGAAGTTGCGCTCGATCTGCTGCGAGGCCTCGTGCACGCGGCGCTCCAACTCGGCCCGGTCGTGCTGAGCGTCGCGCAGTTGGCGGCCGTATTGCTGCACCATGCGCATGCCCAGCGCCATGAACAGCAGCGGCGGCACGATCTGCGCCGTGGCGACGATGCGCAGGTCGACGCCGACCTGCTGCGCACTGAACTCCACCAGCGCGGCCAGCCCCATCAGCGCGGCCAGCGTCGCCATCGGCCAGAACTGCGTGCGCCGTTGCTGCCACAGCTTGCGCAGGTACAGCAGCGCAGCGGCGCCGACCTCGACCGCGAGCACGACGTACCAGAAGGTGGCCATCGCATGCAGATGCGGCGCGCCGGCCACCAGCAGCGTCAAGGGCATCACGACGCACTGCGCGGGCAGCCCGATGTCGACCCAGCGCCGGCGCTCGCCACCGTAGCGCAGCAGGAACTGCACCGCCGCCATCGTCACGAACGACGCCAGGATCGCGAGCAGGAACTCCGAACTTGCGTTGGGCCACGGCAGGTCCGAAGCCCACTGGCGCGACAGCACCAGCGCCCAGCCGATCAGCAGCGCGCCGTAGTGGGCCAGAAAGCTCTGCGAGCGGTTGAGCCAGCCCATCGCGAAGATCAGGCAGCCCACCAGCAACAGGCTGCCGCTGATCACCTCGGGCACGCGGATCAGCACCAGCATGCGCCAGCCCTGTTTGCTCGCCAGCGCGGCGTGCGGGCCGAGTTCGATCGCCGACAGGCCGCCCGCACGCTGGCGCGACGCCACCTCGCGCAGCGGGTAGCCCATCAGCTTCAGGTCGAGCTGGTTGTTGCGCGGCTGCATCCACGCGATCGGCAGCGACACCAGCAGCGGCCGCTGGCAGTTGCGCGACACCGGCTCGGTGAGCCGGCCCGACAGGTGCACCAGCTTGCCGTTGAGCCGGATCGCCACCGCGCTGCAGGCGCGCTCGATGTACAACGCGAGCAGTTCGCCGCTGGCGCGCAACGGCTCGGCGTCGAACGCGACGCGATACCACACCGGGCCCTTCTGGTCGGGTCGCGAATCGGCCCAGTCGTCTGGCAGCGCGACCGTTCGCACCTGAGGCAGGTCGGGGAAGTACTCGGTATCGGCGGCGACCGAGCGGGCCTGCGTGAAGCGCAGCGTCTGCGCACCCGCGGGTGCGACCCAGCTCACCCACATGGCCAGCACCAGCGCCCACCACGCTCCGAGGGGCGGTGCGCGTCGCCGGCGTCGTGTCGCTTGCACGGCGAGGGATTGTGCAGCATGCAGATGGCGCGTCTGCCGCCGCCGCACACGAGGCTGCGCAGCGTCGTGTCGTTGGCGTGAAAATGGCGCGCCGCGCCCGCTGCCTGCAATGATCCTGCGCCACGAGTTCACGCCGATCGACAACCGCCGGCTGGCCCACTTGTGCGGGCCCACAGATGCGCACCTGCGCACCATCGAGGCGGCGTTCGATGTGCGCATCACCCGTCGGCTGGGTGCGTTTCGCGTCGATGGTCCGAAGGCGCGCGCCGAGGCGGCGCTGGCGGCGCTGCGCGAGCTCTACGAGCGTGCCGGTCGCTCGCTCGACGCGCAGGCGGTGGCGATGGCAGTGAACGCACCCCGACCAACGCCGGCGGGCACCGGCGATCTTGACGCGTCGCCGGTGCTGCACACACGGCGCGCCGATCTGGCCGGGCGCACGCCCAACCAGGTGCAGTATCTGCGGCACATCCTGGCGCACGACCTGAGCTTCGGCATCGGGCCCGCGGGCACCGGCAAGACCTTTCTCGCGGTGGCGTGCGCGGTCGATGCGCTCGAGCGCAGCACGGTGCAGCGCATCGTGCTGACGCGGCCGGCCGTCGAGGCCGGCGAGCGGCTGGGCTTCCTGCCCGGCGACCTGGCGCAGAAGGTCGACCCGTACCTGCGCCCGCTGTACGACGCGCTCTACGACCTGATGGGCCTGGAGCGCGTGACCAAGGCGTTCGAGCGTGGCACGCTGGAGATCGCGCCGCTGGCATTCATGCGCGGGCGCACGCTCAACCACGCGTTCGTGATCCTCGACGAGGCGCAGAACACCACGCCCGAGCAGATGAAGATGTTCCTCACCCGCATCGGTTTCGGTGCCAAGGCGGTGGTGACCGGTGACGTGAGCCAGATCGACCTGCCGCGTGGCGTCGCCAGCGGGCTGCTCGATGCGCGCGACGTGCTGCACGGGGTGCCCGGGGTGGCGTTCACGCACTTCACCGCGGCCGACGTGGTGCGTCACCCGCTGGTGGCGCGCATCGTCGATGCCTACGACCGCGCGCGCGCCGATCGCGAGCCGCGGTGAAGCCGGCACTGCGCCTGTCGCTGCAGTTCGCCGACGCGCGCCATCGCGCGCTGCTGCCGCGCCACCGCGTGCTGCGCTGGCTGTGCGCCAGCCTCGACACGCCGGCCGAACTGACGGTGCGTATCGTCGGCGTCGACGAGGGGCGCGCGCTCAATCGCCAGTACCGTCAGCACGATTACGCGACCAACGTCCTGACCTTCGGCTATCAGCAGCGGCCGGTCGTGGTGGCCGACCTCGTGCTGGCGGCCCCGGTGGTCGAGCGCGAAGCGCGCGAGCGCGGCATCGACCTCGCAGCCCACTATGCGCACCTGCTGGTGCACGGCGCGCTGCATGCCCAGGGCATGGATCACGAGCGCGTGCGAGACGAGCGACGCATGCGCGCGCGCGAGGTCGAGGTGCTGGCCGGGCTCGGCTTCGGCGATCCCTACCGCTGAACACGCGGCGCGCGCGGCTCAGCCGCGTTGCAAGGCGCGAGCGGCGTCGAGTGCGAAATACGTCAGCACGCCGTCGGCGCCGGCGCGCTTGAACGCCAGCAGCGACTCCATCATCACCGCGTCGTGGTCGAGCCAGCCGTTGGCGGCGGCGGCCTTGAGCATGGAGTACTCGCCGCTGACCTGGTAGACGAAGGTCGGCATGTGGAACTCGCGCTTCACGCGCGACACGATGTCGAGGTACGGCATGCCGGGCTTGACCATCACCATGTCGGCGCCTTCGGCGATGTCGAGCGCCACCTCGCGCAACGCCTCGTCGCTGTTGCCGGGGT
Source organism: Burkholderiaceae bacterium (assembly GCA_022072045.1). Taxonomy (GTDB): domain Bacteria; phylum Pseudomonadota; class Gammaproteobacteria; order Burkholderiales; family Burkholderiaceae_C; genus JAEUPI01. Next base: position 13,686 of record JAJVIL010000040.1, on the reverse strand, counting down.
CCATCTGGTAGACCTTCTTGTCGGCCTTGCCGAGGTTGCCGGCCGACCCCACCGCGTCGCGGAACGGCCCGTAGAACGCACTGGCGTACTTCGCGCTGTAGGCCATGATGCGCGTGTGGATTCGATGCTGCGCCTCGAGCGCGCGGCGGATCGCGCCGACGCGGCCGTCCATCATGTCGCTCGGGGCGACGATGTCGACACCGGCCTCGGCCTGCACCAGCGCCTGGCGCACCAGCACCTCGACGGTCTCGTCGTTCAGGATGTAGCCGGTGGCATCGAGCAGGCCGTCCTGCCCGTGGCTGGTGAAAGGGTCGAGCGCGACGTCGGTCAGCACGCCGAGCTCGGGAAAGCGCGACTTGAGCGCTCGCACCGCCCGCGGCACCAGGCCTTCGGCATGGGTGGCCTCGCGGCCATCGGGCGTCTTCAGCGACGGGTCGATCACCGGGAACAGTGCCATCACGGGCACACCCAGTTTCAGGCAGGCTTCAGCCTGCGCGAACAGCAGATCGACCGACAACCGCTGCACGCCCGGCATGCTCGCCACGTTCTGACTGCGGCGCTCACCGTCGAGCAGGAACACCGGATAGATCAGGTCCGAAGCATCGAGCCGATGCTCGCGCACCAGCGCACGAGTGAATGCGTCCCTGCGCAAGCGCCGAGGCCGACTGGCCGGAAACGGAGGCAGCGCGGTCAATGCAGGCCTTTCTGCTCGAGGGGTGTGGGCGGCGGACCGGCCCATCCGGTGTTACGCGGAGTCACACCGGGACATCGCTCTGCTAGGATCGCCCGCGAATGATAGCTGCAAGGCTGTCGTTCCCTGCTTTTCCTCCCTGAGCAGGTGCCTTAGCGCGATACAGCGATAGGGCTTGCAACCCCGATCCCGATGATCGGGGTTCTTTTTGCCCCGAAAGCCGCGCAACGTGCGAAGCGCCGGCACCGGCACGGCCTCGATAATCGCGCGTCATGGACACGGGATATCTGTGGCTCAAGGCGATTCACCTCGTGTTCGTCGCCAGCTGGTTCGCGGGCATGTTCTACCTGCCCCGACTGCTCGTCAATCTCGCCGGGGTGGCTGCCGACAGTCACGCCGAGCGCGAGCGCTTGCTGCTGATGTCGCGGCGGCTGTATCGCTTTGCCAACCTGCTGATGGTGCTGGCGCTGATCTTCGGCTTGTGGCTGTGGCTCGGCTTCGCGACCTGGCGAGGGTTCGCACACACGTGGCTCGACCTCAAGCTGGTGCTGGTGGTCGCCGCCGTCGGCTATCAACACGCGTGCGGCAGGTTGCTCCAGGGGTTCGAGCGCATGCGCAACCAGCGCAGCGAGCGTTGGTTGCGTGCGTTCAACGAGGTCGCGATCGTGCTTTTCGCGGCGATCGTGGTGCTGGTGGTGGTCAAGCCGCTGTGAGCCGGTGAAAGCCTCTGTCGACGGCGGGCGCAGCGCGCTGGTCGTGCTGTTGCTGGCGGGCTGGGTGGCGTTGATCGTCTACGCGAGCTGGTTTCCGTTCACCGGCTGGCGCTGGCCCGTCGGCGAAGCGGGCTGGGCGCTGCTGCGGTTGCCCTGGCCGAGCAGGCACAGCACGTTCGACGTCGTGTCGAACCTGCTCGGCTACATGCCGCCGGGCATGTTGCTGGTTCTCGCCATGAGGCAACGGCACACGAGCGGCGCGGCGGCCCTGCGCGATGCCACCGTGCTGTGCGCTCTGCTTTCGTACGTGCTCGAGGTCGGACAGCACCTGTTGCCGCAGCGCGTGCCGTCGTCCCTCGACTGGCTGCTCAACACGGGCGGTGCGGCCGCTGGCTCGCTGCTCGGCCTCGGCCTGGCGCGGACACACGCGCTCACTTGGGCGCACCGCACCGGCGAATTGTGGTTCGCGCAGCGCAGTCGCAGCGGCTTGACGTTGCTTGCGCTGTGGCCGCTGGCGCTGCTGTTTCCGACCCCGGTAGCGCTCGGCCTGGGCCAGGTTTGGGAACGGGTACGCGACGTTCTGGCCGAAGCGTTCAGCGAGTTGGCCGTGGCCGAGCCGCTGGCGCGCTGGCTCGCGGCGGGGCCGCCGCCAGAGGCGCGCCTGTCGTCGGTGGCCGAACTGCTGGCGGTGGCGCTGGGCTTGCTCGGGCCGTGCCTGGTGACCTACAGCATGGCGCGTCCCGGCATCCGGCGGCTGTGGATGGCACTCGGCGCCACCGCGCTCGGCTTCGGTGTCACCACGTTGTCGACTGCGTTGAACTTCGGCCCGCAGCACGCGCTCGCCTGGTGCACAGTCAGCAGTCTCGGCGGGATCGGGCTGGGCCTGGTGCTGGCGGTGCTGCTGCTGAGCTGTGGCCGACGCACGGCCGCCGCGCTCGGGCTGGTGGTGGTCACTGCCGGTGTCGGCTTGGTGGCGCAGGCACCCGCGGACCCCTACTTCGCGGCCAGCTTGCACGGCTGGGAGCAGGGGCGTTTCATTCGCTTTCACGGCCTGGCACAGTGGATCGGCTGGTGGTGGCCGTACGTGACCACACTGTGGCTTCTGCGCCAGAGCGCCGGACGCGAGTGAAACTTCGACGCGCGAAGTGCATCCCTACAATGCGCCGGCAGCCGTGGTCCGCGCTGCAATCTCCACATGAGTTACTACAAGCACCACATCTTCTTTTGCCTCAACGAGCGCACCAACGGTGAGGCCTGCTGCGCGCAGCACCAGCCGCAGGCCGCACTCGACCACTGCAAGGCGCGCGTCAAGGCGCTCGGATTGGCCGGCCCCGGCGGCGTGCGCGTCAACAAGGCGGGCTGCATGGATCGCTGTGCCGGCGCCCCGGTGGCGGTGGTCTACCCAGAGGCGGTCTGGTACAGCTATGTCGATCAGCACGACATCGACGAGATCGTCGAGTCGCATCTGAAGAACGGTCGCGTGGTCGAACGCCTGCTGTTGCCCGCATCGATCGGGCGCTGATGACCGTGCCGAGCACCCGCGCGGACATCGCCGGTCCGGCCGGCCGCATCGAAGCCTCCATCCAGACGCCCGAGGGCGCGCTGCGCGGCGTCGCGGTGCTTTGCCATCCGCATCCGCTGCACGGCGGCACGATGGACAACAAGGTGATCCAGACGCTGGCGCGCACGTTCGCGCAGCTCGGCTGGCGCGCCGTGCGCTTCAACTTCCGCGGCGTCGGCGCGTCCGAAGGGCAGTGGGATGGTGGCAAGGGCGAAGTCGACGACGCGCTCGCCGTGGTGGCGGCGCAGCGCGATCCGGCCCTGCCGCTGGCGCTCGGCGGCTTCTCGTTCGGCGGATACGTTGCAGCGCAAGCCGCTGCGCGGCTGGCCGCAGCCGGCGCACCGGTGCAACGCGTGGTACTGGTGGGCCCCGCGACCTCTACCTTTGTAGTGCCGCCAGTGCCGGCCGACTCGCTGGTGATCCATGGCGAGGCCGACGATGTGGTGCCGCTGAAGGCCACCTTGGACTGGGCACGCCCGCAGGGTTTGCCGGTGGTGGTGTTGCCCGGTGTCGGCCATTTCTTCCACGGTCAGCTCGCGCGTCTGCGGGAGTTGGTCACGCGCGGCCTCAGCCGTTAGGCGCAGCCCATCCGGGCCAGCATTGAAAGGGCGTCGATGTTGTCGTTGAAGTGTCTTCGATCGGGTCTCGCATTGCTGGCCGTGATGGCCGGCTTGGTGCAGGCGCAGCCGCTGCAACCGCCTGAGATCGCCGGGCGCAACTACCTGCTGATCGACCTCAATGCCGACCAGGTGCTGGCCGAGCGCGATGCCGATGCGCGCGTCGACCCGGCGTCGCTGACCAAGCTGATGACCGCCTACGTGGTGTTCGAGGCGATCAAGGCCAAGAAGCTCACGCTCGAGCAGACGCTGCCCGTATCGCTGCGGGCCTGGGCCGAGCGCAAGGGCGGTGGCTCGCTGATGTTCATCGACCCGAAGATGAAGCCCAAGGTCGACGAACTGCTCAGGGGCATGATCGCGGTGTCGGGCAACGATGCCGCGGTGGCCCTGGCCGAAGGGGTGGCCGGCAGCGTCGACGCCTTCGTCGGCATGATGAACCGCCAGGCCCAGGCCTGGGGGCTGAAGAACACCCAGTTCAAGAACGTCACCGGGCTCGACGAGGCCGGCCACTACAGCAGCGCGCGCGACATCGCGACGATGGCCGCGCACATCATTCGCGACCATCCAGACTCGTTTGCCACCTACTACTCGATCCGGCAGTACACGTTCAACCACATCAAGCAGGACAACCGCAACCTGCTGCTCGGCCGCGATCCGACGGTCGACGGCATGAAAACGGGCTATACCGACGAGGCCGGCTACTGTCTCGTGGCCACCGCGCAGCGCGAATTTCCCAACGGCAAGCGCCGGCTGCTGTCGGTGGTGCTGGGTACGGCGTCGCGCGAGGCGCGCGCCAGCGAGAGCCAGAAGCTGCTCAACTGGGGCTATACGGCGTGGGACGCCGTCCGGCTGTTCGAGGGCGACAAGCCGGCGTTGAAGGTGCCGGTGTGGAAGGGCCAGCAGAGCGAAGCGCAACTCGGCGCGGCCAAGCCTCTGTTCGTCGCGGTGCCGCACGGCGAGGGCGACAAGCTGAAGACCGTGGTCGAGCGCACCGATCCGCTGGTGGCGCCTCTCGCGCAGGGTCAGCGCGTCGGCACGCTGAAGGTCACCACCGCGGCGGGGGCGCTCGTCACCGCGGTGCCGCTGGTGGTGCAGCGGGCGGTGCCCGAGGCGGGCCTGTTCGGTCGCGCCTGGGACTCGCTGCGCCTGTGGATCAAGTAGCCGGGGCCCGCTAAGCTCACGCCTGATTCGACCCCCTGTCGCTCCCGACGAGGCGCCTATGACCTCCCTGCCCGACACGCCCTGCCTGCTCAACGGCCATTGGTTGCCGCTCAACGAGGCCAAGGTGTCGGTGCTCGACCGCGGCTTCATTTTCGGTGACGGCGCGTACGAGGTCGTGCCGGTCTACGGGAGGCGACTGTTCCGCTTCGACGAGCACATGGCGCGTCTGGCGCGTAGCCTCGACAAGCTGCGCATCGCCAACCCGTATCGCCGCGACGAGTGGCTGGGCCATGCGCGGGCTCTGGTGGCTGCGCTGGCGGCCGACGACCAGGCGGTTTATCTGCAGGTGACGCGCGGCGTGGCGATGCGCGACCACGTGATGCCCGAGGGCATCGCGCCCACGGTGTTCATGATGACCAACCCGATGAAGCCGCCCAGCATCGAACAGCGCCACCATGGCGTGGCCTGCATCACCGCGCGCGACTTTCGCTGGGAGCGCGGCGACATCAAGAGCATCTCGCTGCTCGGCAACGTGCTGGCGCGCCAGATGTCGGCCGATCGCGGCGCGCTGGAGACGATCATGTTTCGCGATGGTTGGCTGACCGAAGCCTCGGGCAGCAACGTCTGGGTGGTGCACGAAGGCGCGGTGCTTGGCTCGCCGCGCAGCGAACATGTGCTCGAAGGCATCCGCTACGAACTGCTGCGCGAACTGTGCGAGGAAGAGGGCATCGGCTACAACCTGCGACCGATCTCCGAAGACGACGTGCGCAGCGCCGATGAGCTGATGATCAGCTCCGCCACCAAGGAGGTGCTGCCGGTGACCAAGCTCGACGAGCAGCCGGTGGGGCACGGCACGCTGCGCGGCAAGCCGGGCCCGATCTACGCCCGGCTGTACGATGCCTATCAGCGCGCCAAGCAGGCGCAATCGATCTGAAGCCCGATCGCAAAGCCTTCATGTCGGAGCCTGCCGCCGAGCGGCCCTCGCTGATCGAGTACCCGAGCGAGTTCCCGATCAAGGTGATGGGTGCGCAGGTCGACGGCTTCGTCGAAGCGATCGTCGAGGTGGCGCAACGCTTCGATCCGGCCTTCGACGCTGCGCGCGTCGAGTTGCGGCCCAGCAGCGGCGGCAGCTACCTCGGCATCACGCTGATGATCACGGCCACCAGCCGCGAACAGCTCGATGGGTTGTATCGGGCGCTGACCTCGCATCCGATGGTCAAGGTCGTGTTGTAGGCTCATCAGCGCTCGCGTGCGAGACGCGATGCGCGCGCCGACAATGTCCAATGGTCCGGACTTGCCGGCACCAGACATGCAGATCAAGCTCCTCGGCCGTCGCGATCACGCCAGTGTCGAAGCAGCGATGCAGTCGTTCACCGCTGCGCGCCACGCCGCCACGCCCGACGAACTCTGGCTGGTCGAGCACGATCCGGTGTTCACGCTCGGCGTAGCTGGCCGTGGCGAGCATGTGCTCGATGCCGGTGGCGTGCCGGTGGTGCGCACCGGCCGCGGCGGGCAGGTGACCTATCACGGCCCCGGCCAGGTCGTGGTCTATCCCCTGGTGGACCTGCGGCGCCTGCGGATCTACGTGAAAGAGTATGTCTTTCGACTCGAGCAGGCCGCGCTCGACGTGCTGGGGAGCTACGCGTTGACGGGGCATCGCGTCGCCGGTGCGCCGGGCATCTATGTGCGTCTGGACAATCCGTTCGATCATCGGCGGCTGCAGCCGCGCGCGGATCGCTTCGCGGGGCTCGGCAAGGTGGCGGCGCTGGGCATCAAGGTCAGCAATCACTGTGCCCTTTACGGCCTGGCGCTCAACGTGGCGATGGATCTGGAGCCGTTCGCGCGCATTCATCCATGCGGCCATATCGGTCTCGTGACCGTCGACCTCGCTACACTGGGTGTGCACGCCAGTTGGGACGAGACGGCGCAGCGCCTCGGCGCACGTCTGTCGGCCTTGCTGTCGAGCTGAAGGATTCGCATGACCGGCAGCACCGACCCCACCGCGCTCGCCTACGAGGCCACGGCCAAGCAGAAGGCGAAGGCCAAGACCGAGCGCATTCCTATCAAGGTGGTCGCGGCCCCGACGTTGCCGAAGCCGCCTTGGATTCGCGTCAAGGCGGGGTCTGCGGGGTCGCGCTTCTACGAGATCAAGCAGCTCTTGCGCGAGCACCGGCTGCACACGGTGTGCGAGGAAGCCTCGTGTCCGAACATCGGCGAATGCTTCGGGCACGGCACCGCGACCTTCATGATCATGGGCGACAAGTGCACGCGCCGCTGCCCGTTCTGCGATGTCGGGCACGGCCGCCCCGATCCGCTCGATGCCGACGAGCCAGCTCACCTGGCCGACGCGATCGCCGCGATGAGGCTGAAGTACGTGGTCATCACCAGTGTCGATCGCGACGACCTGCGCGACGGCGGCGCTGCGCATTTCGTGGCCTGCATCCGCGAGGTGCGCGCGCGTTCGCCCGGTACCCGCATCGAGATCCTGACGCCCGATTTTCGCGGGCGGATGGATCGCGCGCTCGAAATCCTCGGGCAGTCGCCGCCCGATGTGATGAACCACAACCTGGAGACCGTGCCCCGCCTGTACCGGCAGGCGCGGCCCGGGTCGGATTACGCGACGTCGCTGCAGTTGCTGCAGCGGTTCAAGCAGATGTTCCCCGACGTGCCGACCAAGAGCGGGCTGATGGTGGGCCTGGGCGAGACCGACGACGAAATCGTCGAGGTGATGCGCGACCTGCGACGCCACGGCGTCGACATGTTGACGATCGGCCAGTACCTGGCTCCGTCGGCGCACCATCTCCCGGTGCTACGCTACGTGCATCCGGACGGCTTCAGCGCCTTGGAGGCACGCGCCCAGCAACTCGGGTTCAGCCATGCAGCGGTGGGTGCTCTGGTGCGCTCGAGCTACCACGCAGACCGGCAGGCGGCCCTGGCAGGGGTGGCCCCGGGATCGTGATCCTCGGGCCCGGGGCTGCTTGATCGTAGAAGCGCGCGCTTTTCGCCGCGCAAGTTCGGCCGGCTCGGCTGCCGACGAGGGGTTACAGACCTCTGGCCAGCTCGAACATCAGCGCCGATGGCAGCGAATGCGCGATCGCGTCGCTGCCGACGCGGGCCATCGACATGCCGCCGAAGCTGGAGATCTCGAAGGCCTCGCCTTGCTCGATGATCTCGACCCATGCCAAATCCGGGCATTGCAGCTTGATGTCGCTGCGCAGCGCATCGAACGCGCTGTCGTAGACCGTCGACTCGTAGACGATGGCCCGGGGCAGCGCCCGCTGGCAAAACTCGCGCGCGGCATCGACGGAGCCGACGCAGTGCACGACCACACCGAGCGGCAGCAGGGCGTGTCGAATCTGATTGAGCACCTCGCGGCGCAACGCAATGACCAGCGCATGGGTGCCGGCCAGTGGCTGGGCACTCGTGCCAGCCGGCGCACCCCATTCGATTGCCGAAGCCCCTTCGAGACTGCCGTTGACGGTGTGTGGAAACTCCAGCGTCAGCGCGGTGTCGACCGCGGTGTCGCAGCGATCGAACGACAATGCCATGCTGCGAGCGAGCTGGCCCAACAGCCGCCATGACAGGCAATCGAGCCTGGCTTCGCGGTACCGATCCGCGGGCGCCGGCGCCTGATCCGACGGTGTGTGCCCGAACCGGCACGCGATCCGCGCATGCGCCGGCCATGCTTTCACATCGAGAGCCACATCGATCGGCGTGCAGGCGTGACGCAGACTCCAATCGAGCATCGTGTCCAGCAAGGCTGACAGCAGCGTCGCGTCGACCACCACATCGGCGGGCTTCAGCGTGAGCTGCAGCGCCAGGCCGCGCGCGTTCAACTCGTCCTGACGCTGCGCCAGACCATCGCGCAGCGCCTGCGAGAGGCTCAGCGCCTCAGGCTGCTGCGCAATGCCGCCCTGGGCCAGGCGCGCGATCTGCTGGCCGAGCGTGCTGGCGTGGCGCGCCTGCTCGATCTGCGAGATCAGCGCATGCAGCCCCACGCGGTCAATGCGGCCGGAGAGCTGCATCTGACGCACGCTGTCCAACGCCGGCGTCAGTGCGCGCGCCACTTCGGCGCCGACTTGGTTCGTCACCTGCCATGCGGCATCGCCCAGTGGGGCCGCGCCTGACGCTGGAATGGGCGCCGACTTGCCCGCGTCGCCGGTGGAGCTCAGGTCGGACAGGTCCATGCGGCAATCGTCGCCGCGATGACTCCAATGGTCGATCCCGCGGCCGCGGGTCGGTGGTTACCACATGCATCCGTTGCCGTCTGCGTCGTCCGAACGGGGATCGTGGTCTTCGGATAATGCCCCGATGCGATCCTCGTGGAGCGTGCTGTGGGGCGTGGCGCTGCTATGTGCGTGCTCGCAGGCGCTGGAATGGCGTCGAGTGCAGCCGACCGAACTCGGTGCACGGGCTTTGTTTCCGTGCCGGCCGGCCTCTCTGGCCCGTGAGGTGACGGTATTGCGCACGCGCGCACAGATGGTGATGTTCGCCTGCGCGGCTGGCGGCAGCACCTACGCGGTTGCTGGCATGACGGTCAGCGACGTCGGCGATGTCACGGCGACAATGAAGTTCATGCGTGACGCTGCCGCGCGCAACCTCGACGCAGCGGAACCGCATGTCCGAGCGTTCGCTGTTCCGGGAATGACGCCCAATCCGCAGGCCGGGCGCTCGACCGTCGTGGGTCGACGTCCAGACGGCTCGGCGGTGACGGAGCATCTGCTGCTGTTCGCGTACGGTGCGAGTGTCTATCAGGCGAGCGTGGTGAGCGACAAGCCCGACGAATCGGCCGTGGCCACGTTCTTCGGAGGCCTGACGGTGACGCCATGAGCGGACACGAAACCACGGCGTGGTGGCGTGTCGGCGCCATATTCGGTGCTTTCGCGTTCAACTACTTTCTGTCGGCGCTGCTGCGTGCAGTAGTCGCGACCCTGGCGCCCGAGTTCGCGCATGAGTTGGGCCTCGGCGCTGGGGAGTTGGGTCTGCTGGCGGGGGTGTACTTCCTCGGTTTCGCCTGCATGCAACTGCCGATCGGGTGGTTGCTTGATCGCTTCGGCGTCCGTGAAGTCTTGCTGGCGCTGACGACCCTGGCGGTCGCCGGCTGTGCCGGCTTTGCGCTGGCGCGCGATTTCGGCGAGTTGGTGTTGGCGCGGCTGCTGATCGGCATGGGTGTTGCGGCTAGCCTGATGGCTCCGCTGACGGCGTTCGTGCGCCTGTTCGATGCTCCGCTGCAGCTGCGTCTCAATGCGTGGATGCTGATGTCCGGCTCGCTGGGCATGGTGGCGTCGACGTTGCCGGTGCAGGCGCTGCTGCCCACGCTGGGCTGGCGCAATCTGTTCTACGGGCTGGCCGGTGCGATGATCACGGCGCTGATCTTGATCGCCGCGGCCACGCCGCGAGACCGTGCAGACCGAGAGGCGAGGGCGCCGCGCGCTGTCAGGGGCTACGGGTCGGTCGTGCGGCACCCGGCGTTCGTGCAAGCGGCGCCACTGGCGGTCTTTGCCTATGGCGGCCTGATCGCGGTGCAGTCTCTTTGGGCCGGACCGTGGCTGACCGAGGTTGTGATGGTCGACGCATCGACCGCCGCGCGGGGGCTGTTCTTGATCAATTTGTCGATGCTTGCGTCGTTCATGGCGTGGGGGGTGGTCATACCGCGCTTGGTTTCGCGTGGCATTGGCCCCGAGTGGCTCATTGCCCGCGGTTGGCCGCTCGGCGCCGCGGTGATGCTGGCTATCGTCCTGATCGGGCCGGCCGCCGGCGCGCCGTGGCTGGCAGCGTGGTGCGCATGCACGAGCGTGGTCACGCTCTCCCTGCCGGCGGTCGCGCACGCGTTGCCCAAAGCCGAGGCAGGGCGCGCGCTGTCGGCGTTCAACCTGCTGATCTTCCTGGGCGTGTTCGGCTGTCAATGGGGCATGGGCCTGATGATCGACTGGTTGCTGGCAGCCGGCTGGTCGCCCGGGCACAGCTACCGCGCGGCGATGGCGCTGCTGCTGCTGGCCATAGCCGGCGCCGGCGTCTGGTACTGGAGCTATCCGCGGATGGCACAACGCAAGCGGTCGATCGCCGCATGCGGATAATCGAGTCGGTACCGCATGGCTGGCTTGCTGATCATCGCGCACGCGCCACTGGCGTCTTCGCTGAAGACGGTGGTCGAGCACGTATTCCCGAATGACACCGGCGTCGAGGCGATCGATGTCACTGGCGAAGCGTCGCCGGACGAGGTTGAGCGCGCTGCGCGCGAGGCGATGGCGCGCATCGGTGAACGCGAGTTCCTGGTGCTGACCGACGTCGTCGGCGCCACACCCTGCAATGCCGCGGCGCGGCTGGCCGATGGCGTGACCGTGCGCACGGTCGTGGGGGTCAATGTCCCCATGGTGTGGCGGGCAGCCACTTACCGCAGCGCCCCGCTGAGCGCGGTGGTCGAACGTGCGCTGGCCGGTGGCGTGGAGGGCATCATGGAGGCGGCACCGAGCGATCCGCAACGCCACGCCTAGAGGTCGTCATGATCAAGACCGAATTGACGATCAACAACAGGCTTGGCTTGCACGCCCGTGCATCGGCCAAGCTGACCAAGCTGGCGGGCAGCTTCGTCAGCGAGGTTCATCTGACCCGCGCAGGGCGTCGCGTGAACGCCAAGAGCATCATGGGGGTGATGATGCTGGCGGCTGGCCAGGGCACCAAGATCGAGCTCGAGGTCGACGGCGATGACGAGGTGCAGGCCGTCAACGCCATCACCGCCCTGGTGACTGACAAGTTCGGGGAGGGGCAATGACAGCAGATTTGCCAGGGACACCGCGACCATGAGCATCCAGGTCTTCGGTTTGCCGGTCTCGCGCGGCGTTGCCATCGGGCGTGCCGTGCTGGTGGCCTCCAGCCGGGTCGATGTCGCGCACTACTACATCGACGATTCGCGCGTTCCGACCGAGGTCGACCGCCTTCGCCAGGCGCGCGACAAGGTCGCCAACGAGCTGCTGACGCTCAAGCGCGAGCTGCCTTCCGAAGCGCCCGCAGAGCTGCCGGCGTTGTTGGACGTCCATTTGATGCTGCTGCACGACGACGTGCTGGCCGAGGCGACCAAGCACTGGATCGAAGCGCGCCACTACAACGCCGAGTGGGCGCTGTCGGCGCAACTCGAGGTGGTGGCGCGCCAGTTCGACGAGATGGACGATGACTACCTTCGAGAGCGAAAGGCCGACTTGGAGCAGGTGGTCGAGCGCATGCTGCGTGCGCTGTCGAAGGCGGGCCCGTTGGTGCCGTCGACCGTTGGCACGACCGGCGATGGTGCCGAACCCCTGGTGCTGGTGGCCAACGATATCGCGCCAGCCGACATGCTGCAGTTCAAGGGCAGCGTGTTCTCGGGTTTCGTCACCGATGTCGGCGGCAAGACTTCGCACACCGCGATCGTGGCGCGCAGCATGGATATCCCGGCAGTGGTCGGGGCACGCGAAGCCAGCCGGCTGATCCGGCAGGACGACTGGGTGGTCATCGATGGCGATGCCGGGGTCGTGGTTGTCGATCCTTCGCCGATCGTGCTCGAGGAGTATCGCTTTCGGCAGCGCCAGAGCGAGCTCGAACGGGCCCGCCTGCACCGGCTCCGCCACACACCGTCGGTGACGCTGGACGGCGAGGCGGTCGAATTGCTGGCCAACATCGAGTTGCCCCGCGATGCGCAGGCGGCGCTCGAATCAGGTGCGGTGGGCATCGGCCTGTTCCGCAGTGAGTTCCTCTTCATGAATCGCGATGGCGCCCTGCCGAACGAGGAGGAGCAGTTCGAGGCCTACCGCGGCGTCGTGGAGACAATGCATGGCTTGCCGGTGACGATCCGTACAGTCGACATCGGGGTCGACAAGCCGCTCGACCGGTTGACGATTCACGAGTTGAAGCACGGGCAGGTCTTGAATCCGGCGCTGGGCCTGCGTGCGATTCGCTGGAGCCTTGCCGAGCCGGCGATGTTCCGCCAACAGTTGCGCGCGATCCTGCGCGCCAGTGCCTTCGGCAAGGTGCGATTGCTGCTGCCGATGGTGGCCCAACTGGCCGAGATCAGGTTGGCGCGCGAAGCCCTCAGTCGAGCCAAGCAACAGCTGAGCGACGCCGGCATCGCCTTCGGTGAGGTCGAACTCGGCGCGATGATCGAGATTCCGGCAGCGGTGCTGATCCTGCCGAGCATGCTGCGCTACCTCGACTTCGTGTCGATCGGGACCAATGACTTGATCCAGTACACGTTGGCGATCGACCGTGCGGACGAGGCGGTGGCACCGCTGTATGACCCGTGGCATCCGGCAGTGCTGCTGCTGATCGCGCGCACGATCGAAATCGCCAGGCAGGCGGGCAAGCATGTCAGCGTCTGCGGGGAAATGGCGGGCGATCCGGCGTTCACCGAGTTGCTGTTGGCCATGGGGCTGCGTTCCTTCTCGATGCATCCGGCGCAGATTGCGTCGGTGAAGCAGCGCATCCTGCGCACCGAGGTGAACAGGCTGGCGGCAGGCCTTGCGCGAACGCTGCAGAGCGAAGACCCGATGCAATCATGGGCAGCGGCGCGCGAGTCGCGCGAGCCCGCACGCGACGCGGGCCTCGAAGCACCTTGATGTCGAGCATGCGACGAGCGCGCTCGCGCAACCCCGATGCCGCTTGCCTCAGGGTGTGACGGGCCGGTTGTCGTTGACCGTGCTGCGATCCTGTGCCATACTCCGCCTTCTTTGCCGACGCCGGTCGGCGCCTGCCAACGGGCAGGGCTCTTTAACAATCAACAGCCGATAAGCGTGGGCGTTTGAAGGCGGATGCCACGGACCGAAGTGCCGCAAGGCTCGAGGTCCACGAACGCTCACGGATGAAGAAGTGAAGTTCACTTCAATTCCGAATCGAGCAAACTTGCAGAGATCGAACTGAAGAGTTTGATCCTGGCTCAGATTGAACGCTGGCGGCATGCCTTACACATGCAAGTCG